>NZ_JBDFPP010000015.1:0-120441 GCF_039672635.1 Pseudomonas sp. P39-UII1
TGGCTGGCCCTTCTGACGCTCTTTGCGAACCTGATCAACCCAGCGGCGCAGCGCCGTAGGGCCGACCTCCATCGACGCACAAACATCTGGAATCGAGCCGTTGTCATCAAGAACCATGCTGGCAGCAAGTTGCTTGAACTCGCGGGTATAGGTCTTTCGTTCTTGCATGGAACCTCCTGATTGGGCGAATCATATCGCCCTTAAGAGGTGTCCGGGATCATTAAGCCAGTTCAGCTTGTCCCGCGAAGGGGCCGGTTGCCCCTACGCGTTTCTGTCAAGCGGAGGCGAACCGCTTGTCCAGGTAGGCGATGATGGCCTTGGACTCGTACATCCAGGTCACCTCGCCTTGCTCCTCGATCCGCAGGCAAGGCACTTTGACCCGGCCGCCACCTTCGAGCAGGGCCTGGCGATGCTGCGCATCGTTCTTGGCATCACGCAGCGCCACCGGCACGTTCAGGCGGTGCAGCGTCCGGCGGGTTTTCACGCAGAACGGGCAAGCATGGAACTGGTACAGCGCGAGGCCTTTGGCCTCTTGTTCGACGCGCGCCTGGGCCGTGGCGTCGCGCTTGCGCTTGGCCGGGCGGCTGATCCAGTCGCCGAACACGATGAGCTGGCCGAGGCCGACCCGCAGGGCTTTGACGATCATGGGCAACTCCTGAAAAGAAAAAGCCGACCCCACAGGGTCGGCTCGGGGTCACTCGCCGATCACTTGATCAGGCTGAGGAACTCGCTGCGGGTGGCGGCGTTCTCGCGGAACTCACCGAGCATCACCGACGTCAGCATGGTCGAGTTCTGCTTCTCTACACCGCGCATCATCATGCACATGTGCTTGGCTTCGATGACCACCGCCACACCAGCGGCGCCGGTGACCTGCTGTACGGCGTCGGCGATCTGGCGGCTGAGATTTTCCTGGATCTGCAGGCGGCGGGCGTACATGTCGACGATCCGCGCGACCTTCGACAGGCCCAGCACTTTGCCCTTGGGCAGGTAGGCGACGTGCGCCTTGCCGATGAACGGCAGCATGTGGTGTTCGCACATCGAATACAGCTCGATGTCCCGGACCAGCACCATTTCGCTGTTATCGGAGGTGAACAGCGCGCCGTTGGTCACTTCTTCCAGCGTCTGCTCATAACCGCGGCAAAGGTACTTCATGGCCTTTGCAGCCCGCTTGGGCGTGTCGAGCAGGCCCTCACGGGAGACGTCCTCGCCGATCTGGCTGAGGATCTCGGTGTAGTTCTGTTCCAGGGACATGTATCTACCTGTGGGAAAAATCGCAAAAACGAAGGGTACGGCGGCAAAGCCCGCGCTGCAAGCGTGGCGTTACTCGTCGCGGCCTTCCATCATGGTTCGTTTGAGCATCACGTACACCGCACCGGTGCCGCCGTGGCGGGCCTGGCAAGAGGCGAAACCGAGCACTTGCGGGTGCTGGCGCAACCAGGTGTTGACGTGGCTCTTGATCATCGGGCGCTTGCCATCCAGGCGTGCAGCCTTGCCGTGGGTAACGCGTACGCAGCGCACTTCCAGCGTGTTGGCTTCGGCAATGAAGGCCCAGAGGGTCTCGCGGGCTTTCTCTACGCTCATGCCGTGCAGGTCGAGGCTGCCCTCGAAGGCGATCTGGCCGAGCTTGAGCTTGCGCAGCTGGCTTTCCTGCACGCCGTCGCGGCGCCACATCAGCTCGTCTTCGGCACCCACGTCGATGACAAATTGATCGGACAGGCCGTCAATCACCAGCGCTTGATCGCTGCGCACGGTCGCCGCCTGGCGCAGGCCGGCCAGCTGCTTGCGGTCGGCCTTGGGTTTGCCGACCTCGGCACGGTCGTGCTTGATCGGCTTGACGCCGCGCACCTCGGCGGTGAACAGGGAAAAATCGTCGTCTTGCATGATGCCTCCACGTGGGCGGCGTAGTTTACGCGATCAGCCCAATGGCGTCAGCACCGCCCCTGGAGGACCCTTCAGTCGTGCTTCTTCATCAGGTGCGGCGACAGGTTCAACTCTCGCCCCCGACGCAGGCGTATGCGGCTGCGCCGCCAAAAGCGCACGCCCAGGTACAGCAGCAGCAACCCGACCACGGTCAGGGTGCCGGCAAGCGGGCGGTTGGCATTGAGTTCGGCCAGGGCCGGGTAATTACCGAGCAGCCCGGCAAATCCGGCCATCGCCAGCAACACGCCGAACGTGGCCAGCAACGCCGACAGGCCGGCGGCCAGGCGGGCACCCCAGTTGCGCGGTTCGCGCTGGCGCAGGCGCTTGGCGTCGAAACTGCCTTTGAGCTTCATTCCGATTTCCTCTGTGGACATCCGGAATTCGACCCGTGGCGCGCCCTTGGGTTCCGCCCGGCTGCCGGGCGGTCGTCAGTTCAACGGCCTCAGATCAGGCTGTTGGTCGGGGCGACACAGGCGAAGTTATCGGCCATCACGGCCATTTCGCACGCGTGGATCTGCGCGGCAGGGATCACTCGGTCCTTCAAGGCCAGGTCACGGGTGGCCGAGGCGTCTTCCACCAGGGTGCAACGATAACCATAGTCCTTGGCCCGGCGCACGGTGGTGCTGACGCTGGAATGGCTCATGAAACCGCAGACGATCAGGTCCAGGTGACCCAGTTCCTGCAAGGTTTCGTGCAGCTTGGTGTTCTTGAAGGCATTGGGCATGCGCTTTTCGATGATGATTTCACCGTCGCGTGGCTCCAGCCCCGGGATGAATTCACCGGCAGCGCCCTGCGGGTCGAAACGACCGCCGACAGTGCCGAGGTGGCGAACGTGGATGATCGGACGGCCGGCCTTGCGGGCGGCGTCGAGCAACCTGGCGATGTTGGCCACGGCCTCGTCCATGCCCGACAGCGCAAGCGGACCACTCAGGTACTCTTTTTGCGCATCGATGACGATCAGGCTGGCTTGGCTCAGCTTGGCCGGCGGATAGTCGCGGCCAGTGAGGCGGAACATCGTGGTTGGAACGGACATCAATGGCTCCTTGGAAGGGCTTTTGTATACCTATTCTCCCTTGCCTTGGCGCCAATGGGAATGGTTGACATCGCATCCAGCGTAGTTACTGGCCTGTGGCTACCCGCAGGGCGATCCGCGGCAACAAATGTGCGGTGTGGGCTGTTAGACTTTTGTACGGTCTGAATTAGGAGTACCCCGTGATCACATCTCGTCTGCGCACGCTGCGCGACCATATCCGCTGGGCGGTCAGCCGCTTCCACGAGCACGAGCTGTTTTTCGGCCACGGTGCCGACAATGCCTGGGATGAAGCCCGCCTGTTGGTGCTGGGCGCCGTGCATCTGCCATGGGAGGTAGCCGACAGCTACCTGGACTGCCAGCTCGAGGACGACGAGCGCGTACGCCTGCAGCACCTGCTCAAGCGCCGCATCGAAGACCGCGTGCCGACCGCCTACCTGCTGGGCGAGGCGTGGTTCTGCGGCATGTCGTTCATCGTCGACGAGCGCGTGCTGGTACCGCGGTCGCCGATCGGCGAGCTGATCGAAAAGCGCTTCGAGCCCTGGCTGGCCAACGAGCCGGCGCGCATCCTCGACCTGTGCACGGGCTCCGGGTGCATCGGGATCGTCGCTGCCGAGGTGTTCCCGCAGGCCGAGGTGGTGTTGGCCGACCTGTCCTTCGAAGCGCTTGAAGTGGCCAACCAGAACATCGAGCGCCACGGCCTCGACGAGCGCGTGTTCACCGTCCAGGGTGACGGTTTTGCCGGCCTGCCGGGGCAGCGTTTCGACCTGATCCTGTCCAACCCGCCGTATGTCGATGCCGAGGATTTCGGCGACATGCCGGCCGAGTATCACCACGAGCCGGAGATGGGCCTGGCCTGTGGCAACGATGGCCTGGACCTGGTGCGGCGCATGCTCGCCGAGGCGGCCGAGCACCTGACCGACAAGGGTTTGCTGATCGTCGAGGTGGGCAACAGCCAGGTGCATGTCGAGGCGCTGTACCCTGAAGTCGACTTTGCCTGGCTTGAGTTCGAGCGCGGCGGGCACGGCGTGTTCATGCTGACGGCGGAGCAATGCCGGCAGCACCAGGAGCTGTTCAAGGCGCGGGTCTGATTCGAGGCCTTGGGGCCGCCCTGCGGCCCCGCGTTGCTAGCGCGTGGCAATCCAGATCAGCAGCCCCGCCTGGAACACCGCAAACGCCACCAGGCAGGTTATGGTAAAGCGTAACCCGCCGTCTTCGCGCCGGTACTTGGCCACCCGCTCATCGCGCTCGCGCAGTTGTGCTTCCTTCTCCAGCAGGTTCTGCTCGGCCTGCTGCAGCATGCCGGCGGCATCGAGGATGCCAACCCGTTGCACCTTCTCGCTGTTCCAACCAGCCTTGAGCTGGCCGACCGTGGTCTCGACCGTGCGGCCTTTCAGGTGCTGCGGGTCGGCGTACTCCACTTCAATGCCCGTGGCGCCGATGAACCGGTCGCGGCGCAGGCGCGTGTCTTCGTTGAGCGCATCCTTGTTCGGCAGCGCCATCCCCTCGACCCGGTAGTGCGACCACTTGCGCTGCAGCCACTGCACGGCCTGGGCCATCATGAAGCGGCCAAGGCCGCGGTTCAGGGGCTCCAGTTGCAGGCCGTTTTCGCTGCCAATGCTGACCAGCCGTTCGGCGTGATCGACATGCACATCAAGCAGGTTCTGTTCCTTGCGCACATTCTGCCCTGGCAGGCGGATCTCCATGCGCAACAGGCTGTGCGCCTTGTCGTGCCGTTCGGCATGGCCGAACTCGACGAAGCGCAGCGGCCGCGCGCCGCTGTTGCGGTCGGTGGGCAGCGGCGCCAGGCGCAGCAACTGGAAATGTTCGACAGCAAGGTCGGCCCACGGCAGCGCGGCGCTGTCCATGGCTTGCGGCTCTTCGGCCGGCTCTACGGCGGCGGGGGCATCGGTCATCAAGGCGGTCTCAAATACTGGCCAATACCGAGCTTATCGGCCGTATCGGCCAGGACCTGAGGCCATTGTGCGGCGATCGCCTTACGCCGAGGGTAGCTGATGAATGAACGTCACCACGCGCTCACCCAGCTCACGGGCCAGTGGCAATTCCGGGTTGAGGTAGCTGTCGCGTTGCTGGCTCATGGCTTTGGGGCTGATGCGCAGCACATGGTTCATGCCGTCGATCAGTACCAACTGCGCATCGGGCTTCGCTGCCTTGAGGCGCTCGGCGTCGGCCACGTCCACCTGGATGTCGTTGCGGCCCTGGACGATCAGCGCGGGCATGGGCAGGCGGGCGAAGGCTTGAGCCGGGTCCTGCTGAAACAGCGAAATCAGGTAGGGCTGCACGCTGGGGCGGAACACCTGGCGCAGAGGCGCCGGAACGTCCAGGGTGGTCTGCCCGGCCTGCAGGCGGTCGAGCAGGGCGCTGCTGCGGGCCAGCTGTGCGGGGGGCATGCGCCGTGCCAGTTGTTCGCGCAACACGTCTGCCATGGGCCTGCCACTGCCGGCCAGGGTGATCACCGCACTGGCGCCGGCCTGCTCGGCCGCCAGGCTGGCGATCAAGGCGCCTTCGCTGTGGCCGACCAGGATCAGCGGGCCGAAGCGTGGGTCGGCCTTGAGCTTGCGGCTCCAGGCCACGACATCGGCAACATAGCGTTCGACACTGAGGTTGCGTTCATCGGGGGTGGCCGGCTGGCTGGCGGCCACCCCGCGTTTGTCGTAACGCACGCTGGCGATGTGCTCGTTGGCCAGCAGCAGGGCCAGGCGCTTGAGGTTGTCGATACGCCCCGAGGCCGGGTTGTTGCCATCGCGGTCGGTGGGGCCGGAGCCGGCGATGATCAACACCACCGGCGGCGGGGTGGCCTGTTGCGGCAACAGCAGGCTGCCATGCAGCACGCCCTGGCCGGTGTCGAGGTCGATGGGGCGTTGCAGCACGGTGGGCGCGGCGGCCTGGGCAAGGCCGGTGAACAGCAGGAACAGCAAAGCGACGAAGCGCGACATCATGGGGTACTTCGTGGGGAGATGGCAGTTTGACCCAATGTCTGCGGGAAGGTTCGGCGAAGGGGCCGGTGCAGACGAGCATTCCTGATGAAATTTTCCGTATACTGGCCGCCTCGTTCACCTCAGGCAGACTCGCGGAGCGTCCATGTCCGGCAATACCTACGGCAAGCTGTTCACTGTCACCACCGCTGGCGAAAGCCATGGCCCGGCGTTGGTCGCCATTGTCGATGGCTGCCCTCCAGGCCTGGAAATCTCGCTCGCCGACCTGCAGCACGACCTCGACCGGCGCAAGCCCGGCACCAGCCGGCATACCACCCAGCGCCAGGAAGCCGACGAAGTGGAGATCCTCTCCGGCGTGTTCGAAGGCCGCACCACCGGTTGCTCGATCGGCCTGTTGATTCGCAACACCGACCAGAAGTCCAAGGACTATTCGGCAATCAAGGACCTGTTCCGCCCGGCCCACGCCGACTACACCTACCATCACAAGTATGGTGAGCGCGACTACCGCGGCGGCGGGCGCAGCTCGGCGCGTGAGACTGCCATGCGCGTGGCCGCTGGCGCCATCGCCAAGAAGTACCTGGCCACCCAGGGCATCCAGGTGCGCGGCTACATGAGCCAGCTGGGCCCGATCGAAATCCCGTTCAAGAGCTGGGATTCGGTAGAGGAAAACGCCTTCTTCAGCCCTGACCCGGCAAAGGTTCCAGAGCTTGAGGCCTACATGGACCAACTGCGCCGTGACCAGGACTCGGTCGGCGCGAAGATCACCGTCGTCGCCGAGGGCGTCATGCCGGGCCTGGGCGAGCCGATCTTCGACCGCCTCGACGCGGAGCTTGCCCATGCGCTGATGAGCATCAACGCGGTCAAGGGCGTGGAAATCGGCGCGGGCTTCGCCAGCATCGCCCAGCGCGGCACCGAACACCGCGACGAGATGACCCCGGAAGGCTTCCTCAGCAACAATGCGGGCGGCATTCTGGGCGGCATCAGCTCGGGCCAGCCGATCGTTGCCCACCTTGCGCTCAAGCCAACCTCCAGCATTACCGTGCCGGGCCGCTCCATCGACGTCGAAGGCAACCCGGTCGAAGTGATCACCAAGGGCCGTCATGACCCTTGCGTGGGTATCCGCGCCACGCCGATTGCCGAGGCGATGATGGCCATCGTGCTGATGGATCACCTGCTGCGTCACCGTGGGCAGAATGCGGATGTGAAGGTCGGTACTCCGGTGCTTCGCCAGCTTTGAATCGTCTGTACCGGCCTCATCGCGGGTAAACCCGCTCCTACAGGGATCGCGTCGCCCTTGTAGGAGCGGGCTTGCCCGCGAAGGGCCGGTCCAGGCAGCAACCCTCCTGGCGGAGCCCCCCATGCCCCCGATCCCTTACTGGCGCCTGTCCAGCTTCTATCTCTTCTATTTCGCCCTGCTGGGCTCGACGGCCCCATTCCTCGCTCTGTACTTCGACCACCTTGGCTTCCCCCCGGCGCGCATCGGCGAGCTGGTGGCGATCCCCATGCTGATGCGCTGCATCGCCCCCAACCTGTGGGGCTGGCTGGGTGACCGCAGTGGCCAGCGGCTGCTGATCGTACGCCTGGGCGCTCTGTCTACCCTGGCCACCTTCTCGCTGATCTTCCTCGGCAAGAGTTATGCCTGGCTGGCGCTGGTGATGGCCTTGCACGCGTTCTTCTGGCACGCGGTGCTACCGCAGTTCGAGGTCATCACCCTGGCCCACCTGCACGGCCAGACCGGGCGCTACAGCCAGGTGCGGCTATGGGGTTCGATCGGTTTCATCCTGGCCGTGGTCGGGTTGGGCCGCCTGTTCGAGTGGTTGAGCCTGGATATCTACCCGGTCGCCCTGGTGACCATCATGGCCGGCATCGTCGCCGCCAGCCTGTGGGTGCCCAACGCCCAGCCGGTGGAGCAGGGCGAGCACCGCCAGGCGGGGGGCTTCCTGCGCCAGTTGATGGCCCCTGGGGTGGTGGCCTTTTACATCTGCGTGGCCCTGATGCAACTCAGCCACGGGCCGTACTACACCTTCCTCACCCTGCACCTGGAACACCTGGGCTACAGCCGCGGCGCGATTGGCCTGTTGTGGGCGCTGGGGGTGGTGGCCGAGGTGCTGATGTTCATGGCCATGAGCCGGATCTTCACGCGTTTCAGCGTGCAGCAGGTGCTGTTGCTGAGCTTTCTGCTGGCGGCACTGCGCTGGCTGCTGTTGGGTAACCTGGCGGACCACCCGGGCGTGCTGATCTTCGCTCAGTTGTTGCATGCGGCCACGTTCGGCTGCTTCCATGCCGCCTCCATCGCGTTCGTCCAGGCCACCTTCGGCGCTCGCCAGCAAGGTCAGGGCCAAGCCTTGTACGCGGCGCTGTCGGGTACCGGCGGTGCGCTGGGTGCCTTGTATTCAGGCTATAGCTGGAAATTGCTGGGCCCGACCTTCACCTTTGGTATGGCCAGCGCCGCAGCGCTGGCGGCAGCCGTTATCATTGCCACTCGTTCGAAACCGACCAGGACCCGCCGCTGATGAGCATCCTCTGTGTATTCCACCCGTCCAGCCCGGCCTTGCCGAACAAGGTGCTGACCCACCACGACGATATCGCCGCCACCTTGGCCGAGCAGGGCGTGCGTTTCACCCACACCCCGCTGGCGCTGCGGGTGCGCCCTGGCAGTGCTCAAGAAGAAGTGCTGGATACCTGCCGTGAATACCTCGACCAACTGATGACCGCCCAGGGCAGCAAAGCCTTCAGCGTGCTCAACCGCGACGGTGCCGAGCCTTCGGCTGTCGACCTGCGCGATGAGCATGTGCATGACGCTGATGAAGTGTTGGCCGTGGTGACAGGCCGCGTACAAGTCGGGCTGCGCTTGGGCGAGTATGTGTATGCGGTGCTGTGTGAGAAGGGGGATCAGTTGGTGATACCGGCAGGCAGCCCGCGCTGGCTGGACCTGGGGGACAATCCGTTCTGCCTGGCCTTGCGTGTATTCGCCAACGAGAAAGGCGCACTCGCGACGTTTACCGGTGATGAAACGGCTCGCCTGTACGCAGGGATGGACGAGTTTTAGTGTCCGCTCCGGCCCCACGTGGGCCAAACCGCTGCCGCTAAAGGTACCCCGCCATCCCTATGGGCAATGCAGTACCTGTGGCAGCGGGCTCGCCCACGTGCAGGCCGGTGCAGACAAACCTTAGCGATAGGTCGGCAGGGCAAACCGCTGCTGGCTCTGCAACATAGTGATCACCGGCAGCTCACTGGCCTGCTCGGCCAGGTCACGGCGAATGGCGCTGATCGCCCAGGACAGCTGCTCGGCGCTGTGCAGTTGCCCGTAGGTCAGCACGCGGCGGGTGACCTTGCCGTCAGCGGCGCGCAGGGTCAGCAGGACACCGCCATCGGGGCGAGGCTGGGTGGTGACCTGGTAGGCCGAGAACACCGAGACGAACTTTTCCTGGATGAGGTCCATATCAACTCCTGACTGAATGTGTGGGCAGACGTGAGTTGATGGTTGCAGTGACCGTGCCAATCCTTAGGCTTCGAAAAAGTCCTTTAAAATCAGTGGCTTGTAACAATTTTGAAGAGAGGTGACCGTGCAGGCTGCATGGTCGTGCATTTTGCACAATGCAATTTGCACGAAGCGGGCAACACCTATCAGCCTCATAGAATCTGAACCTTTGACCCGCTTGGCAGGCCTGACAAACAATTAGGCAATCTTTTCTGCCAGGAGGTTCAAGTGTCCGACCAACCCGCTCCCGCCGCCATGACCGATGAAGAAACCGCAGCATTCGCCGAGCAGGTTTTCGAGCGGGCCCGCCAAGGCGATTGGGAAATGCTCCAGCGCCTTTTGGCCAGTGGCTTGCCGGCCAACCTGCGCAACCACAAAGGCGACACGTTGCTGATGCTGGCCAGTTACCACGGCCACCACCAGGCGGTATCCGTGCTGCTTGCCCATGGGGCCGACCCGCTGATCGCCAATGACAACGGCCAGTTGCCAATCGCCGGCGCGGCGTTCAAGGGCGATATGGCGATGATCCGCCTGCTGCTGGAAAACGGCGTGCCGGTGGATGCCGCAGCACAGGACGGGCGTACTGCACTGATGCTCGCGGCCATGTTCAACCGCAGCGAGATTCTCGAATACCTGCTGGCGGCTGGGGCCGACCCGGCACGCCAGGATGCGCGCGGCGCTACTGCACTGATGGCAGCGCAAACCATGGGGGCTGCAGACACCGCTGCCCGCCTGCAGGCGCTGGCCGGCTAACCGTCGGGGGGCGTTTGCGGCTATCCTAGGCGACTTTTCACCCGCCGCAGGCCCCCTTCATGAAAAACCAGTTGCTCGAATTCATCAGCCTCATCGCCGCCGGCTGCATGCGCGATGAAGACATCGAGCGCATTGCCGACGAAGCCGCCCAGGCCTACGCCGACCCCGCCACCTTCCTTGCCGCCAACCCGGACGTCAACTACGACGACAGCTTCCCGATCCCGCTGGGCGAGTGGGTTGTGCTTGGCAGCCTGCCGGACACCGTGGTGTTCCAGGCCGACAGCTATCAGGACCTGTTCCAGCAGATCAGTGACTCGTTCGACAAGAGCGTGCCGTTCAACCTCAAGCCCAAGCAGCTGGCGCGTACCGAGCCGCTGACGGCGTTGAATCGCATTCAGGTGCAGATGGGCGCCTTGAACAAAGAGGGCGGCGGTTATGTGTTGCTCAACTTCAGCCAGTTGCTCGACGACGAGCTGCAGGTGGTGATGGTGGGCCAGAACGACCTGGCGCGCGTGCTGGAGTTGGGCAGCGAGCTGGGGATCAAGGTCGAGCCGGCCCTGGAGGCCTTGAAGGTCGCAGTTCACGTCTGAAGTCAGGTTGTCAGCACTGGCCCTGTCGCCGGCAAGCCGGCTCCCACTGGGGTATCACCGTCCTCAGGTTCGGTGGGGTCGGTGTGGGAGCCGGCTTGCCGGCGATAGGGCCAGTGCAGCCACTGCACCCATCAGCCCAGCGCCGTATCCAGGAACATCATCACCGCAAACCCGCCCATCAGGCCCAGGGTCGCCGACGTCTGGTGACCATTACGGTGGGTTTCGGGGATTACCTCGTGGGACACCACGAAGATCATCGCTCCCGCCGCCAGCCCCATGCTGATCGGGTAGGCCAGCGCAAAACCAGTGGAAATCCCCAAGCCGATCACCGCGCCCAGCGGTTCCATCAGCCCCGAACCGACTGCCACCAGCGCTGCTTTTAAATTCGACAAGCCGGTTGCACGCAAGGCCAGGGCCACGGCCAGGCCTTCGGGAATGTCCTGAATGGCAATGGCGCTGGTCAGCGGCAGGCCGATGTTCATGTCACCGTTGGCGAAGCTCACCCCAATCGCCATGCCCTCGGGCAGGTTGTGCAGGGTGATCGCCAGCACGAACAGCCACACCCGGCTGATGCGTTCCGCCTCGGGGCCGCACGGGCCCGTGCTTTCATGTTCGTGCGGGGTGAAGCGGTCCAGGCCGAGCATCAGCAACACGCCCAGGCCCATGCCCAGCACCACGGTAAAGGCCGCAGCCGGGCCACTGCCGGTGATTTCGCGGGCCGCATCCAGGCCCGGCAGTATCAACGAGAACGAACTGGCGGCGAGCATCATGCCGGCCGCAAAGCCCAGCATTACATCCTGGCTGCGCGCGCTGACATCCCGCAGCACCACCGCCAGCACAGCACCCAGCGCCGTGGCGCCAAAGCCGGACAAACCGCCCAGCAGCGCCAGGTGAAGGTTGTCGGCATGGTCGCCATTGATGGCGTTCCAGAAGCTTGCCGCCAGCAGCACGATCACCGCCAGCAGGCTGACCCCAAGGCCTGCGCTGAGCCATGGGGTGTTCACCACCTGTTGCCGCCAGGCGCTCAGCAAAGAGGGTTGGGCAGCGCTTTGGGTGTGGGCTGGGGGCATGCGAACCTCGAATCGATGAATACCTGCAGTTTATCCAGTGACCTGTGGGGCAGGCCAAGGATTCCCTTCTATCGACGTGATAGCTGGCTATGCTGTGCAGCATGCACCTTCAACGGGAGTTTTGGCATGGGTTCTACCTTCAACGGCCTGGTTGGCCTGATCATTCTGGCCCTGGACATCTGGGCCATTCTCAATGTGATCAAGAGTGGCAGGGAGGTCGGGGTCAAGGTGCTGTGGATTCTGCTGATCGCCTTGCTCCCGGTGATCGGGCTGGTGATCTGGGCGATTGCCGGGCCCAGGGGCAATGTGCGGATCGGGTAGGGCACTTTGCTGGCACTGACAAAATCAGCAACAGCCTCGTGACAAAATTTTCACATTGGTTTAAACAGAATCCGCACCCGCACAATGCTGCGTTGGTCTAGCGCCGGCGCCATCCCCGCAAACACGCAATCCTAGGATCTCCCCATTCATGGCTAACACGGATGCCTTGAAGCAACAGGGCGCGCGAGCTTTTACGCCGACCTTGAAATCGCACCTGGCCTATACGCTGCTCAGCGGCCTGGTGATCATGTTGATGCTCAGCCTGGTTCGCCTGGCACTGCTGATCTACAACAGCGACATGATCGGCGACACCCCTTACTCGACGGTCGCAGAGGGCTTCCTCAACGGTTTGCGCTTCGACCTGCGGGTGGTGGTGTACCTGAGCATTCCGCTGCTGCTGGCCATCCTGAGCCCTTGGGCCATGGCCCAGCGCGGCCTGTTCCGCTTCTGGCTGACCATCACCTCGAGCGTGGTGATGTTCCTCGGCCTGATGGAAATGGACTTCTACCGCGAGTTCCACCAGCGCCTCAACGGCCTGGTCTTCCAGTACATCAAGGAAGACCCGAAAACAGTAATGAGCATGCTCTGGTACGGCTTCCCGGTAGTCCGCTACCTGCTGGCGTGGCTGTTCGGCACCTGGCTGCTGAGCCTGCTGTTCAAGGGCATCGACCGCCTGACCCGTGGCAATGGCCTGCAGCGCGTGGCGCCTTGGTACAACCGCCTGGCGGTGTTCATGGTGATTCTGCTGGTGGCCGTGGTTGCCGCCCGTGGCACCTTGCGCCAAGGCCCGCCGATGCGCTGGGGTGATGCCTTCACCACCGATTCCAACTTCGTCAACCAGCTTGGCCTGAACGGCACCCTGACCCTGATCGATGCTGCCAAGAGCCGCTTCGGCGAAGACCGCGCCAACATCTGGAAGCCGGTACTGGAGCAGAACCTCGCCACGCAGACCGTGCGTGAACAGTTGCTGACCCCCCACGACACCCTGGTTGACGCAGACGAGGCCGCCATCCGCCGCGACTTCGTGCCGCCGGCCGAGCGTACCCTGCCGGTCAAGAACGTCGTGGTGATCCTCATGGAGAGCTTCGCCGGCCATTCGGTAGGCGCACTCGGCAGCCCGAACAACATCACCCCGTACTTCGACAAGCTGGCAAAAGAGGGGCTGCTGTTCGACCGCTTCTTCTCCAACGGCACGCATACCCACCAGGGCATGTTCGCCACCATGGCCTGCTTCCCCAACCTGCCAGGTTTCGAATACCTGATGCAGACCCCGGAAGGCGGCCACAAGCTGTCCGGCCTGCCAGCGTTGCTCAGTGCCCGTGACTACGACGATGTGTACGTCTACAACGGTGATTTTGCCTGGGACAACCAGTCCGGGTTCTTCGGCAACCAGGGCATGACCACCTTCATTGGTCGTAACGACTTCGTCAACCCGGTGTTCTCCGACCCGACCTGGGGCGTGTCCGACCAGGACATGTTCGACCGTGGTAACGAGGAGCTGGCCAAGCACGATGGCAAGAAGCCGATCTATGCACTGCTGCAGACGCTGTCCAACCACACGCCGTATGCACTGCCCAAGGACCTGCCGGTAGAGAAGGTCACCGGCCAGGGCCGCCTGGACGAGCACCTCACCGCCATGCGCTATTCCGACTGGGCGCTGGGCCAGTTCTTCGAGAAGGCGCGCAAGGAGCCGTACTTCAAGGACACCCTGTTCGTCATCGTCGGCGACCACGGTTTCGGCAACCACCAGCAGGTCACCGAGCTCGACCTGGGTCGCTTCAACGTACCGCTGCTGCTGATTGCCCCGGGTATCCAGGAGAAGTTCGGTGCGGTCAACCACACCGTGGGTACGCAGGTCGACATCGTCCCGACCATCATGGGCCGCCTTGGTGGCCAGGCGCGCCACCAGTGCTGGGGCCGCGACCTGCTCAACCTGCCTGAGGGCGACCAGGGCGTGGGCATGATCAAACCGTCGGGCAGCGAGCAGATCGTGGGCCTGGTGCAGGGTGACCGCATCCTCATCGAGTCCAAGGACATGACCCCGCGCATGTACCGCTACCAGCTGGGCAGCGAGTTCAAGGCCGAGCTGATCGAAAGCCCGGACCAGCCGCAGATGCTCAAGCAGCTCGAGGCCTACATCCAGACGGCGACCAAGAGCCTGCTGGATAACACGGCGGGTGTGGTGCACGGCACACCTAAGTAACTGAACCCATCGCCAGCAAGCCGGCTCCCACAGGTAGGCCACTGAACCAACGAACAGTGGCGCCCTGTGAGAGCCGGCTTGCCGGCGATGAGCCCACCACTGGCTGCAACTGACTGAACAAATCCCTCCGCCCACGGTCAAGCATTTACAGGCATCACACCCGATGTTCTCTGCTTGAGAGGGCTATTCGATGAAAGAGTGGGAAGTCATTTTTGCTGACCAGAAAGGCGAGCCAACCACGCTGGTACTGCACGGTGAGCAGTGCCCTAGCGAGGAGGAAGCGGCCCGCGCCATACGTTCGCATCTATTCCCCGTGATGGACGAGTTGGACCTCAACGACTTCCAGGACCGCGCCCCGTCGCCCACTGCACGCTGGCTCAAAGAGCAGAACGGCGTGGTCATCACCCGCATTCAAGAAGCTTCCTGACCCCGCAAGTTGGCGTGGTGCCCTCGCAGGCACTACGCTGCAGGGAGGTGTTGGCCTGTTCTGCGGGGCTGCACCTGTTCCATTCGCGTCTTGCATCAGCTCGATCTGCCCGGCCATGCCGGCGGGTGCGTAGTGCACGGAAAGTCTATCCATTGCGTTATTCGGGAGGACGATTCATGAGCAGCCACGACGATATCAGCAGCAATGTCCTGCGCCAGATGAAAGCAGGCGGTTTTGACTTCAGCCAGATCCATCCCATCGAGTTTTACGCGGTATTTCCAGATGAAGCCGGCGCGCGAAGAGCGGCCGGGCAGTTTCGCGGCGAGTCACTCAATGCTCAGGTGCGTGAACGGGATGATGGTGCGTGGCACCTGGAACTGAGCAAGATCATGTATGCCACCTACGGTGGTATCGGTGACTTTGAAGAAGCCTTCGAGCAGGTCGTTTCACCCTATGGCGGTGAGGTAGAAGGCTGGGGCGTCAAGCAAGAGCGGCCGAGGGCCTGAGCCCTTCGCGGTGTGTGTTTCGCCGATTAACCCGTTGCCACAGGTACATCACCGGCCTTGACTGCTGTTGTGTGCCTGTGGGGCGGGTTTGCCCGCATGAATGGCGCCGTGATTCTCAAGGCTTGCGCCCCGCCATATGTTTCAAATAAGCCAGCAGCGCGTCCAGTTCCTGCTCACTCAACACGCTTTCGGCAAATCCAGGCATGCGCGCCTGCGGCCATTGCCGCAAGCTTTGCGGGTTGCGAATGTACTGGCGCAAGAACCCAGGCTGGAAATACTCGGTCGGGTTGTGCGGCACATTCAGGTCTGGCCCGAATTGCGCGTCCCCTGCGCCGTTTAGCCGATGGCAGGCCAGGCAGTTCTGCTGGAACAGGGCAAAGCCCTGGCGCACCGGGTCATCTTTAGTCAGCATCGGATCCGGTAGCAGGGCGGGGAAGCGAGCCTCGACAGCGGCCAGGCGGCGAATTGTGGCGATTTGAAAGGGCCATTGCTCGGGCCGAATGCCGCTAGCCTGCGGGTCGGTCCAAACCAGGTAGAACGGCCCGGCGCTTGGCTTGCCCTTGCCCAGCGCCGGCCACGGTCTTGCCGGCTCCTCGATGGCCAGCCAGGCGCGTGCCGGGCCATCCTGCAGCAGCGGTGCTGCGGGCATTTCGGCAGCAAAGCCGTCCAGCGCGACGGCTTGCAGATGGTCATCCGCATTGATGCCCTGCAGCAGCGTG
Source organism: Pseudomonas sp. P39-UII1 (assembly GCF_039672635.1). Classification (NCBI taxonomy): domain Bacteria; kingdom Pseudomonadati; phylum Pseudomonadota; class Gammaproteobacteria; order Pseudomonadales; family Pseudomonadaceae; genus Pseudomonas; species Pseudomonas sp. P39-UII1. Next base: position 15,978 of record NZ_JBDFPP010000015.1, read on the forward strand.
GCCAATGGGACGGCGCGATAGCGCATGGGGCGTTTGTAGGAAACGTCCTGATCGACACTGATCTCGCGGGCCTGCGGCAGGCTCAGCAGCTGCGCGCTGTCCCACTGGCGCGACAGGCTCCCCAACTCCAGGTGCAATTGCGCTGCCTGCAGCGGCAGGCTGAATAGAAGGGCTAGCAGGGCAAAGCAGAGGCGCATGGGCAATCTCCGACCGTCATGGCCGGCAGGTTACCTGTGCAATGCCCGTAAAGGCCACAGCAACCGTCATCCGAACAAACGTGTGAGGTTTGGCAGGATCAGCAGCAAGGTCGTGGCAAATAAAATGAGCCCAGCTTGGCGAAGTTTCGATTGTCTGAACATGGCGGACCGCCTTCTTGTTGTTATTCCTGAATACCCGTTGGCTTCCCTGTCGCGCTTCGGGTCGATCACCGTGGCGTGATTCACGCCCGTACTGCTTACCTCTTCAAATCGATATACAACCAACAGTAGGGCGAACGTTATCCATGTTTCAGAACGCTTTGTTCTAACAACTGTGATAGACAATCGCCATCTGCTATGAGGCCATGGGCCAGCTCGCTGACACGCTCTGGCTAGACGGCTGCGGATACCCCCGTCACAACCCGACAAAATGTGACCGTTCGTCAGTGCAGCCTACTTGCTTGTACGGGTCTTTCGCGTCAGTCTCTACAGCAGATTCCCACTCATGTCGTTCAGGACTATCCCTATGTCGTTACGCATCTGCATCCTTGAAACCGATGTCCTGCGACCGGAGTTGACCGCGCAGTACCAGGGCTACGGAAGGATGTTCGAGCAGCTCTTCTCGCGGCAGCCGATCGCAGCCGAGTTTTGTGTGTACAACGTGATGAACGGCGACTATCCCGCCGATGACGAGCGCTTTGACGCCTACCTGGTAACCGGTAGCAAGGCTGATTCGTTTGGCACAGACCCGTGGATCCAGACCCTCAAGGCCTACCTGCTAAAGCTCTACGAGCGTGGCGAGAAACTGTTGGGCGTCTGTTTTGGTCATCAGTTGCTGGCGTTGACGCTGGGTGGCAAGGCCGAGCGCGCCGACAAGGGCTGGGGGGTAGGCATTCACCGCTATTCCCTGGCGGCGCATGCCCCCTGGATGGACCCGGAGGTTTCCGAACTGACCCTGCTGATCAGCCACCAGGACCAAGTGACCGAGCTGCCGCAAGGCGCCACGGTGATTGCCTCGAGTGATTTCTGCCCGAATGCGGCCTACCACATTCGCGACCAGGTGCTGTGCTTCCAGGGCCACCCGGAGTTCGTCCATGACTACTCGCGGGCACTGCTCGATGCGCGCCAGGAGTACCTGGGGGATGAGGTTTACCACAAGGCAGTGGCGAGCCTGGCCACCGAGCATCAGGGCGACCTGGTCGGGGAGTGGATGATGCGTTTCGTGCAGCAGCCGGCCAAGTCGAACGGTAACGCTGCCTGAGCCTTGTGGGCCGCGTTGCAGCCTGCTGACAGAGGCGCTCCTGCAGGAGCGGCCTCGCGTCGCGAATGGGCCGCAGCGCGGCCCCGACACGCTACAGCCACCCGGATTTCTTGAAGCTCGCGAACAACCCCGCACAGCCCAGCCCAATCACCCCCAGCACCGCGAAGTAGCCGTAGTGCCAGCTCAGCTCAGGCATGTTCTGGAAGTTCATCCCGTAGATCCCCGCAATGGCCGTAGGGAAGGCCAGGATCGCCGCCCACGCTGCGAACTTGCGCTGCACCAGGCTTTGCCGTGAAGACTCCAGCAACATACCGATCTCGATGGTCTGGCTGGCGATGTCGCGTATCCCGGACAAGTCTTCCATCTGCCGCGTCACGTGGATCTGCACGTCGCGAAAGTACGGGCGCATGTTCTTGTCGATGAATGGGAAGCTCAGGCGCTGCAGCTCCTCGCTCACCTCCACCATCGGTGCCACATAGCGGCGCAGGCGCAGGATGTCGCGGCGCAGGCCGTGCAGGCGACGAATGTCCTCTTCGAGCAGCGAGCCGCTGAGTACGCTCTGTTCCAGCTCCTCGATCTCGCCATGTATGGCTTCGCTGACGGGTTGGTAGTTTTCCGTAACGAAGTCGAGCAAGGCATACAGCACGAAGTCTTCGCCATGCTCCAGCAGCAGCGGCCGCGCTTCGCAGCGCTGGCGCACCAGGGCGTAGGATTTCGAGTGGCCATTGCGGCAGGTGATGATGTAGCCATTGCCGGCGAAGATGTGGGTCTCGATGAATTCCAGCTTGCCCTCATGGCGCACGGGCGAGTAGGTGACGATGAATAGCGCATCACCGAAGGTTTCAAGCTTCGGCCGGCTGTGCTTCTCGAGCGCGTCCTCGATGGCCAGTTCGTGCAGGTTGAACTGGCGCTGCAGGTTGGCCAGTTCTTCGGCGTTGGGCTCTTCCAAGCCGATCCAGACGAAATGCCCCGGCTTTTGCGCCCACTCGCTGCCTTCGTCAATGCTGATGTTGGTGACCTTTCTGCCGGCGCTGTACACCGCCGATGCCACGACTCGACCCATGGTTATCCACTTGTCCGGTTGAACACGGGTTACAGCTTGGGCTGTATAGCGTAGGAGGGCAACCTACGGCTGAGGCAACTCACCTTCCATGCGGTCGATGCACTGTTGCATCTGCGCGCGGCACTGCTCGATCAGCGCCGGCAGGTCCTGCTGGGTAAGCCCGGCTGTCGCGATTGGGGGCAGCGAGCGCACTACCACCGTGCGCTGGCGCCAGCTGTTCAGGCTCAGGCGCCGGGCATAGCGGCTGACGCACACCGGTACGATCGGCACGCCTGCGTCGATGGCCATGTGGAAGGCACCCTTCTTGAACGCCAGCAGCTGTAGTTCGGGGTTGCGCGTGCCCTCGGGGAAGATCCAGATCGAGGTGTCGTCGCGCAGGATGCGGGTAGTCACCTGCATCGCCTTGCGCGCCTGGTAGGCGTTCTTGCGGTCGATCAGCACATTGCCGCCCAGCCAGAACAGCTGCCCGAACAGTGGGATCCAGCCGAGGCTTTTCTTGCCGATGGCGACCGTGCGTTGCGGCACCACGTGGCCGAGGATGAACAGATCGAAGTTGGACTGGTGGTTGGCGACGATTACGCAGCCGGGCGGCTGGTCCCACAGCGGGCCGACCTCGGCCTTGACCTTGATGCGCATCAGCCAGGTGGCTGGCAGGCTGTAGAGGCGGGCGAATAGGCGGCTGTTGTCACGGTTGAACGGGCGCAGCAGCCCGATGAGCAGGCCAATGACCCCAACCAGCAGGAAGTGCAGCCCCAGCAGGAGCATGCGAAGGCAGTAAAGCATGGTACGACTCACACCAGACGGTCGCGGTGCAGTGTACGGTTGTGCACTGTGTTGGGCAAACCCTGGTGTTGTGGCTGATGGCGCTATCGCCGGCAAGCCGGCCCTCTCAAGGGCGGGGGCAACGCTACTCCGGTAGGCGCTGGCTTGCCGGCGATGGGGGCCAGTACCGTCAGCCCATATGCTCCTGGTCCAGTTCGATGGCCTTGTCCAGCACATCCAGCAGCCCTTTGCGCACTTTCAACTTGGTGTTCTTGTGCGCCAGCATGTTCAGCTTCTTCAGTTCACGCGCCGCGGCCAGGGCGGTGTCCTGCAGTTGCTCGGCCGGTACCACCTTGTCGAGAAAGCCGGCCTCTACCGCACCCTGCGGGTCAAAGATCTCGGCATTGTTCACCGAGCGCTGGAAGGCCGCGCGGCTCAGGCGGTCGCGGGCCAGTTCGATACCGGCATGGTGCATGGTCATGCCGATCTGGACCTCGTTCAGGCAGATCTTGTAAGGCCCTTCTACACCGATACGGTAGTCGGCCGACAACAACAGGAAGGCCCCTTTGGCCACTGCGTTGCCGGGGCAGGCGACAATCACCGGAAACGGGTGCGAAAGCAGGCGACGGGCCAGCGTGGAACCGGCGGTGACCAGGCTGACTGCTTCCTTCGGCCCGGCCGTCATCACTTTGAGGTCGTAGCCGCCGGACAGGATGCCCGGCTGGCCAGTGATGATCACCACGGCCCGTTCTTCCTTGGCGCGATCGAGGGCGGCATTGAAAGCGTCGATGACATCCGGCGAAATGGCGTTGACCTTGCCGTTGTTCAGGGTCAGGGTGGCGATGCCGTCTTCGGCATGGTAGGTAATCAGCTCGCTCATGGCAGAGTCCTTTAGGTGGCGTGACGATGACGTTACCCAGCGCCGTGGGCTAGGTAAAGCAGCAAGGCTGACTGGCCAGTCAGTGGCAGGGCTCAACGCCTTGGTGCGCCGGGGTAGAGCGTTGCCAGCCCGGAAAAGCGCAGGCGAGATTGGCAGCATTGCCCTGGCAACCTCGGGTTTTTATCTGTTTGGCTTAAATGCATGAAAAAACTGAAAAAAATGCTTGCCAAGGTAAAGCTCTTCCACTAAATTAGCGCGCCTCGACAGGGTGAATGCCTTGAAGAGAAAACGGTGAAGTGTCCGAGTGGTCGAAGGAGCACGCCTGGAAAGTGTGTATACGAGAAATCGTATCAAGGGTTCAAATCCCTTCTTCACCGCCACATTCTGCGAAAAGCCCCCGAACTGAAAAGTTCGGGGGCTTTTTGTTTTAGGGGTAGTAGGGCGCGCGTCCAAGGTCAGCTGAACATCTGTGGGCGCGGGCTTGCCCCGCGAATGGGCCGCAAAGCGGCCCCGCAGACCTCAGAAATTCACCGACGCCGACAACCGCGCCGTCCTCGGCGCCCCCTGGAACAGGTAGTTGTCCCCCAGGTAGTCGCCGACATCCCGCCAGTAGCGCTTGTCGAACAGGTTATCCACGGTCAGCCGCAGCACCGTCTCATAGCCACCCACACGCGTGCGATACCGTGTACCGACATCGAACACCGTATACCCGCCCACCTCGACATTCCCCGCCTGGCTCGCATACTTGCTGGCGCTGTAGCGCGCGCCGCCAAGCAATGCCAGGCCAGGGACCGGCAGGCTGTAGTCGGCTTGCAGGGCGGCGCGCAGGCGCGGCACGTTGATCGCCTGATGGTCCTCGTAGGCATCGGTACCACTGTTCTTGACCCGTGCCCGAATCGCTGCGGCGCTGGCCTGGACCTGCAGGTTCGAGGTCACCCAGCCGCTGGCGCCCAGCTCCAGGCCGATGTTCTTCTGCTGGCCTTGCTGCACGTAGGTGAAACCGCCATCGCCTTGCGGGCGGGCGTACTGATAGGCCTGGCGGATCTGAAACAGCGCGGCGCTGAAGCTCATGCCTTGCCAGTCGCGCTTGATGCCCAGCTCAAGTTGCTGCGACAGGGTGGGGGCGAGGATTTCGGCAGCGTTGCTGGCAAACCAAGGGGCGGTGCCCCCGGCCGACAAACCCTTCGAGTAGCTGGCGTACAGGGTGGTGTCCAGGCGCGGTTTGTAGATCAGTGCGGCATTGGGCAGCAGCTGATATTGCCGGGTGTGGCGCCCGGCCACGCCGTTCTCGTCCCAGGTTTTTTCGTCCAGGCGCACTTCACGGGCGCCAAGCACGGTTTGCCAGTGCTCGTCCAAGGTGATGCGGTCGCTGACGAACAGGCCGTACTGGCGGCTGTCCAGGCGCCGCTCGCTACTGCCTACGGGCTTGTCCGAAGGGTCCACGGCAGGCGCGCCGGTGTAGATGTTGCCGCTGCCGACCCACTCGTTGTAGTAGGGGCGCTGGTCCAGAGTGCGTCGTTGGGCGCTGCTGCCGACCGTCAGTTCGTGGCTTACGCCAAGGGCATCGAAACGGCCGTTGAGCATGGCCTGCGCCTCATCCGTGCGGCGGGTGTCATCAGGGCTGCGGAAATCATAGATGTCGTAGTCGCCTTGCGGGCTGAAGTGCGACTGCCAGCCACCTTCGCTGCCCCAGGCAAACGCGCTGTAGTCATCGATCACCACGTGGCTGCGCGAGGCGCTGAGCGTGCCGCTCCAGTTATCGTTGAAGCGGTACTGGAAACGTCCGCCCAGGTTCAGCGAATCGTTCTGCACAGGCTTGGCCCAGTGCTGATAGGCCAGCCTGTCATCGGGGTCGATGCCGTGCGGCACTTGGCTGCCGCCCAGCAGTTGATAGCCCGGCACTGAGCGCTGCTCGCGGTGCTGGTATTCGGCATCCAGTTGCAGGGTGGCATCGGCGCTGATCTGCCAGTCGAAGGCCAAGGATGCGAAGTCGCGCTTGCCATCGGCATGGTCGACGTACGAGCGGATGTCCTCATGGGCAAGGTTGGCGCGCAGGCCGAACTGCCGTTCGCTGCCGAACCAGCCGCCCAGGTCGGTGGCCAGATAGCGCTCGCCCTGTTCGTTGGTCGAAACAGTTACGCTACGTACATCTTCGGCGCGCTTGGTCACGTAGTTGATCAACCCACCAGGCTCGGACACGCCGCTTTGCAGGCCGGACAAGCCTTTGAGCAGTTCGACCTGCTGCTTGTTTTCCAGGGCGACGTTCTGCTCGCCGACAATGGTCTGGCCATTGATGCGGTAGCTGCTGGCGGCGTTCAGTTCGAAGCCGCGGACGTTGAAGTTTTCGTAGTAGCCGATAGGGGCATAACTTTCGCCGACCGAGGCGTCGCTTTGCAGCACTTCGCTGAGCTGGCGTACCTGCCGGTCTTCGATCAGTTGCTGGCTGAACACGCTGACCGACGCCGGGGTGTCGAGCAGCGGTGCGGCCTGGAACCCGCCGACTGCGGCCTCGCGCACCTGATAGCCTTCGTTGCCGTAGGTGTCGGACACCTGCACGGGGGCAAGGGTGACACTGCTGTCAGCCAAACCGTGAGGGCTGTGCAAGGCCAGGCCCAGGCTGAGCAGGCTCAGGGGCAGGCGGGGGCGGGGCAGGGGCATGCGAGGTCCTTGATGGGCGAGATTGCACGGGCCCATTCGCGGGCAAGCCCGCTCCTACAGGCATGGCGCCGCTTTCAATGGCGACGCCATGCCTGTAGGAGCGGGCTTGCCCGCGAAGAGGCCAGTGCAGACAAAAAGTGCCGCATCTTATCAGGCCCATGCAGCCCAGAGCGCGCCCGAGATGCTTATTCGCTTTTAGCTGGCCGACGGTGCTGGCGCCAGCTGTCATCGATCTTCGACCAGGTCTTGCCATCGGTGATGGCCATCAGCTTGCGGCCATCCTTGAACGTGGCAAGAAAGGTGGCTTCCTCCTCCTTGCCACCGAGCCACAGCCCCGCCAGCAGGCCCACCGGGCCAGCCACCAGGGCGCCGGCCACGCCCCAGCCCAGTGCAGTGCCCAGGCTCCGGCTGGTCTCAAGGCTGGCGAGCTGCAGGTCGCTGATACGTGTGAGGGAAATACGCTCGCCAGGCGAAGGGCTGCGCGGGGTTTTGAGTGTGAGCGATCCATTGCGATACTCGCCTTCACCTTGCAAGAAATCGCCGGATTGCACCGTGAGTCTTGTCATTGAGTCGTCCTGTCAGTGAAAGGGGCTTGGCCAGCCCTTACTGAAGCGCTGGCACGTCGGGCAAGTCAACGAGCAGGCGACGGAGGGTCGTGTGGGGCTATGCCGCGCAGGCCTTCGCAGCGCGTTTGCGCTTGCGTTCGGCCCAACCCCATACCAGCAGGGCCAGCGCGCCGATCAGCAACCCAGCCACCACGATGCCCTTCCAGCCTGAATGCTGGAACAGCTGCGTGCCCAGCAACGAGCCTAGCGCGCCGCCGATGAAATAACAGGTGATGTAGCCGGCATTGAGCCGAGTACGTGCCTCGGGCCGCAGGGCAATCACCGCATTCTGGTTGCTCACGTGCACCAGTTGCACGGCCAGGTCGAGCACCAGCACGCCCAGCAGCAATGCTGCCAGTGAGTGCTCGGCAAAGCCCAGCGGTACCCATGACAGCAGCAGTGCCAGCAGGCCCACCGTGGTGCCCAGCGAGCCCTTGCCGCGGTCTGCCAGGCGCCCGGCCCAGTTGGCCGAAAGCGCGCCCGCTGCACCGGCAAGGCCGAACAGGCCGATTACCGCGTCAGAATAATGGTAAGGCTCGCGGGCCAGGAGGAATGCCAGCGGCGTCCAGAACAGGGCGAACAGGCTGAATGCCAGCAACCCCAGCAGCGAACGCAGCCGCAGCACCGGCTCCTCGATGAACAGGCGGAACACCGAGCCGATCAGCGCCGGGTATTTCAGCCCAGCGTGGCTGTGGTGTTGCGGCAGGCTGCGGTACAGGGCGAAGGCGGTGATCGCCATCAGCACGGCAGCCAGCACATAAATGCTGCGCCAACCGCCCAGTTCTGCCATGAAGCCGGCAGCGGTGCGTGCCAGCAGGATGCCCAGCAGCAGGCCACTCATCAGTGTGCCCACCGCGCGCCCGCGCTGGTGTGGTTCGCTCAAGGTCGCGGCCATGGGCACGAGAATTTGCGCCACCACCGAGAACAGGCCGGTGAGCGCGGTACCGAGGAGCAACCATGGCAGGTTTGGTGCGCAGGCGCTGATCACCAGGCCCAGGGTGGATATCGCCGACATCACCACGATAAGGCGGCGTTGCTCGAACAGGTCGCCCAGTGGCGCCAGCAGCAGCAGGCCGGCGCCATAGCTGAGTTGTGCGGCGATGACGATACTGCCGGCACTGGCGGTGCTCAGGCCGAACTGTTCGGCGATGCTGTGCAGCAATGGCTGTGCATAGTAGTTGCTGGCCACGGCCAGGCCGGTGGCGGTGGCCATCAGCAGGATCAGGGCGCGACTCAAACTCGGGGCGTTCATGGCAATCTCGTGCGGGCAGTGGTCAGTGGCATTCAGTATCGGGAACTGCCAGGCATGACGCCAACGTAGGGTTGTCAGGTTATCCGCAAAGGGTGCCGGTACTTGCCGTTTCGCCAGCCAGTACCGGCAACCTCCTCAGTCAGGCAGCGAAACCACCATCGGCGGTCAGGCTGGCACCGGTGATATAGCCGGCTTCCGGGCCCGCCAGGTAGGCCACGAAGCTAGCAATTTCGTCGACCTGGCCGTACCGCCCAATCGCCATCAACGGGATAAGGCTCTCGGCAAACTCGCCGCTGGCCGGGTTCATGTCGGTGTCCACCGGGCCTGGCTGCACGTTGTTGACGGTGATCCCCTGTGGCCCCAGGTCGCGCGCCATACCCTTGGTGAGACCGACCAGCGCCGACTTGCTCATGGCATAGGGCGCACCGCCGGCAAACGGCATGCGTTCGGCATTGGTGCTGCCGATGTTGATGATCCGCCCGCCCTGGCCCATGTAGCGGGCGGCGGCCTGGCTGGCGACGAACACGCTGCGTACGTTGATGGCCAAGGTGCGATCGAAGTCGGCGAGGTCGAACTCCGCCAGCGGCGCCACGGCCAGTACGCCGGCGTTGTTGACCAGGATGTCGAGGCGGCCGAAGGCTTTCACGGTGTCGTCCACCGCCAGTTGCACGGCTGCGGCGTCAGCGCTGTCGGCGCGTAGGGCAAGCGCTTGACCACCGGCTGCCTTGACCTCTTCGACCAGGTCGTTGGCCGGGCCTTCCGAGCTTGCGTAGGTGAAGGCAACCTGGGCGCCTTCGCGGGCCAGGCGGCGCACGATGGCGGCGCCGATGCCGCGAGAACCGCCCTGGATCAGGGCCACTTTGCCTTCGAGAGTAAGTTGCTTGGACATGCTGATCTCCTGCTGGAAGCAAGGCCGAATGCCTTGGATGGGCGCAGTATCGGCCGATGATTACCTGCTGATAAGATGGCAATCGCTATTGGCAGAGTAAACCTTTGGTTGGTAATCATGGCCACGGAATCTTTCAACGCCCTTGAGTGTTTCATCCGCAGCGCCGAGGTCGGCAGCTTCGCCGAAGCGGCCCGCCGCCTGAGCCTGACCCCGGCGGCAGTGGGCAAACATGTCGCCCAGCTGGAGGCGCGCCTCGGCGTGCGGCTGTTCCAGCGTAGTACGCGCAAGCTGACCCTGACCGAAGCCGGGCAGCGATTTCTGGGCGAGGTCAGCGACAGCTTTCGCACCATTCAGTACGCCGTGGCCAACCTGGCCAGTGCCGAAGGCCAGCCGGCCGGGCTGTTGCGGGTGAGCATGGGTACCGTGTTTGGCAGGTTGTACGTGTTGCCGTTGCTCGGTGAGTTTCTGCAGCGCTACCCGGCAATCACCCCGGATTGGCATTTCGACAACCGCCAGGTGGACCTGATCGGCCAGGGCTTCGATGCCGCGATCGGCGGCGGGTTCGAGCTGCCGCTGGGGGTTGTGGCGCGTAAGCTGACGCCGGCACATCGCGTGTTGGTGGCGGCGCCCGCGTACCTGGCCCGGCACGATGCGATCGAGGAGCCACAAGCGCTGCAGCGCCATGCCGGCATTCTGATTCGCTCACCCCAGACCGGCCGCGTGCGCTCCTGGCCCTTGACCAGCCGCTGGCAGGCGCAGCAGCCGTTGCAGTTACGCCAGGCGATGACCATGAGCGACTCGGATGCAGCCTGCGCGGTGGCCCAGCAAGGGTTGGGCATTGCCTTGGTCAGCCTGCCGTTTGCCGTGCCTTATCTGGAGGCGGGGCAACTGCAACGGGTGTTGCCGGACTGGTATGTGGATGATGGGCATATCAGCCTGTATTACGCCGAACACAAGCTGCTACCCGGCAAGACCCGAGCGTTCATCGATTTTGTGCAGGAGCAGTTTGCCGAGCGCGGGTTGGCGGCCAAATTCGATGCGTTGACCGGAGATTGAACAGTGAACGTGTAGGTTCGGGCTTGTCCGCGATGGGGCCGGATCAGACCACCTCGACAATGAACAACTGCTGAGCGCCCAGGCTCACCTCGTCATCGACCTTCTTGCCCATCAGCTGTTGGCCCAATGGCGAGCGTGGGGTGATGACCGTCACCAGCCCGTGCCCTTCGCCAATCTTCAGGCCAGCTGCCTCTGGCCCCAGAAACAGCCGCCGCTGGCCGCCGTCCTGGTCTTCCAGGGTCACCAGGCTGGTAATCTGTATGCCGCGTGTGGGGTCGTAGCCGCGCAGGGCCAACTGCTGGTAGGTCAGCAGCGCCTGGCGGATCTCGGCGGTGCGCCGGGCCTGGCCGGTGGCCAGGTAGGAGGCTTCCAGGCCTAGGGTGTCGTACTTGTTCTCGGCGATGTTCTCTTCGGCGGTGGCCGTTTCGTAGGCGGTCTGGGCGGCGCGGCGCAATACCTCCATGTCCGTTTCCAGGGCTTCGATGATGCGTGTGAGCAGCGGGGCCTTGTCCATGATCAGTAACAGAACTCCAGCACGTTGGCCTGGCTCTTGTCGGTCGGCGCGGTGCGGTTTTGCGACAGCCAGAACTGGCACTTCGGGCTGTTGAGATTACGCGGGTTACCTTGGGCAGCCTCGGCGGCTTGTTGCTGTTCTTGCTTGTGCAGGATGTCCTTGTAGCGCTCGAACATCTCGCTCTGCGCATCCAGCGGTTGCGTGGGCGGGGCGGCCGGCTGGGCAGTGCCTGGGGCAACGGCCTGGGCCACCGGTTGCACCTGCTCGGGCCACCAACGCAGGGCAAGCCCCAGGCTCAGGGCGATGGCCACGGCGCCTAGCCACAGGCCCAGCGCCACGCACAGGATCAGCTGCAGTGGCTTGAGAGTGATCTTCAGTTCACGGTGGCGGGGCATGGCGGCCTCCTGGCAGGGCGGGACGAGCGGCCATTGTCGCATGGCATCGGGCGGTTTTTCAGTGCCAATGCTTTTGTCGGCGACGATTTAGCCTCAGAATTCGTCGATTTGCGCAGGGCGAGGGCAGGGCACATGGCAGAGAGCGTGAAAGTCACCTGGGACATTTTCTGCACTGTGGTCGACAACTACGGCGATATCGGTGTGACCTGGCGCCTGGCGCGGCAGTTGGTAGCCGAGCACGGGCTGGCAGTGCGCCTGTGGGTGGACGACCTGGGCGCCTTCGTGCCGCTGTGCCCGGGCGCCGACGCCAGTGCTGCGCAGCAATGGCAACAAGGTGTGGACGTGCGTGCCTGGCCTGCCGAATGGCAGCCAGCGGAGCCGGCCGACGTGGTGATTGGTGCCTTTGCCTGCCAGTTGCCACCGCCTTACGTCGAAGCCATGCGCGTGCGCACCACGCCTGTTTTGTGGCTGAACCTGGATTATCTCAGCGCTGAAGACTGGGTGGAGGGCTGCCACGGCCTGCCGTCGCCCCAGTCCAACGGGCTGCGCAAAGTGTTTTTCTTCCCCGGCTTCACCGACAGGACCGGCGGGCTGCTACGTGAGGCCTCTTTGTTGGCGCGGCGCGAAGCGTTGCAGCAGTCCGCAGAGGCGCGCGAGGCGTTCCTGCAAGGCCTGGGCGTATACCCGCAGGCCGATGCGCAGCTGATTTCGCTGTTCGCCTACGAAAACCCACAACTTGGTGCCTGGCTCGATGCGTTGGCAACCGATACTTGCGCCACCCACCTGCTGGTGCCGCAAGGCCGTATTCTCGGTGACCTGGGCACGTGGTTGGGCGAGCCGGTGCTAAAGGTGGGTGACCTGTTCCAGCGCGGCGCGCTGACCGTGCAGGTTTTGCCGTTCGTCAGCCAGGACGACTACGACCGCCTGCTGTGGAGCTGCGACTTCAATGCCGTGCGCGGTGAAGATTCGTTCGTGCGTGCGCAGTGGGCGGGCCGGCCGATGCTCTGGCACATTTACGTGCAAGAAGAAAACGCCCACTGGGAAAAGCTCGAGGCGTTCCTCAACCTTTATCGACAGGGGCTGTCGGACGCTGCCGGTGCTGCACTGGTGGCATTGTGGCGCGCCTGGAACATGGGCAATGACATGCGCCAGGCGTGGCAAGGGGCCCGTAAACACTGGCCCGAGCTGCAGCAGCACGCCCGTGGTTGGGCAGCCTGTCAGGCCGCTCGGCCGGACCTTGCCAAGGCGCTGGTACACTTTTACCGAAATTGGATATGATATGCGGCCTCGATTTTTATAAATCCATCCAGATTCGGATACTTCGTAATGAAAACTGGTAAAGAACTGAAACCCGGTACCGTACTGCGGATCGACAATGACCCGTGGCTGGTTCAGAAAGCCGAGTTCACCAAATCGGGTCGCAACAGCGCGATCATGAAGACCAAGCTGAAAAACCTGCTGACCGGCTACAAGACCGAAACCGTTTACGGTGCGGACGACAAGCTGGACGACGTGATCCTGGATCGCAAAGAAGCGACCCTGTCGTTCATCAGCGGTGACTCGTACACCTTCATGGACACCAGCGACTACACCATGTACGAGCTGAACGCCGAAGATATCGAAGCCGTTCTGCCGTTCATCGAAGAAGGCATGGAAGACGTCTGTGAAGCCGTGTTCTTCGAAGGCCGCCTGGTATCGGTTGAACTGCCGACCACCATCAGCCGTCAGGTTGTCTACACCGAGAACGCTGCTCGCGGCGACACCTCGGGCAAGGTCATGAAGCCTGCCAAGCTGAAGAACGGTACTGAACTGCAGGTTGCCGACTTCATCAACATCGACGAGTGGATCGACATCGACACTCGCGAAGGTGGTGTGTACAAGGGCCGTTCCAAGAAGTAATCCTTCTTGTGACGTGCACAAAAAACCCGGCCTTGGCCGGGTTTTTTTTGGCTGAAATTTGCACTGGCTTGATGTGGCGGCGGGTCTGCCCGCGAAGCAAGCGCCAGCAGATTCAGACAGTAACGTGCAGCCTTACGTCCACATTCCCGCGGGTAGCGTTGGAATAAGGGCAAACGTGGTGCGCTTTCTCCACCAGCCCTTCGGCGTCCGCTTGGGCCAGGCCCGGCAGGTTGATGTGCAGGTCGATATCCAGGCCGAACCCCCCTGGAATCTGGCCAATGCCCACCTTGGCGGTGATCGATGCGTCAGCGGGCAGTTGTTTCTTTTCCTGGCCGGCGACGAATTTCAGTGCGCCGATGAAGCACGCGGAGTAACCGGCAGCGAACAGCTGCTCAGGGTTGGTGCCTTCACCGCCTGCGCCGCCCAGTTCTTTCGGGGTGCTCAGCTTGACTTCCAGCTTGCCGTCGCTGGAGCGGGATTTGCCGTCGCGACCGCCAGTGGAAGTGGCTTCTGCGATGTACAGCGGAGTGACCTTTTGCATCTTGAGCCTCGCTAATGTGCTGTGCGACCCGCTTGAGGCGGGTGCGCCGGGTGGGTACGGGATTTAACTTAGCGCGCAATTAGTTTGTGCGCAAGATAAATCTTCACCGCTCATCCGAACGGGCACTGCACAGCATAGCCGTCAGAGGTTCTTTTGCAGGCTGTCGCGCAGTGCAAGCAGGTCTGCCTGCAACTTCTGCAGGCTCTCAAGGCTGCGACCACTGGCCTTCAGAATGCAGGGCGGCACCGCTTTGGCCTGCTGCTGCAGGGCGCGGCCCTTGTCGGTCAGTTGCACCAGCACCACCCGTTCGTCCTCGCGGCTGCGGGTACGCTTGAGCAAGCCTTCGCTTTCCAGGCGCTTGAGCAAGGGGGTGAGCGAGCCAGGGTCGGTGAGCAGGTGCTGGCTGATCTCGCCCACGGTCAGGCCGTCCTGCTCCCACAACACGAGCATGGCCAAATACTGCGGGTAGGTCAGGCCCAATGCCTGCAGCAGGGGTTTATAGACCTTGGTCATCAGCAACGAGGTGGAGTGCAGGGCGAAGCAGACCTGATTGTCCAGCAGCAGCTCGTCGCAAGAGGCTTGGGTGTCGGCGTTCATGCAGGTCCTTGAATATGATCAATGTGGAAATCCAGCGCGCTCAAGTTTAGCGCACTCATTGCCAGCGCAGCTCGCTTCGCAGCGCCAGGTCCCAAGGAGGAATCGGGCTGAAGCGGCTCTTGAGGAATTCGAGCAGCAAGCGGCTGCGAGAGTTCGTTTCATGTTCCAGGCGGAGCGCATAAATTCCGCTGGTCTCTGCGCCTGGCAGTCCGTCATGGCAAAACAGCGGCAGCAGCTCGCCACGCAGCAGGTACTCGCTGATCAACCACGTCGGCAAATGCGCGATGCCCAAGCCTGCGAGGGCGCCGAACAGCAGCGTTTCGGCATTGTTGGCGGCCATGCGCATGCGTGCGGGGCGGTACAGGCGCAATTGCCCATCGACGTGGAAGCGCCAGGCGAACGGTGGCGCCAGGCCGTCCCAGTCCAGCCCGTCATGTTGAGGCAGCTCGCTGGGGCAGGCGGGCACGCCGCGGCTGGCCAGGTAGGTGGGGCTGGCGCAGGCGATGCGCACCATGTAGGCCAGCGGGGTGGCGACCAGCCGAGTATCGGCCAAAGGGCCGGCGCGCAGCACCAGGTCGACTTCGCCCAGGTGGCTGCCGTGCAGGTCGACGAAACTGTCGATCAGGCGCAGGTGCACGTCCAGGCCAGGGTAGGCGACGAGGAAGTCGGCGATGGCCGGGGCCAGGTGACGGCGGCCGAAAGCGGCGGGGGCGTCGATACGGATCAGGCCTTCCGGGGCATTGCTCAGCGACACCGCCTCGGCGCGGGCCAGGCGCAGTTCCTCGATGATGCGCCGTGCCCGCTCGGCGAAGGCATTGCCCGCCGGTGTGGCGCGCACGGCATGGGTGCTGCGGGTAAACAGGCGGCTGCCGACGGCATGCTCAAGGTTGTCGATACGCCGTGCCACGGCAGAGGGCGTCAGCGGATGGCGCCGAGCGGCAGCGGAAAAGCTGCCGGTCTCCAGCACGTCAAGGAACAGGCTCAACTGGTCGGTGAGGGTATCAGGGCTCATGGTTTGCCTTGCTTTTGCATAAAACGCACAGCCATTGTGCGTTGCTGTGCGTTTCCCCGCCAGCGCGCAATCGTTAGCATGCTCGCATTGTGAATGAGGCGGATGAGGCCCTGATGATCGAGTGGTTGTTGTATATCGTGCTGGGCGCAGGCCTGGGCACCCTGGGTGGGCTGTTCGGCATTGGAGGCGGCTTGATTGCCATCCCGGCGCTGGGGGTTCTGTTTGGCCTGGATCAGCAGTTGGCCCAGGGCACGGCGCTGGTGATGGTGGTGCCGAATGTGCTGCTGGCGCTGTGGCGCTATCACCAGCGCAACCGCATCGAGCTGCGCCATGCCTTGCCGCTGTCGGCGTGCAGCTTCGTGTTCGCCTGGCTGGGCTCGATCTGGGCGGTGGGCATTGATGCGCACGCCATGCGCCTGGGTTTTGTCGGGTTTCTGGTGGCGCTGGCCATCTGGAACGTGGCGCGGATGTTTCTCAAGGCCGCACCCCCCAGCCCGCAAATGCGCCATGCCTGGCCATGGCTGGGCGTGCTGGGCTGCTTTTCCGGGACCATGGGTGGCCTGTTCGGTGTGGGCGGTGCAGTGGTTGCCACGCCAATCCTGACCAGTGTGTTCGGCACTACCCAGGTGGTGGCGCAAGGCTTGTCGCTGGCGCTGGCGGCGCCGAGCACCATGGTTACCTTGCTGACCTACGGCGTGCACCACAGTGTCGACTGGAGTGTGGGTATCCCGTTGGCGGTCGGTGGCCTGCTCAGCATCAGCTGGGGTGTGCGGCTGGCCCATGCGCTGCCGGAAAAGATCCTGCGCGGGATGTTCTGTGTATTTCTGGTGGTGTGCGCGGTGATGCTGGGGTTCGAGTTGTAAGGCCTACAGGAAGCCTTCGACGATGTAATCGGCCATGCAGTCGGTGATCGGCGACTGGGTCTGGGAATTGCGCAACAGCATCACATTTGCCACCGGCAGTTGTGGCAACCCGTCCTGCTCGCCAAGGATGCGAATATTACCGCCCACCAGGCTCTGCAATTGCGCCGTCACCGCAAGCCCTGCGGTGACGATGGCGAAGATCGCCGCCAGGCTGGGGCTGGTGTAGGCGATGCGATAGTCGATGCCCTGGGCCTCCAGGGCGTTGCAGGTCCAGGCGCGGCAGAAGCAGTCGGTGTTGAACAGCGCCAGCGGCATGGGCCGTTGTTCCTGCGGGCAGAAGCCTTCGGCGGCAGCCCATACCAGGCGCTCCTGGCGCAGCAACTGGCCGATCTCGTTGCCCGGCTCGCGGGTGACGATGGTCAGGTCCAGGTCCTGGCGCAGCATCAGGTGTTTCGACGAATCACAATGCACCTCCACCTGCACCAGCGGGTAGGCCTGGGCGAAGCTTGAGAGGATGGTCGGCAAGAAACGCATGGCGTAGTCGTCGGGCGTGCCGATGCGCACCACGCCCACCATGTGCGGCATGCGCAGGGTGTTGAACACCTCGCCATGCAGCTTGAGGATGCGCCGCGCGTAACCCAGCAGCACCTGGCCCTCGGCGGTCAGGCGCACCTGGCGGCCTTCGCGCTCGAACAGCTGGCGCTGCAGGATGTCTTCCTCCAGGCGTTTCATCTGCATGCTGACCGCCGACTGGGTGCGGTTGACCACTTCGCCGGCGCGGGTAAAGCCACCTTGCTCGGCGATGGCGACGAAGGTGCGCAGCACGTCGGCATCAAGGCTTTGGTACTGGGACATTGCATCAATCTCCGAGATGCATGGCATCAGAAACATTCGTTGGATTGATCTTAAGCCTGGCGTGAGACTGGAGCCATCAACACGGAGGGCTTCACGATGAAAGGTCATGTCAGCAGCATCCAGCAATCTGCGTTCTCCCTGAACCACCTGTGGCACGCAGCCCTTGAGCGCCCGCTGCGTTGGTACGACCTGTACCGTCAGCGCCAGGAACTGGCCAGCCTCAGCGATGCCACCCTGCACGATCTGGGCTTGAGCCGGGCAGATATCCAGCAAGAGGCCGATCGGCACTTCTGGGATGATCCGCTGAGCAAGGGGTGACTGTTCTGCCCCGGTGAACGCTCAGGTGCTCACCGGGGTAGCAGCAAAGCCATCGGGCAGAAAGTCCTTACCTCCCCCGTAAAACCCACTAACCTGCAGTGCGTTCCTTCAACGAACCGCGTATGATGCGCGGCCTTTTGGCGCGTTCGTCGCCAGAAACCTCGTTTTCATTCTTACACCGGGAGGTGCCCAGATGAGTGAGCAAGACCTGCAAAATACCGAAATTACCCCTCCGTCCGGCGAAAAGCTGCAGAAAGTGCTGGCGCGTATCGGCGTGGGCTCGCGCCGTGACGTCGAGGCCTGGATCAGCCAGGGCCGCATCAAGGTCAATGGCGTTGCCGCCACCCTCGGCCAGCGCGTCGACCTGCATGACGCCATCGCTGTAGACGGCAAGCTGATCAAGCGCGAAGAGGCCGCCGAGGCCACCCGCCGGGTGATCATGTACAACAAGCCGGACGGCGAGATCTGCACCCGTGACGACCCGGAAGGCCGCCCAACCGTGTTCGACCGCCTGCCACGCCCGAAGGAAGGCCGCTGGATCAACATCGGCCGCCTGGACATCAACACCACTGGTCTGCTGTTGTTCACCACCGACGGCGAGCTGGCCAACCGCCTGATGCACCCGTCCTACGAGATGGACCGCGAGTACGCGGTGCGTGTGCGTGGCGAAGTCGACGACGAGATGATCGACCGCCTCAAGGCTGGCGTGATGCTCGAAGACGGCCCGGCCAAGTTCACCGACATCCAGAAGGCGCCGGGCGGTGAAGGTTTCAACCACTGGTACCACTGCGTGGTGATGGAAGGGCGTAACCGTGAGGTTCGTCGCCTGTGGGAATCGCAAGGCATGGTGGTCAGCCGCCTGAAGCGGGTGCGCTTCGGCCCGGTGTTCCTCAATTCCGACCTGCCGATGGGCCGCTGGCGTGAAATGACCCAGGGTGAAATCGACATCCTGGCCGCCGAAGTAGGGCTGCAGCCGGTTGCCCTGCCTGCCATGAACCTCAAGGCCAAGGACAAGATGGAACGCCTGCAGCGCAAGTCGACCCGGCCGATGGGCCGTGGCGAGCGTGTGCGTAACCTTCGCCCGGCGCAGGAAGGCACTGCAGCCGCCGAGCGCCCGGCCCGTCAGCCGCGTGAAGATGCACCGCGCAAGGGCAACCGCGGCAGCGCCGTGGCCGAGCGCCCGAGCGAGATGCGCAAGCGCCCGTCCAAGCCTGACGGCGACAAGCCGGCAGGCCGTGGTCGCGGCAAGCCGCGTGGTTGATCTGCGGTAGCGGTAATGAAACAGCCAGCCTTCGGGCTGGCTTTTTTGTGCCTGCGGGGAAGGGGCTGCTGTGCAGCCCAATCGCCGGCAAGCCGGCTCCCACAAAAGCAGGTTTACACCCCCCTTGTTGTGGGGGCAGCCCACAAAAGCAGGTTTACACCACCCCTTGTTGTGGGGGCAGCCCACAAAAGCAGATTTACACCACCCATTCGTGTGGGAGCCGGCTTGCCGGCGATTGGCCGCGCAGCGGCCCAAGATATTGAAGAAAAAGTAATTTTCGGACGACTGGCAAGTTTTCAAACCGCCTTGTAAAGAAATTTATACGGAACCGCCAGGCTTCATGGGTCAGGCATGTACTCTGTAAAAATTACTTGCCAGGGTCACGTCCCCAGCACCCCGCCCAAGCCCGCTCCCCTATTGCCCAAACCCCCGTCCCACGGGGATATTGCGCCCATTGCCACGCGCAAAAAGCTCGTCCCCAGAGCCGAGCTACCAGAACAACAAATGGAGGCGCCATGTACGCCGATCACTGCGCCTTTCAAGGCCACCTACCACAGGACCGCTGCGTTTTTTCCGAGAGAACGACGCAACGCGTTGACGCCTGCGCGCTCGCAGGGGTATACAGTGCGCCGCGTTTTACCTGTGACCCTCTTGCGTACCGCGCACTCTTGCTCACACCCGGCTGAGCCGCCCTGGCGGCACCCGTGTTCAAGAAACCCAAGGTAACCACCTTGCCCATTCCGCTGCGCCACGAGCGCGGTGGGTCCGATTCCGTCACAGATAAAAACAATGCAGGTGACTTCGTTCATGAGTGAACACAACATGCATTCAGGCGAGCTCAAGCGGGGCCTGAAGAACCGCCATATCCAGTTGATCGCCCTCGGCGGCGCAATTGGTACCGGCCTGTTCCTCGGCTCGGCAGGCGTGATGAAAACCGCCGGCCCGTCGATGATCCTCGGCTACGCGATTTGCGGCTTCATCGCCTTCATGATCATGCGCCAGCTTGGCGAGATGATCGTCGAAGAGCCGGTGGCCGGTTCGTTCAGCCACTTTGCCCACAAATACTGGGGCGGTTTCGCCGGCTTCATGTCGGGCTGGAACTGCTGGGTGCTGTACATCCTGGTGGGCATGTCGGAGCTCACCGCGGTCGGCAAGTACATTCACTACTGGTGGCCAGAAATCCCCACCTGGGTGACGGCGGCAGGCTTCTTCCTGCTGATCAACTTCATCAACCTGATGAACGTGAAGGTGTTCGGTGAAGCGGAATTCTGGTTCGCCATCATCAAGGTTGCAGCCATCGTCGGCATGATCGGCCTGGGTGCCTATCTGCTGACCAGCGGCAGCGGCGGTCCTGACGCCTCGGTGACCAACCTGTGGGCGCATGGCGGCTTCTTCCCGCATGGCGTCAGCGGCCTGGTCATGGCATTGGCGTTCATCATGTTCTCGTTCGGCGGCCTGGAAATGCTCGGTTTCACCGCAGCCGAGGCTGACAAACCGCGAACCGTGATCCCCAAGGCGATCAACCAGGTCATCTACCGGATCCTGATCTTCTACATCGGTGCGCTGGTGGTGCTGCTGTCGCTGACCCCGTGGGACAACCTGGTCGCCAGCATCGACGCCTCCGGTGGCAGTTATGGCAGCAGCCCGTTCGTGCAGGTGTTCTCCCTGCTGGGCAGCGACGTGGCCGCGCACCTGCTGAACTTCGTGGTACTGACCGCGGCGCTGTCGGTGTACAACAGCGGCACCTACTGCAACGCCCGCATGCTGCTGGGCATGGCCGAGCAAGGCGACGCCCCGGCGGCCCTGGCCAAGGTCGACAAGCGCGGTGTGCCGGTGCGTTCGATCCTGGCGTCGGCAGCAGTGACCGTGATCGCGGTGCTGCTCAACTACTTCATGCCGCACGATGCACTGGAGTTGCTGATGTCGTTGGTGGTGGCGACCCTGGTGATCAACTGGGCGATGATCAGCTATTCCCACCTCAAGTTCCGCCAGCACCTTGAGCGCACTGGGCAGAAGCCGCTGTTCAAGGCGCTGTGGTACCCCTATGGCAACTATATCTGCCTGGCGTTCGTGGTGTTGATCCTGGGCATCATGTTGCAGATCCCGGGCATCAAGATTTCGGTGTATGCGATGCCGGTATGGGTGCTGGGGATGTTCCTCCTTTACCTCATCAAGCCCAAGCGCCGCACACAGGTCAATGGCACTGCTGCCGGTACCGTGGCCAAGTAAGCGCTGCAGGTGGCATACAAAACCCGATGTCAGGTGACTGGCATCGGGTTTTTGTTGCCTGGCCCGGCCCTATCGCCGGCAAGCCGGCTCCCACAGAAATCGCGGGCTACGCACTACCCTGTGGGAGCCGGCTTGCCGGCGATAGGGCCCGCCCAGGCAATAACCCATTCAGATCTGCTCCAGCAGCCAGCTGCGAAACGCGCGCAACGAGGGCAGCGCCTCGTTCCGTGGCGGGTAGATCAGGTAGTAACTGCGCTGGCTGGCGAACGCTGCCCCCGGGCTGAACAGCTCACCCTTGGCCAACTCTTCCTCCACCAATATGCGCGGCACCAGCCCTATGCCGATCCCGGCGCGCACGGCCTGGATCAGGTGCGATGTCAGCTCGAAGCTCGGCCCCAGGCGCATCGCCCGGTGCGACAGGCCATGGTGCGAGAACCATTCGCCCCAGGCATGCGGGTTGTTGGCGACATTGAGCAGCACTTCGGCACTGATCCGCGCCGGGTCCCAGCCTTGGCTGTCGCCGCTGGCCTGTGGCGGCAGGATGACTACCAGTTCTTCGGCATGCAGGCGATGGCAGATCAGCCCCGGCAGGTCGTGGCTGGCCACACCGATGGCGGCATCGATCTCGCTGGTGTCGAAGTTGATCGCTTCGATCCGGGAGTGGATGTGCACCAACATACCCGGGTGGGCGCCGTAGAAGGCATGCAGGCGCGGCAGCAGCCACTTGGAGCCGAAAGTGGGCAGGGTGGCCAGGCGCAGGGTGCCGACCCCGGACTGATAGGCCAGGGCCTGCAAGGTGGCACTGCGGATGCGGCCCAGGGCCTCGCTCAGCTCGCGCTGGTACAGCCGGCCGACGTCGGTCAGTTGCACTTGGCGGCCTTCACGGCGGAACAGGGTAAGGCCCAGCTGTTGCTCCAAGGCCTGTACCTGGCGGCTGACCGCGCTTTGGGTCAGCGACAGTTCGGCAGCGGCGCGGGTGTAGCTTTCATGTCGGGCGGCGGCCTCGAAGGCCAGCAGCAGCGACATGGACGGGGTGAGGTGGCGGTAATTCATTCATAAAAGTCATTGATAGCGGCAGGATTATCCGTTTGCCCCTGAAGCGAAACTACAGGAACATTGGCCTATGCGTCATCCCTGCAGGTCTAGACCCATGCCGTGATGACAGGATTTCCGTGAATTAGCCCATATCAAGAGGCCATCCTTCGATGATCGCCCAGCTGCCGACCGTTGCGCCGAGCGCCACCTACCCCGAATTCCTGGAAGCCCTGCGAGGCAGCGGCTTCCGTGGCCAGATCAGTGCCGACTATGGCACCCGTACGGTGCTGGCCACCGACAACTCCATCTACCAGCGCCTGCCCCAGGCGGCGGTGTTCCCGCTGGATGCCGATGACGTAGCGCGCGTGGCCGCACTGATGGGCGAGGCGCGCTTCGCGCAGGTCAAGCTGACCCCGCGCGGTGGCGGCACCGGCACCAACGGCCAGTCGTTGACCGACGGCATCATCGTCGACCTGTCGCGGCACATGAACAGCATCCTCGAAATCAACGTCGAGGAACGTTGGGTGCGGGTGCAGGCCGGTGTGGTCAAGGACCAGCTCAATGCCGCGCTCAAGCCCCATGGCCTGTTCTTCGCCCCCGAGTTGTCCACCTCCAACCGCGCCACCGTCGGCGGCATGATCAACACCGACGCCAGCGGCCAGGGTAGCTGCACCTACGGCAAGACCCGCGACCACGTGCTGGAGCTGCACAGCGTGCTGCTCGGCGGCGAGCGCCTGCACAGCCTGCCGATCGATGATGCAGCCCTGGAGCAGGCCTGTGCCGCGCCTGGACGAGTGGGCGAGGTGTACCGTACCGCCCGTGACATTCAGCAAACCCAGGCCGACCTGATCGAAACCACCTTTCCCAAGCTCAACCGCTGCCTGACCGGCTACGACCTGGCGCACCTGCGCGACGAGCAGGGCCGCTTCAACCTCAACAGCGTGCTGTGCGGCGCCGAAGGCTCGCTGGGTTATGTGGTCGAGGCCAAGCTCAACGTGCTGCCGATTCCGAAGTACGCGGTGCTGGTCAACGTTCGCTACACAAGCTTCATGGACGCGCTGCGGGATGCCAATGCACTGATGGCACACAAGCCGCTTTCGATCGAGACGGTGGACTCCAAGGTGCTGATGCTGGCGATGAAGGACATCGTCTGGCACAGCGTCGCCGAGTACTTCCCGGCCGACCCTGAGCGCCCGACGTTGGGCATCAACCTGGTGGAGTTCTGTGGCGACGAGCCGGCCGAGGTGAATGCCCGCGTCGAAGCGTTCGTCAAGCACCTGCAGGCAGACACCAGCGTCGAGCGTCTTGGCCATACCCTGGCCGAAGGCGCCGAGGCGGTGACCCGAGTCTACGTCATGCGCAAACGCTCGGTA
The DNA here is from genome assembly GCF_039672635.1 of Pseudomonas sp. P39-UII1. Taxonomy (NCBI): domain Bacteria; kingdom Pseudomonadati; phylum Pseudomonadota; class Gammaproteobacteria; order Pseudomonadales; family Pseudomonadaceae; genus Pseudomonas; species Pseudomonas sp. P39-UII1. The sequence goes on from NZ_JBDFPP010000015.1 coordinate 39,493, forward strand.
GGCCTGCTGGGCAACGTCGAGGGCGAAGTGCGCCCGCAACCCTTCGTCGAAGACACCGCGGTGCCGCCGGAGCAACTGGCCGACTACATCGCCGACTTCCGTGCGCTGCTCGATGGCTATGGCCTGGCTTACGGCATGTTCGGCCACGTCGATGCCGGCGTGCTGCACGTGCGCCCCGCGCTGGACATGAAAGACCCGGCCCAGGCCGCCCTGGTCAAGCCGATCTCCGATGCCGTGGCAGCGTTGACCAAGCGCTACGGCGGCCTGCTGTGGGGCGAGCATGGCAAGGGCCTGCGCTCGGAATACGTGCCGGAATACTTCGGTGCGCTGTACCCGGCGCTGCAGCGCCTGAAAGGCGCGTTCGACCCACGCAACCAGCTCAACCCCGGCAAGATCTGCACCCCGCCGGACAGCGCCGAAGGCCTGACCAAGGTCGATGGCGTGACCCTGCGCGGCGACCTCGACCGCACCATCGACGAGCGCGTGTGGCAAGACTTCGGCAGTGCCGTGCATTGCAACGGCAACGGCGCCTGCTACAACTACGACCCCAACGACGCCATGTGCCCGTCGTGGAAGGCCACCCGCGAGCGCCAGCATTCGCCCAAGGGCCGTGCCTCGCTGATGCGTGAATGGCTGCGCCTGCAAGGTGAGGCGAACATCGACGTGCTGGCGGCGGCGCGCAACAAGGTGTCCTGGTTGCGTGGGCTGCCGGCGCGGCTGCGCAACAATCGCGCACGCAGCCAGGGCCAGGAAGACTTCTCCCATGAGGTTTACGACGCCATGGCGGGCTGCCTGGCGTGCAAGTCGTGCGCTGGCCAGTGTCCGATCAAAGTCAACGTACCGGACTTCCGTTCGCGCTTCCTCGAGCTGTACCACGGGCGCTACCAGCGCCCCATGCGCGATTACCTGATTGGCTCGCTGGAGTTCACCATCCCGTACCTGGCCCATGCGCCGGGGCTGTACAACGCGGTGATGGGGTCGAAGTGGGTGAGCAAGCTGCTGGCAGACAAGGTCGGGATGGTCGACAGTCCGCTGATCAGCCGCTTCAACTTCCAGTCCACCTTGACCCGCTGCCGAGTGGGCGTGGCCAGTGTGCCGGCGCTGCGTGAACTGACGCCGGCCCAGCGCGAGCGCAGTATCGTATTGGTGCAGGACGCTTTCACCCGTTACTTCGAGACGCCGCTGCTGGCTGCGTTCATCGAACTGGCGCACCGCCTTGGCCATCGCGTGTTTTTGGCGCCCTACAGCGCCAACGGCAAGCCGCTGCACGTGCAAGGCTTCCTTGGCGCCTTCGCCAAGGCGGCGATCCGCAATGCTACCCAGCTCAAGGCGCTGGCCGACTGCGGCGTGCCGCTGGTGGGCCTGGACCCTGCGATGACCCTGGTCTACCGCCAGGAGTACCAGAAGGTGCCGGGCCTTGCGGGCTGCCCGAATGTGCTGCTGCCGCAGGAGTGGCTGATGGATGTGCTGCCCGAGCAGGTGCCGACCGCCCCCGGTAACTTCCGCCTGATGGCGCACTGCACCGAGAAGACCAACGTGCCGGCCAGTACCCGCCAGTGGGAGCAGGTGTTCGCGCGTCTGGGCCTGAAGTTGGTGACCGAGGCCACGGGCTGCTGCGGCATGTCCGGTACCTACGGGCATGAGGCGCGTAACCAGGCCACCTCGCGGACCATTTTCGAGCAGTCGTGGGCGACCAAGCTGGACAAGCAAGGTGAGGCACTGGCGACGGGCTATTCGTGCCGCAGCCAGGTCAAGCGCATGACCGAGCGGCAGCTGCGTCACCCGCTGGAGGTGGTGTTGCAATACGCCCAGCGATAGATCTGCGTTGGCGCTATCGCGGGCAAGCCCGCTCCTACAGGAACTGCACCAAATGCACGGGCTGCACTGTACTTGTGGGAGCCGGCTTGCCGGCGATAGGGCCGCCAGACCACTGCAGCGCTCAGGCTTCGTGCACCGGCTTGCGACCCTGCCGCGCCTGCCTGTACAGGTACAAGCTCAGTACCAGCCCGCAGCATGAAGCCGCCGCGGCGAACAGGAACATCGAAGCAAACCCGAACCCCGACGCCACCGCACCCACCAGCGGCCCGGTAATCCCCAGCGACAGATCGATGAACAGCGAATACGCACCCACCGCCGCCCCGCGGTTGGCTGCGGAAACCTGGTTCACGGCCTCTACCCCCAGCGCCGGGAACACCAGCGAAAAGCCGAAACCACTGAGCGCCGCCCCCGCCAATGCCAGTTCAGCGCTGGGCGCCAGCCACAACATCAGCAGGCCAAATGTCTCCACCAACAGGCAAGCAATCGCCACGCGAAACCCGCCAATCCGGTTGATCAGGTTGCCGAACAGCAAACGCGCACTGATGAAGCTGGCGCCGAACAGGCTGAGGGTCAGCGCCGCGTTCGGCCAGCCACGGCTGGCGTAGTAGAGGGTGATGAAGGTGGCGATGGTGCCAAAGCCGATCGAGCCCAGTGCCAGGCCGGACCCGTGCGGGAATACCTTGCCAAGCACCCGCATGAAAGGCAGGCGCACGCCGCTGACAATTGGCGCTGCGCGTTTCGGCCAGGCCAGCAGGAGCCCGAGCATGCACAGCAGAATGATGCTCACCCCCATGCTCCACAGCCCCAGCTGCTTGACCATCAGCACGCCCAGCGGGGCGCCGATGGCCAGCGCGCCATAGCTGGCGATGCCATTCCAGGAGATCACTTTTGCCGTGTTCTCGGCGCCGACCCGGCCAATGCCCCAGCCAATCGAGCCGGAACCCACCAGGCTTTCGGCGCTGCCCAGCACCAGGCGGCCGACCAGCAGGCAGGCCAGGCTCAACCACGGCAAATGGGTGAGGAAGGCACACGCGAGCATGAACACGCCGCTCAGGCCGCAACCGGCGAGGCCATACATGACCGCCTTCTTGCTGCCGAGGTTGTCGATGATGCGGCTGGCGGTGGGGCGGCTGAGCAGAGTGGCCAGGTACTGCACGCTGATCACCAAGCCGGCGATTACGGTGCTGAAGCCCAGGTCGTTGTGGACATAGCCGGGCAGTACGGCCAGGGGAATGCCGATGTTCAGGTAGCCGATGAAGGTGAACAGGACAATGGAGACGACTTGCAGAGTGACCGCAAGGGGGCGCGGTGAGTCGGGCATGGGGGCCTACGTGGCAGAAGTTCTGGACGGTGTGAAAACGCGATGACGACGGAGGCCCGCAGGTCAGCCGTTTTCACACAGTCGGGGAGATGCGCAGTTATTCCTGGTCAGCGCTGGATTGATCGTCGCCATCCTCGACGGCAGGCGTCGGTTCGGAGTGGGCGGCAACGGTTTGCTCTTCTGGGTTCAGGCTTGGGAAGGGAAGATTCGGGATTTCGTGCATCTCGTCGTCCTCGCAAGTGTGAGTGAAAAGTCTGCGCCAGGCGCGTTTGGAGCTTCGTAAAGCTGGGGCAGGATACACAAGTCTGGATGACAGTTTGTATTTTTTCCCGGTCGCTTGTCGGTTTTGCGGGCGGATACCGGACATTTCCTGCAGAAAAAACAGGGCCGCCGTGCGCCGTTCATTGGCGCACAGCGGCCCTGTTCAAAGGCTTTACTTGCGGCCTTCAGCCGTCTCGGCGACCTTGTCGGTGCGCGCGCACATGATGAAGTCGTTGCGGTGCAGGCCTTTGATCGAGTGGCTCCACCAGGTCACGGTGACTTTGCCCCACTCGGTCAGCAGGCCTGGGTGATGGCCTTCGGCTTCAGCGATTTCGCCCACGGCGTTGGTGAAGTCCAGGGCATGCTTGAAGTTCTTGAACTTGAACACGCGCTCCAGCTCCATGTGGCCGTCACGTACTTCGATGTTCCAGTCCGGGATCTCGCGAATCAGCTCGGCCAGCTCGTCGTCAGTGACTTTCGGCGCATCGGCGCGGCAGGCTTCGCAGTGGGCTTGGTTCAAGGCATTCATGAGGTATTTTCCGATTCGAGTTGTTGTCGCAAGGCCGTTCAGGCGGCGACCTTGGGTGGAAACTTAGGTGCATGCAGCCCCAGCTGCATGGCCTGCTGGACCATCCCCATGATGTCTTCGTGGGCCAGGTCGAACAGGCGCTTGAGGTTCGGCAGCACGAAATACACCGGCTGCAGAATGTCGATGCGGTACGGGGTGCGCATGGCTTCGACCGGGTCGAAGGCCTGGTGCTCCGGCTCGCCCGACAGGCTGTAGACGGTTTCCTTCGGCGAGGAGAGGATGCCGCCGCCATAGATCTTGCGACCTTGCGGGGTCTCCATCAGGCCAAACTCGATGGTCATCCAGTACAGCCGCGCCAGGTATACGCGCTGTTCCTTGGTCGCGGCCAGGCCCAGCTTGCCATAGGTGTGGGTGAATTCGGCGAACCAGGGGTTGGTCAGCAGGGGGCAGTGGCCAAAGATCTCGTGGAAGATGTCCGGTTCCTGCAGGTAATCAAGCTCTTCTGCGGTGCGGATGAACGTGGCCACCGGGAAGCGCTTGCTGGCCAGCAGTTCGAAGAAGGTCTGGAAGGGGATAAGGGCCGGAACCCGGGCAACCTGCCAACCGGTGGTGGCGCCCAGCACCTTGTTGATCTCGCCCAGTTGCGGGATGCGATCGTGGGGCAGTTGGAGCTGATCGATGCCGTCCAGGTATTCCTGGCACGCCCGGCCTTCGATGACCTTGAGCTGACGGGTGATCAACGTGTTCCACACCGCATGCTCTTGCTGCGGGTAGTCGATAAAACCATGCGCATCGGGCTCGCGTGCCACGTACTGCGTCTGTTTCATGTGGCTCTCCTGGTGAAGGCTTTCTTGTTATGTCCACGACATACCCTAGGAATATCCCTTCATCCGCCCAATTGCACGGGTGATCGGTGCCCCCTTGCCCAGGCTGTACAAGGTAATTCGTAACGATAATTTTACAAAATACCGCGCATCGCGGAAAATTCGGCTCATTGGGCTGGCACAATGGCAGAATTTGTCAGCTTTTCTTTACGACTTTTCCGTGCGCAGTTGAAAAACTTCGCCGCTTCGAGAGCTCCCATGCGTATCAAAGTGCATTGCCAGAACCGCATCGGCATCCTTCGCGACATCCTCAACCTGTTGGTGGAATACGGCATCAACGTGCTGCGTGGCGAGGTGGGGGGCGACCACGGCAATGCCATCTACCTGCATTGCCCGAATCTGATCAACCTGCAGTTCCAGGCCTTGCGGCCGAAGTTCGAGGCAATCGCCGGGGTGTTTGGCGTCAAGCGCGTTGGGCTTATGCCCAGCGAGCGGCGGCACATGGAACTCAACGCGCTGCTGGGGGCGCTGGATTTTCCGGTGTTGTCGGTGGACATGGGCGGCAGCATCGTTGCCGCCAACCGTACCGCCGCGCAGTTGCTCGGGGTGCGGGTTGACGAAGTGCCGGGCATGCCCTTGGCGCGCTATGTCGAGGACTTCGACCTGCCGGAGCTGGTGCGGGCCAATCAGTCGAGAATCAACGGCCTGCGGGTCAAGGTCAAGGGCGACGTGTTCCTGGCTGACATCGCGCCGTTGCAATCAGAGCACGATGACAGCGAGGCGCTGGCGGGTGCGGTGTTGACCCTGCATCGCGCCGACCGCATCGGCGAGCGCATCTACAACGTGCGCAAGCAGGAGTTGCGCGGCTTCGACAGCATTTTTCAGAGCTCGCGGGTGATGGCGGCGGTGGTGCGTGAAGCGCGGCGCATGGCGCCACTGGACGCACCGTTGCTCATCGAGGGCGAAACTGGCACCGGCAAGGAGTTGCTGGCGCGCGCCTGCCACCTGGCCAGCCCGCGTGGCCAGGCACCGTTGATGGCGCTGAACTGTGCCGGCCTGCCGGAATCCATGGCTGAAACCGAACTGTTCGGTTACGGGCCGGGTGCATTCGAGGGCGCGCGCGCCGAAGGCAAGCTGGGGCTTCTGGAGCTGACGGCTGGCGGCACGCTGTTCCTCGATGGGGTAGGGGAGATGAGCCCGCGCTTGCAGGTGAAACTGCTGCGCTTTCTGCAGGATGGTTGCTTCCGCCGTGTCGGCAGTGATGAAGAGGTGTACCTGGATGTACGGGTGATCTGTGCGACCCAGGTGGACCTGTCCGAGCTGTGTGCCCGTGGCGAGTTCCGCCAGGACCTCTATCACCGGCTCAATGTGCTGTCGCTGCACATCCCGCCGCTTCGCGAGTGCATGGATGGCCTGGAAGGGCTGGTGCAGCATTTTCTCGACCAGGCCAGCCGGCAGATCGGTTGCGCCCTGCCGCGCCTGGCGCCGGCGGCGATGGACAAGCTTGCCCAGTACCACTGGCCGGGCAATGTACGGCAACTGGAAAACGTATTGTTCCAGGCGGTATCACTGTGCGAAGGCGGGGTGGTGAAGAGCGAGCATATCCGCTTGCCAGATTATGGTGTGCGCCAACCGTTGGGCGAGTTTTCCCTGGACGGTGATCTTTCGGAGATTGTCGGGCGGTTCGAGAAAGCGGTGTTGGAGAGTTTGCTGGGCGAATACACAAGTAGTCGCGCATTGGGTAAGCGATTGGGTGTATCGCATACGACTATTGCCAACAAGTTGCGTGATTATTCGCTGGGCAAGTCGAGTGAATGAACGAATGATGCTTTAAACAAGTTACGAGCGAAGGGGCCCTTTGGGCCCCCAACTCACAGGCATCAGCCGTTGGAGCAGCCGTTGCCCATCACGCGGTATTCGAGAATGTGCTTCTGGCCGTTGGAGTCCTCGTAGGTCATGCGGGCAGGCACTACTTCACAGACATTCGGCACTTCGCTCATGGAGATGACGCGAGCGATGTCCAGGTGCTGCGAGTAACTGTACTGTTCAACCGGAATCTGCTCGACATCGTTTGCTTCGCCGGCCATCGCCGCGCTGCAAAGACCGCCAAGTACCAATACCAGTAAAGCTTTCATTTTCTATTTACCTGTCTAAGGTCGTGAGGGGGCACGCGGCGCTTGTGGCGCCGCGAATACAGCCAAGTTTTCAACTATCGGATTAGAGGGGGATTAACGGATTGCCTTCGTGGGGGCTGTTACTGTTACCAGTTGTTAATCGCCTTGCCGTTGCTGGCGAGGTGAATCTTATGCCTCGGTAATTAAGGGAAACAGATGGCGTTTTGATAAAGTTTTTTCGCCTTTTGACAGAATCGGTAACAATCCCCCGGCAAAACCCTCTCCTTTGCCCACGCATCAGGCCGCCCGCTGCGGCCTAGAGCCTTCCGCGCGAATTGGCGCAGCCGCATCCCGTCGCGTTACTACCATCGTCGTATGGCTTTTGCCGCTCTGGTACAGTTACAAACGATTCCATACAAAAACAACTATTACACCGAGGTAACACAGATGAGTGCGGCTCCACTGTATCCCGTTCGTCCCGAGGTTGCGGCCACTACCCTGACCGACGAGGCCACCTACAAGGCCATGTACCAGCAATCGGTGATCAACCCGGACGGCTTCTGGCGCGAGCAGGCCCAGCGTCTTGACTGGATCAAGCCATTCACCAAGGTCAAGCAGACCTCCTTCGACGACCATCATGTCGATATCAAATGGTTTGCCGACGGCACTCTGAACGTTTCTTCCAACTGCCTGGACCGTCACCTCGAAGAGCGCGGCGACCAGCTGGCAATCATCTGGGAAGGCGACGACCCTTCCGAACACCGCAACATCACCTACCGCGAACTGCACGAGCAGGTCTGCAAGTTCGCCAACGCCCTGCGTGGCCAGGATGTGCACCGCGGTGATGTGGTGACCATCTACATGCCGATGATCCCCGAAGCCGTGGTGGCAATGCTGGCCTGCGCGCGCATTGGTGCCATCCACTCGGTGGTGTTCGGCGGCTTCTCGCCGGAAGCCCTGGCCGGGCGCATCATCGACTGCAAGTCCAAGGTGGTGATCACGGCCGACGAAGGCGTGCGCGGTGGCCGTCGTACCCCGCTCAAGGCCAACGTCGACCTGGCGCTGACCAACCCTGAAACCAGCAGTGTGCAGAAGATCATCGTGTGCAAGCGCACCGGTGGCGACATCGCCTGGCACCAACACCGCGACATCTGGTACGAAGACCTGATGAAGGTTGCCTCGAGCCACTGCGCGCCGAAGGAAATGGGCGCCGAAGAGCCGCTGTTCATCCTTTACACCTCTGGCTCCACCGGCAAGCCCAAGGGCGTGCTGCACACCACGGGCGGCTACCTGGTATATGCCGCGCTGACCCATGAGCGGGTGTTCGACTACCGCCCGGGTGAGGTCTACTGGTGCACCGCCGACGTCGGCTGGGTCACCGGCCACAGCTACATCGTCTACGGCCCGCTGGCCAACGGCGCGACCACGTTGCTGTTCGAAGGCGTGCCGAACTACCCGGACATCACGCGCGTGTCAAAGATCGTCGACAAGCACAAGGTCAACATCCTCTACACCGCCCCGACCGCCATCCGCGCGATGATGGCCGAGGGCCAAGCTGCCGTCGAAGGCGCTGACGGTTCCAGCCTGCGCCTGCTGGGCTCGGTGGGCGAGCCGATCAACCCTGAAGCCTGGAACTGGTACTACAAGACCGTCGGCAAGGAGCGTTGCCCGATCGTCGACACCTGGTGGCAGACCGAGACCGGCGGCATCCTGATCAGCCCGCTGCCGGGCGCCACCGGCCTCAAGCCGGGTTCTGCGACCCGCCCGTTCTTCGGTGTGGTGCCGGCGCTGGTGGACAACCTGGGTAACCTGATCGAGGGTGCCGCCGAGGGCAACCTGGTGATCCTCGACTCCTGGCCGGGCCAGTCGCGCTCGCTGTATGGCGACCACGACCGCTTCGTCGATACCTACTTCAAGACCTTCCGCGGCATGTATTTCACCGGTGACGGTGCGCGTCGCGACGAGGATGGCTACTACTGGATCACCGGGCGCGTGGATGACGTGCTCAACGTCTCCGGCCACCGTATGGGTACCGCCGAGATCGAAAGCGCCATGGTCGCCCATGCCAAGGTGGCCGAGGCCGCTGTGGTGGGCGTACCGCACGACATCAAGGGCCAGGGCATCTACGTGTATGTCACCCTCAATGCCGGCGTCGAGTCGAGCGAGCAGCTGCGCATGGAGCTGAAGAACTGGGTGCGCAAGGAGATTGGCCCGATCGCCTCGCCGGATGTGATCCAGTGGGCGCCTGGGTTGCCGAAAACCCGCTCGGGCAAGATCATGCGGCGGATCCTGCGCAAGATCGCTACCGCGGAGTACGACGCACTGGGTGACATCTCGACCCTGGCCGACCCTGGTGTGGTGCAGCACCTGATCGATACCCACAAGGCGATGAACCTGGCGACGGCGTAAGTTTGCCTGCGCCAATCCAGGCCTGAGTAAACCCCGCCGCGCAACCGGCGGGGTTTTTGCTTTACTGTTACCCGACATTCATCGTTACCCCCTCTGTCACCGCCTTTGCACGGAAACGGGGCGCCGGGAAACAGCAAGGTGTGTTTTCGGTGCGTTTTTCGCGTCAATGTGTGCAACCCGGCACGCTGCACTTGCCGTAACTCAAGGCTTTGCCAATAATAGGCCCAGTAATTGCTAGTCCTATGGGTTCTATTTCTTGCGCTCTTGCATATCTTGCAAAGGCTGTCAACCTCGCCCGCTGCGGTTTCAAGCGCTTCTGTAAGTAGTTGTCGCTTTGAAGAAATATCGACTACCGGGCTGTCGTTAAAATGCCACTCACTCGCTCGTGGTCTGCGACCTTGGTCGAACCCTGCGCGGCTCGCGTTGTACCCATTCGCATATCGGGCAGTTGTTACCCCTGCCTTGTATTGCCCCGTACCGATGGAGTTACCTGATGAAGAAGCTCGCACTGCTTGGCGCCCTGGCGCTTTCCGTGTTTTCCCTGGTGTCGCAGGCCGATGAAAAACCGTTGAAAATCGGTATCGAGGCGGCCTACCCACCCTTCGCTTTCAAGCAGCCTGACGGCAGCATCGCCGGTTTCGACTACGACATCGGCAATGCCCTGTGTGAAGAGATGAAAGCCAAGTGCACCTGGGTCGAGCAGGAATTCGATGGCCTGATCCCGGCACTGAAAGTGCGCAAGATCGACGCCATCCTGTCGTCCATGTCGATCACCGACGACCGCAAGAAATCGGTCGATTTCACCAAGCGCTATTACCTGACCCCGGCGCGCCTGGTGATGAAGGACGGCACTGCCGTCAGCGACAGCCTGGATGAACTCAAAGGCAAGAAGATCGGCGTGCAGCGCGGCTCGATCCACGACCGCTTCGCCAAGGAAGTGCTGGGCGCCAAAGGTGCCACCGTGGTTCCTTACGGCACCCAGAACGAAATCTACCTCGACGTCGCCGCTGGCCGCCTCGACGGCACCGTGGCCGATGCCACCCTGCTGGAAGACGGCTTCCTGAAAACCGACGCCGGCAAGGGCTTTGCCTTCGTTGGCCCGGCATTCACCGACGCCAAGTACTTTGGTGACGGCATCGGTATCGCCGTGCGCAAGGGTGACAAGGCCAACGTCGACCGCATCAACGCCGCCATCGACGCCATCCGCGCCAACGGCAAGTACAAGCAAATTGAAGCCAAGTACTTCAACTTTGACATCTACGGTCCAGACTCGAACTAAGACGTCGAGTTTCACCTGTGCAATGGTGCAAACAGCAGAGGCTCTGAGGTTTGCACCATTTTTCATTCTTTAGGTCGAGGACCTCATCATGTTGAAAGGCTACGGGGCAGTCATCCTCGACGGGGCGTGGCTGACGCTGCAGCTCGCCCTGTCGTCGATGGCCCTGGCCATCGTGCTCGGCCTGATTGGCGTGGCGCTGCGCTTGTCGCCGGTGCGCTGGCTGGCCTGGTTGGGCGATATGTACGCCACGGTGATCCGTGGTATTCCGGACCTGGTGCTGATCCTGCTGATCTTCTACGGCGGGCAGGACATCATCAACCGTCTGGGGCCGCTGGTTGGCTATGACGATTACATCGACCTGAACCCGTTGATTGCCGGTATCGGTACGCTGGGCTTCATTTTTGGTGCCTACCTGTCGGAAACCTTCCGCGGGGCCTTCCTCGGTATCCCCAAGGGCCAGGCCGAAGCGGGCGCGGCCTACGGCATGAGCGGGCGGCAAGTGTTCTTCCGCATCCAGGTGCCGCAAATGGTTCGCCTGGCGATTCCGGGTTTCACCAACAACTGGCTGGTATTGACCAAGGCTACCGCGCTGATTTCGGTGGTCGGTTTGCAGGACATGATGTTCAAGGCCAAGCAGGCGGCAGACGCCACCCGCGAACCCTTTACCTTCTTCCTGGCGGTGGCGGCGTTGTACCTGGTGCTCACCAGTGTCTCGCTGCTGGCACTGAAGTATCTCGAGAAGCGCTACTCGGTGGGCGTCAAGGTGGCTGAGCTATGATTTTCGATTACAACGTCATCTGGGAGGCCATGCCGCTGTACCTGGGGGGCCTGCTGACCACCCTGAAGTTGCTGGCGATATCGCTGTTCTTCGGCCTGCTGGCGGCTGTGCCGTTGGGGCTGATGCGCGTGTCGAAGCAGCCGGTGGTCAACCTCACGGCCTGGCTCTACACCTACGTGATCCGCGGCACCCCGATGCTGGTGCAGCTGTTTCTGATCTACTACGGCCTGGCGCAGTTCGAGGCGGTGCGTGAAAGTGTGTTCTGGCCATTGCTGTCCAGTGCCACGTTCTGTGCTTGCCTGGCCTTTGGTGTCAACACCAGCGCCTATACCGCCGAAATCATCGCCGGTAGCCTCAAGGCCACGCCCCATGGCGAGATCGAGGCGGCCAAGGCCATGGGCATGTCGCGCATGAAGATGTACCGCCGTATCCTGCTGCCGTCGGCCCTGCGCCGGGCATTGCCGCAGTACAGCAACGAAGTGATCATGATGCTGCAGACCACCAGCCTGGCGTCGATCGTGACCCTGATCGACATCACCGGTGCCGCACGCACGGTCAATGCCCAGTACTACCTGCCTTTCGAGGCCTACATCACGGCGGGCGTGTTCTACCTGTGCCTGACCTTCATCCTGGTGCGCCTGTTCAAGATGGCCGAACGCCGTTGGCTCGGCTACCTGGCGCCGCGCAAGCACTGAACGCTCTGTGAGAACCGACAGCATGTACAAACTCGAAGTCCAAGACCTGCACAAGCGCTATGGCAGCCATGAAGTGCTCAAGGGTGTTTCCCTGGCGGCCAAGGCAGGCGATGTGATCAGCATCATCGGCTCCAGCGGTTCGGGCAAGTCGACCTTCCTGCGCTGCATCAACCTGCTCGAGCAGCCGCACGCCGGCAAGATCCTGCTCAACAACGAAGAGCTGAAGCTGGTCGCCGGCAAGGACGGCGCGCTCAAGGCTGCCGATTCCCGTCAGCTGCAGCGCATGCGCTCGCGCCTGTCGATGGTGTTCCAGCACTTCAACCTGTGGTCACACATGACCGCGCTGGAGAACGTCATCGAAGCACCGGTGCACGTGCTGGGCGTGAGCAAGAAGGAGGCCCTGGAAAAAGCCGAGCATTACCTGGCCAAAGTGGGCGTGGCGCACCGCAAGGACGCCTTCCCCGGCCACATGTCCGGCGGTGAGCAACAGCGCGTGGCAATTGCCCGGGCGTTGGCCGTGGAGCCTGAGGTTATGCTGTTCGACGAGCCTACCTCGGCGCTCGACCCGGAGCTGGTGGGGGATGTGCTCAAGGTCATGCAGGCCTTGGCCCAAGAAGGCCGCACCATGGTCGTGGTGACCCACGAGATGGGTTTTGCCCGCGAGGTGTCCAACCAGCTGGTGTTCCTGCACAAAGGCCTGGTCGAAGAAACCGGCTGCCCTCGCGAAGTGTTGGCCAACCCGCAATCCGAGCGACTCAAACAGTTTCTCTCCGGCAGCCTGAAGTAAAGGCTGCACCTTTGCACCAGAATAGGGCATGCTGCGCAGCGAGCGCAGCCTGACCCGGCGCCACAGACTCGAACGACCTCAGGTTTCGGACCGTACCCTATGACCACCCAGCGAATCGGTTTTCTCATCTGGCCAAGCACCAAGCCTTTAACGTTGGCGCTGGCAGAGGAAGTATTGCTGGTGGCCCAGCGGGTGCATCCAGACGTGGTCTACGAGCTGGCCTTCCTGCAGGCCGAGCCTGCCGAGGAGGGTGCCTGGCGCCTGCCGGGCGAGCCATGGAATGGTCGCCTGGAAGGCTGTCACAAGCTGTTCCTGCTGGCCGACGAACCGCCACAGGCGGTGGGTTCGACGCTGTCGACAGCGCTCAAGCAGCTGGCCCGCAGTGGCTGCATGATTGGCGGGTTGTCCGCCGGCGTATACCCGCTGGCCATGCTCGGGCTGCTCGATGGCTACCGCGCCGCGGTGCATTGGCGTTGGCAGGACGATTTTGCCGAGCGGTTCCCCAAGGTCATCGCCACCAGCCACCTGTTCGACTGGGACCGTGATCGCCTGACGGCGTGTGGCGGCATGACCGTGACTGACCTGCTGCTGGCGGTGCTGGCGCGCGATCACGGTGCGGAGCTTGCCGGTGCCGTGTCCGAGGAACTGGTGGTCGAGCGTATTCGTGAGGGTGGCGAACGCCAGCGCATTCCGCTGCAGAATCGCCTGGGCTCCAGCCACCCGAAGCTCACCCAGGCGGTGCTGCTGATGGAAGCCAACATCGAAGAGCCACTGACCACCGACGAAATCGCCCAGCATGTGTGCGTTTCGCGCCGGCAGCTGGAGCGCATCTTCAAGCAGTACCTCAATCGAGTGCCGAGCCAGTATTACCTGGAGCTGCGCTTGAACAAGGCACGCCAGATGCTGATGCAGACCAGCAAGTCGATCATCCAGATCGGCTTGTCCTGCGGGTTCTCTTCCGGGCCGCATTTTTCCAGTGCTTACCGCAACTTCTTTGGCGCGACGCCGCGGGAGGATCGTAACCAGCGGCGTAACAGCAGCCCGTTCGAGCTCAGTTCGGCGCCGGCTGAAAAAGGCTGATGAGCTTGGCGGCATGCCTTGAGTTGTGTGGCGGCCATTAGACCGAGCGTCGCCCGCACGGCGCTCGATGCGGCCGCAGCACAAAATCATCGCCCTATACCCCGCAGCCCCTCCAGTTCAATGTGAACACCCGTTCACCCATCCCTTCTCTACCGTTACACTGCGCGATTGCGACAGTGTTTGTCGCATTGCCGAAAGCCTGGCTGAAACTGGGTTTTGCGCTGTAACAAGTTGTCGCTTGGCCGCAAGGACAGGCGCCGATCAGTCCTTACAATCCCCCCATCGCTCGCCACATCCAGGCCAGCGTTCCTCTTCAGGAGACTCAGATGTCCGTTGAGCAAGCCCCGGTGCAACGTGCCGATTTCGACCAGGTCATGGTCCCCAACTATTCTCCGGCGGCCTTCATTCCTGTGCGAGGCGAGGGTTCCCGCGTCTGGGACCAGTCGGGTCGCGAGCTCATCGACTTTGCCGGTGGCATCGCGGTGAACGCCCTGGGCCACTGCCATCCGGCACTGGTCAAGGCCCTGACCGACCAGGCCAACACCCTCTGGCACGTTTCCAATGTCTTCACCAACGAGCCGGCCCTGCGCCTTGCGCACAAGCTGGTTGACGCCACCTTTGCCGAGCGTGCGTTCTTCTGCAACTCCGGCGCCGAGTCCAACGAAGCCGCCTTCAAGCTGGCCCGTCGCGTTGCCCATGACCGCTTCGGCCCCGAGAAGCACGAAATCATTGCCACCGTGAACAGCTTCCACGGCCGCACCCTGTTCACCGTCAGCGTCGGTGGGCAGCCGAAGTATTCCGACGGTTTCGGCCCGAAGATCACCGGCATCAGCCACGTGCCGTACAACGACCTGGAAGCGCTGAAGGCACAGATTTCCGACAAGACCTGCGCCGTGGTGATCGAGCCGATCCAGGGCGAAAGCGGTGTGGTGCCGGCCGACAAGGCGTACCTGGAGGGCGCGCGCAAGCTGTGTGACGAGCACAACGCCCTGCTGATCTTCGACGAAGTGCAAACGGGTGTCGGCCGTACCGGTTCGCTGTACGCCTACCAGCACTACGGCGTTACCCCGGACATCCTGACCAGCGCCAAGAGCCTGGGCGGTGGCTTCCCGATCGGCGCCATGCTCACCACCAGCGACATCGCCAAGCACCTGGCCGTCGGCACCCACGGCACCACCTACGGCGGCAACCCGCTGGGCTGCGCCGTTGCCTGCGCTGTGCTGGACGTGATCAACACCCCGCAAACCCTGGCGGGCATCAAGGCCAAGCACGCGCGTTTCAAAGCTCGCCTGGAACAGATCGGTCAGCAGTACAGCCTGTTCACCCAGGTGCGTGGCGTCGGCCTGCTGATCGGCTGCGTGCTCAACGAGGCCTGGCAGGGCAAGGCCAAGGACATCCTCAACGCCGCCGAAAAGGAAGGTGTGATGGTGCTGCAGGCTGGCCCGGACGTGGTGCGCTTCGCGCCAAGCCTGGTGGTGGAGGACGCCGACATCGATGAAGGTCTGGACCGCTTCGAGCGCGCCGTGGCCAAACTGACCCAGGGCTGATTTGCCTGCGGTCTTCGCTGGCCCTGAATGGGCCGGCGATACCTGAATTCCAGTGCCGCCGCGTGCTTGCAGATACAACCACGCGCCCGCCGTTTTTCCGTGCCGTCGTGAACGGCCAGTTTTTCCAAAGGAGTGACACCATGCTGGTGATGCGCCCCGCGCAAATGGCTGATCTGAATGAAGTGCAGCGCATGGCTGCAGACAGCCCCGTTGGTGTCACCTCGCTGCCGGACGACGCTGCCCGCCTGGGCGACAAGATCGCCGCCTCGGAGACGTCGTTCGCCGCCGAAGTCAGCTTCAACGGTGAAGAGAGCTACTTCTTCGTCCTTGAAGACAGCGAGACCGGCAAGCTGGCCGGTTGCTCGGCCATCGTTGCCTCGGCCGGTTATTCCGAGCCGTTCTACAGTTTTCGTAACGAAACCTTCGTGCACGCCTCGCGCGAGCTGAAGATTCACAACAAGATCCACGTTCTGTCGCTGTGCCACGACCTCACCGGCAACAGCCTGCTGACCAGCTTCTATGTGCTGCCCGAACTGGTCAACAGTGGCTGGGCCGAGCTCAATTCGCGCGGTCGCTTGCTGTTCATGGCGGCGCACCCGGAGCGCTTTGCCGATTCGGTGGTCACCGAGATCGTCGGCTACAGCGACGAGCAAGGCGAGTCGCCGTTCTGGGATGCCATCGGGCGCAACTTCTTCGACCTCAACTACGCCCACGCCGAGCGCCTGTGCGGCCTGAAAAGCCGTACTTTCCTCGCCGAGCTGATGCCGCATTACCCGATCTACGTGCCCCTGCTGCCGGACGCCGCGCAGGAAGCCATGGGCCAGGTGCATCCGCGTGCGCAGATCACCTTCGACATCCTCATGCGCGAAGGCTTCGAGACCGAACATTACATCGACATCTTCGACGGTGGCCCCACCCTGCATGCGCGTGCTTCGGGCATCCGCTCGATCGCCCAGAGCCGTGTGGTGCCGGTCAGGCTGGAAGAGGCACCGGCCAAGGGTGGCCGCCCGTACCTGGTGTGCAACGGCCAGCTGCAGGATTACCGCGCCGTGCTGCTGGAGCTGGACTGGGTGCCGGGCAAGCCGGTCAGCCTCGGTGCGCAGGCCGCGGAAGCGTTGGGTGTGGGCGAGGGCGCCAGCGTGCGCCTGGTCGCGGTCTGAAGCCTGGGAACAGAGAGTTTTGCGGTGGCCGCAGCTGCCGCTCAAGGAGATAGCATGATCGTTCGTCCTGTACGCAGCAGCGATTTACCTGCGCTGATCGAATTGGCACGCAGCACCGGTACCACCGGGCTGACCACCTTGCCGGCCAATGAGGAGCGCCTCGGGCATCGCGTTGGCTGGGCCGAAAAGAGCTTCCGTGGCGAAGCCGAGCGTGGCGACACCGACTACCTGTTCGTGCTGGAAAACGATGAAGGCCTGGTGGTCGGCATCAGCGCCATCGCCGGTGCCGTCGGCCTGCGCGAGCCCTGGTACAACTACCGGGTCGGCCTGACCGTCAGTGCCTCGCAGGAGCTGAACATCTACCGCGAGATTCCGACCTTGTTCCTGGCCAACGACCTGACGGGCAACTCCGAGCTGTGCTCGTTGTTCCTGCGCAGTGACTATCGCTCCGGGATCAACGGCCGCTTGCTGTCGCGGGCGCGCATGCTGTTCATCGCCGAGTTCCCCGAGCTGTTCGGCAACAAGATCATCGCCGAGATGCGCGGCATGTCCGACGAGCATGGCCGCTCGCCGTTCTGGGAAAGCCTGGGTCGGCACTTCTTCAAGATGGAATTCAGCCAGGCCGACTACCTCACCGGCGTGGGCAACAAGTCGTTCATCGCCGAGCTGATGCCCAAGTTCCCGCTGTACACCTGCTTTTTGTCGGAAGCAGCGCGCAACGTCATCGGCCGGGTGCACACCGATACCGAGCCTGCGCTGGCCATGCTCAAGCAGGAAGGTTTCAACTACCAGGGCTATGTCGACATCTTCGACGCTGGCCCGGCTATCGAATGCGAAACCTCGAAGATTCGTGCGGTGCGCGAAAGCCAGACCTTGGTGCTGGCCGTGGGCACGCCGGGCGATGACGCCACCCCTTACATCATCCACAACCGCAAGCGCGATGACTGCCGCATCACCGCCGCGCCCGCGCGCCTGGCCGCTGGCACCCTGGTGGTCGACCCGCTGACCGCCAAGCGCCTGCGCATGGGCGCTGGCGACAACGTGCGCGCAGTGCCGCTGTCAGCAGCCCGGGAGGCCCAGTAAATGACCACGCATTACATCGCCGGCAACTGGCAGGCTGGCCGGGGTGAAGCCCTGCAATCGCTCAACCCGGTGACCCAGGCGGTTATCTGGCAAGGGCAGGGCGCTGACGCAAGCCAGGTCGACGCTGCCGTGCAGGCCGCTCGCCAGGCCTTCCCGGCATGGGCGCAACTGAGCCTGGAAGCGCGCATCGATGTGCTGGAGAAGTTTGCCGAGCAGCTCAAGACGCATTCCGAGGCGCTGGCCTACTGCATCGGTGAGGAAACCGGCAAGCCGCTGTGGGAATCGGTCACCGAAGTCACCAGCATGGTCAACAAGGTAGCGATCTCGGTGCAGAGCTACCGTGAGCGCACCGGCGAAAAGAGCGGCCCGCTGGCCGATGCCACCGCAGTGCTGCGGCACAAGCCCCACGGCGTGGTCGCGGTGTTCGGGCCGTACAACTTCCCCGGCCACTTGCCCAATGGCCATATCGTGCCGGCGCTGCTGGCAGGTAATTGCGTGGTGTTCAAGCCCAGCGAACTGACCCCCAAGGTCGCTGAGTTGACGGTCAACTGCTGGATTGCTGCAGGCCTGCCTGCCGGTGTGCTCAACCTGGTCCAGGGCGCGCGGGAAACGGGCGTGGCTCTTGCTGCCAACCCGGGTATCGATGGCCTGTTCTTCACCGGCTCCAGCCGTACTGGCAACTTGTTGCACCAGCAGTTTGCCGGGCGGCCAGACAAGATTCTGGCCCTGGAAATGGGCGGCAACAACCCATTGGTGGTGGACGAGGTCAAGGATATCGACGCGGCGGTCTACACCGTCATCCAGTCGGCATTCATCTCTGCCGGCCAGCGCTGCACGTGCGCTCGGCGCTTGCTGGTACCGCAGGGTGCCTGGGGCGATGCGCTGCTCGAGCGACTGGTCGAGGTGTGCAAGACCATCACGGTCGGTGCCTTCGACCAGCAGCCGGCGCCCTTCATGGGCTCGGTAATCTCGCTGCAGGCAGCGCAGGCACTGGTTGCTGCCCAGGCCGAACTGCTTGGCAGAGGCGCCATCAGCCTGCTGCAAATGACCCAGCCGCAGGCCAATGCCGCCTTGCTGACCCCAGGCATCATCGATGTCACTGCCGTGGCCGAGCGCCCCGACGAAGAGTTCTTTGGCCCGCTGCTGCAGGTGATCCGTTATACGGACTTCGATGCCGCCATCGATGAGGCCAACAACACCCAGTACGGCCTTGCCGCCGGGCTGTTGTCCGATTCCCGTGCTCGTTACCAGTACTTCTGGCTGCGCAGCCGCGCCGGCATCGTCAACTGGAACAAGCAATTGACCGGCGCTGCCAGCAGTGCGCCGTTCGGTGGCGTTGGCGCCAGTGGCAACCATCGCGCCAGCGCCTATTACGCGGCCGATTACTGCGCTTACCCCGTGGCTTCGCTGGAGACCGCCAGCCTTGCCTTGCCGGCGACCCTGACGCCGGGCGTCACCCTATAACAACAGGTCACGGAGCCTAGCCGATGAAATCCTATGAAGTGAATTTTGATGGCCTGGTGGGGCCTACCCACAACTACGGCGGCCTTTCCTACGGTAACGTGGCTTCGCAGAGCAATAGCCAGCAGGGCTCAAGCCCCCGTGAAGCGGCGCGCCAGGGCCTGGCAAAGATGAAAGCGTTGGCTGACATGGGCTTCAAGCAAGGCGTGCTGGCGCCACAGGAACGCCCGGACGTGGCCGCGTTGCGCCGCCTGGGCTTCAGTGGCAGTGATGCCGAGGTGATCCAGCGCGCCGCCAAAGAAGCCATGCCGCTGCTGGTCGCCAGCTGCTCGGCGTCGAGCATGTGGGTGGCCAATGCCGCCACTGTCAGCCCCAGCGCCGACACCGCCGATGGCCGAGTGCACTTCACCGCTGCCAACCTGAACTGCAAGTACCACCGCAGCATCGAGCACCCGACCACCAGCCGTGTGCTGGCCGCCATGTTCGACAACGACAGACACTTTGCCCACCACCCGGCACTGCCTGCCGTGGCACAGTTCGGCGATGAAGGCGCGGCCAACCACACGCGCTTCTGCCGCAGCTATGGCGAAGCTGGTGTCGAGTTCTTCGTCTATGGGCGCAGTGCATTCGACAGCCGCTACCCGGCGCCGCAGAAGTACCCGGCACGTCAGACCCTCGAGGCTTCCCAGGCGGTAGCGCGGCTGCACGGCCTGAGTGACGACGGTGTGGTCTACGCTCAACAGAACCCGGCGGTAATCGACCAGGGGGTGTTCCACAACGATGTGATTGCGGTGGGTAACGGCGAGGTGCTGTTCTACCACGAAGATGCCTTCCTTGAGACCGACGCGGTGCTTGGCCAACTGCAAGCTAAACTGGCCAGCAAGGGCGGCAACTTCCAGGCCATCCGGGTGCCACGGGCTAAGGTTGCGGTTGAGGACGCGGTACGGTCCTACCTGTTCAACAGCCAGCTGCTCAGCCGTGAAGACGGCTCGATGCTGCTGGTGGTGCCGGAGGAGTGCCGCAACAACGAGCGCGTCTGGGCCTACCTGCAGCAGTTGGCCAGCCAGGGCGGCGCGGTGCAGGAGGTCAAGGTGTTCGACCTCAAGCAGAGCATGCAGAACGGCGGTGGGCCGGCGTGCCTGCGCTTGCGCGTGGCACTGAAGGAATCGGAACTGGCGGTGGTCAATCCAGGCGTTATCATGACCGCCCCGCTGTACGACACGCTGCTGCAGTGGGTCGACAAGCACTACCGCGACCGCCTCGGCGAGGCGGACCTTGCCGACCCGCAGTTGCTGGTCGAATGCCGTACGGCACTGGATGAGTTGACCCAGATCCTGAAGTTGGGTTCGGTCTATCCGTTCCAACGCCAACCTTGAAGAGAGAGTTTGTAATGACCGACGCCCTGCGCCTGATCCTTGAAGATGAAGACGGCACCCAGCTGGAAACCTCCTGCACCCGTTTTGCCGTGGTGTGGCAAGGCAAGGAAGTGTGGATTCAGCAAGACGGCCGTGGCCAGTTGCTGATTGGCGTCGACGTCGACGAGAACGACGCCGAGTTTGCCAATCTGCTGCTGCGCCCGATGGCCACCAACCTGGTCAGCCTGCAGTTGGAGATGGAGCCGGCAGACGTCGGTGATGAAGGCGATGATCACGTCCATGGCCCCGATTGCGGCCACCACCACTAAGGAAGCGCCTATGCTCGCCCTTGGCAAATTGCTTGAGCTGACCCTGACCGATCACGAGCCGGCCGAGAAGACCCAAGTGACAACCAAGGGCGTGCGTTTGCGCTGGCTGGGGGAGGGCGCGCTGGAAGTGCGCCCTCCGGAAGTCGACGATTGTGGGTTGGACCTGCTGCTGTCGGCGGGTATTCATGGCAATGAAACCGCGCCGATCGAACTGCTCGAACGGCTGCTGCATGGCGTTGCCAATGGCAAGATCAAGCCGCGTGCTCGGGTGCTGTTCCTGTTCGGCAACCCGGCAGCCATCCGCAAGGGCGAGCGCTTCATCGAGCAGGACATCAACCGCCTGTTCAATGGCCGCCACGAACTCTCCAGTGGTTTCGAGGCGCTGCGTGCCGCCGAGCTGGAGCAGTTTGCCCGGGTTTTCTTCAGCAAGCCTGAGCGCACCCGCCTGCATTACGACCTGCATACCGCCATCCGCGGTTCCAAGATCGAGCAGTTCGCCCTGTACCCTTACAAAGAGGGGCGCCAGCATTCCCGGCGCGAGCTGGCGCGCCTGGCGGCCGCCGGCATGGAGGCGGTGCTGCTGCAAAGCAAGTCGTCGATCACCTTCAGTGCCTTCACCTATGAGCAGCTCGACGCCGAGGCATTCACCCTGGAGCTTGGCAAGGCGCGGCCATTCGGGCAGAACGAGCAGGTCAATCTCGACAAGCTGGAAGAGCGTCTGATCCAGATTATCGAAGGTGCCGAGCCCGAGACCGAAGGCTCGCTGGACGGTTTGCAACTCTTCAGCGTAGCCCGCGAGATCATCAAGCACAGCGAGGGCTTCCGCCTGCACCTACCGGCGGACATCGAGAACTTCTCCGAGCTGAGCAAGGGTTACCTGCTGGCCGAGGACCTGGCGGAAATGCGCTGGGTGGTCGAGGAGGAGGGCGCGCGGATCATCTTCCCCAACCCCAAGGTCAAGAACGGGCTGCGCGCCGGGATTCTCATCGTCCCGGACTCGGGGCAACGGCTGGGATGAATTGCTGAGGCCTATTGCCGGCTTGCCGGCGATAGGGTCAGAACGGTCAGCATTGGATCCCAGCGCATCCGTTAAAAGTATTTAATTAACCGCCTGTTCCATTTTCCCTTCCCTTGGGCGGTAATTGGCTTGCCAGCGGCAAAAGCCTGCCTTTAGCATCCGGTCATGTATTTTTCGTTTGCTTGAGCTGAAAAGCCGTCCAATCGACGCTTTCTATCGCATAAACACACTGCACCGAGATTGCAGGACCGATATAATGCGGCCCTTTGCCGTCGTTTCGTCGACGCGTTTGCCCCCAAGGGCCGCCGTTTCCGTGGAAGAACCTATGAAAAGCGCAGAAATCCGTGAAGCCTTCCTTCGCTTCTTCGAAGAGCAAGGCCATACCCGAGTCGCCTCCAGTTCGCTGATCCCGAACAACGACCCGACCCTGCTGTTCACCAACGCAGGCATGAACCAGTTCAAGGACTGCTTCCTCGGTGCAGAGAAGCGCGCCTACACCCGTGCGGTCAGCAGCCAGAAGTGCGTGCGCGCCGGCGGCAAGCACAACGACCTGGAAAACGTCGGCTACACCGCGCGTCACCACACCTTCTTTGAAATGTTGGGCAACTTCAGCTTCGGCGACTACTTCAAGCGCGATGCGATCACCTTCGCCTGGAACTTCCTGACGTCCGACAAGTGGCTGAACCTGCCCAAGGAAAAGCTCTGGGTCACCGTTTACGCCAGCGACGACGAAGCCTACGACATCTGGACCAAAGAAGTCGGCGTGCCGGCCGAGCGCATGGTGCGCATCGGTGACAACAAAGGCGCCCCGTACGCCTCCGACAACTTCTGGACCATGGGCGATACCGGCCCGTGCGGCCCGTGCACCGAGATCTTCTATGACCACGGCGCTGATATCTGGGGCGGCCCACCCGGCTCCCCGGAAGAAGACGGCGACCGTTACATCGAGATCTGGAACAACGTCTTCATGCAGTTCAACCGCACGGCTGACGGTGTCCTGCACCCGCTGCCAGCGCCGTCGGTGGATACCGGCATGGGCCTTGAGCGCATCAGTGCGGTCATGCAGCACGTGCACTCGAACTACGAGATCGACCTGTTCCAGAACCTGCTGATCGCAGCCGCCAAGGCCATCGGTTGCAGCAACGATGGCCAGGCTTCGTTGAAGGTTGTGGCCGACCACATTCGCTCCTGCGGCTTCCTGATCGCCGACGGCGTGCTGCCGTCCAATGAAGGCCGTGGCTACGTGCTGCGCCGCATCATTCGCCGTGCGTGCCGTCACGGCAACAAGCTGGGCGCCAAGGGCAACTTCTTCTATCAGATCGTCGCTGCCCTGGTCGCCGAGATGGGCGAGGCCTTCCCGGAGCTCAAGAGCCAGCAGGCGCACATCGAGCGTGTGCTCAAGGCTGAAGAAGAGCAGTTCGCCAAGACCCTCGAGCAGGGCCTGCGCATCCTCGAGCAGGACCTGGCCCAGCTCAAGGGCAACGTGGTGCCGGGCGACGTGGTGTTCAAGCTGTACGACACCTACGGCTTCCCGATGGACCTCACCGCCGACATCGCCCGCGAGCGCGAGCTGACCATCGACGAAGCCGGCTTCGAGCGCGAAATGGACGCCCAGCGTGAGCGTGCCCGTTCCGCCAGCGCCTTCGGCATGGACTACAACAGCCTGGTCAAGGTCGACACGGCCACCGACTTCGTCGGCTACAGCGCCACCGAAGGCCAGGGTAAGGTCATCGCCCTGTACAAGGACGGCCAGGCCGTCGACCAGCTGGGTGAAGGCGAGCAGGGCGTCGTGGTCCTGGACCGTACGCCGTTCTACGCCGAATCCGGTGGCCAGGTCGGTGACTGTGGCTACCTGCAATCCGGTGCCGTGCGCTTCGACGTGCAGGACACCACCAAGACCGGCGGTGCATTCCTGCACCATGGGGTCGTCAGCAGCGGTGCGTTGGTCATCGGTTCGCCGGTCGAGGCCAAGGTCGATGCCGAGGTGCAGCACGCCACTTCGCTGAACCACTCGGCCACCCACCTGTTGCACGAAGCGCTGCGCCAGGTGCTGGGCGAGCACGTGCAGCAGAAGGGCTCGCTGGTCGACAGCCAGCGCCTGCGTTTCGACTTCAGCCACTTCGAAGCGGTGACGCCTGCGCAGATCAAGGCGCTGGAAGACATCGTCAACCGTGAAGTGCGCAAGAACACCCCGGTTGAAACCGAAGTCACCGATATCGAAACCGCCAAGCGCAAAGGCGCGATGGCCCTGTTCGGCGAGAAGTACGGTGATACCGTGCGCGTGCTGAGCATGGGTGGCGATTTCTCCGTCGAGCTGTGCGGCGGTATCCACGCCAAGCGCACCGGCGATATCAGCCTGTTCAAGATCATCAGCGAAGGTGGCGTGGCCTCTGGCGTACGCCGTATCGAAGCAGTTACCGGCGCTGCCGCGCTGGCCTACCTGAACGCTGCCGAAGAGCAGGTCAAGGAAGCCGCGCAGCTGGTCAAGGGTAACCGTGACAACCTGATCGACAAGCTGTCGGCTGTGCTTGAGCGCAACCGCCAGCTGGAGAAGCAGCTGGAACAGCTGCAGGCCAAGGCCGCCAGCGCCGCCGGGGATGATCTCTCCAACGCGGCTGTTGAGGTCAAGGGCGCCAAGGTGCTTGCTGCCCGCCTGGATGGGCAGGATGGCAAGGCCCTGCTGGCGCTGGTCGATCAACTGAAGAACAAGCTCGGCCACGCAGTGATCCTGCTGGGCAGCGAGCATGAGGGCAAGGTCGTGCTGGTGGCCGGCGTGACCAAAGACCTCTCCAGCCAACTCAAGGCTGGCGACCTGATGAAACAAGCCGCTGCGGCAGTGGGTGGCAAGGGCGGTGGCCGTCCGGACATGGCCCAGGGTGGTGGCGTCGACGTCGCTGCGCTGGACCAGGCCTTGGCGCTGGCCGTGCCGTTCGCAGAGCAGGGACTTTGAGATGAAGGGGCCGGCGGTCTAGTCGCCGGCCCCTTCATGTTGGATGGTTTTTTTGGGGCCCTGTATGGGCTGAGGCACCATTGAAATGGCGTTGATCGTACAGAAATTTGGCGGTACCTCTGTCGGTTCCATCGAGCGGATCGAGCAGGTTGCCGACAAGGTCAAGAAACACCGTGAGGCGGGCGACGACCTGGTGGTTGTGCTGTCGGCCATGAGCGGCGAAACCAATCGCCTGATCGAACTGGCCAAGCAGATCACCGATCAGCCGGTTCCGCGTGAGCTGGATGTGATCGTATCCACCGGCGAGCAGGTCACCATTGCCCTGCTGGCCATGGCCTTGATCAAACGTGGCGTGCCGGCTGTGTCCTACACCGGCAACCAGGTGCGCATCCTCACCGACAGCTCGCACAACAAGGCGCGCATCCTGCAGATCGACGACCAGAAGATTCGTGCCGACCTCAAGGCCGGGCGCGTGGTGGTTGTGGCTGGCTTCCAGGGCGTCGACGAGCACGGCAGCATCACCACCCTCGGCCGTGGCGGCTCCGACACCACCGGTGTGGCCCTGGCGGCCGCGCTCAAGGCTGACGAGTGCCAGATCTACACCGACGTCGATGGCGTCTACACCACCGACCCGCGTGTGGTGCCGCAGGCTCGCCGCCTGGAGAAGATCACTTTCGAAGAGATGCTGGAAATGGCCAGCCTCGGTTCCAAGGTGCTGCAGATCCGTTCGGTGGAGTTCGCCGGCAAGTACAACGTTCCGCTGCGCGTGCTGCACAGCTTCAAGGAGGGTCCGGGGACCCTCATTACCATTGATGAAGAGGAATCCATGGAACAGCCGATCATTTCCGGTATCGCCTTCAACCGTGATGAAGCCAAGCTGACCATTCGTGGCGTGCCGGACACCCCGGGCGTCGCTTTCAAGATCCTCGGCCCGATCAGCGCCTCGAACATCGAAGTGGACATGATCGTGCAGAACGTGTCGCACGATAACACCACTGACTTCACCTTCACCGTGCACCGCAACGAGTACGAGAGTGCTTACCGTGTGCTGGAAAACACCGCGCGTGAAATCGGTGCCCGTGAAGTGATCGGCGACACCAAGATCGCCAAGGTGTCGATCGTCGGTGTTGGCATGCGTTCGCACGCCGGCGTTGCCAGCCGCATGTTCGAAGCCCTGGCCAAGGAGAGCATCAACATCCAGATGATCTCCACGTCCGAAATCAAGGTTTCGGTAGTCATCGAAGAGAAGTACCTGGAGCTGGCCGTACGCGCGCTGCACACCGCGTTCGAGCTCGACGCTCCGGCCCGACAGGGCGAGTAAGGCGTTGCCTTGAGGGGCGCGGCTTGCCGCGCCCTTCGCGTTTCTGCTCGTCACGCAGGCCCTGTCCTGCCGGCGTGACGCGCTTTGCGGCCTTGAGTCGTTGTCCGCGACCAGGCCCTGCTGTTACCAGACTGTTATCCCTGAATGTTTGCCTAAGGAGAAAGCTATGTTGATTTTGACTCGTCGGTGCGCCGAGAGCCTGATCATTGGAGACGGCGAGATCACCGTGACGGTGCTCGGCGTGAAAGGAAACCAGGTGCGTATCGGCGTCAGCGCCCCTAAGGAAGTGGCCGTTCACCGCGAAGAAATCTACCTGCGGATCAAGAAAGAGAAGGATGAGGAGCCAAGCCTTTAATTCTTTTGAAGTTTTTTTCAAAAAAAGGGTTGCAAACGAGGAAGAGCCTGTTTAATATTCGCCTCGTGTTGCGGTGAGGTGGCCGAGTGGCCGAAGGCGCTCCCCTGCTAAGGGAGTATACCTCATAAGGGTATCGGGGGTTCGAATCCCCCCTTCACCGCCATTATTTGCGTAGGGCGCTGTAAGCGGTAAGAACGCTAAGTCGTTGATTTTAAACGAAAAGATTCTTGCAAAAATGTTTCAGCGAC
This sequence comes from Pseudomonas sp. P39-UII1, assembly GCF_039672635.1. Lineage (NCBI taxonomy): Bacteria > Pseudomonadati > Pseudomonadota > Gammaproteobacteria > Pseudomonadales > Pseudomonadaceae > Pseudomonas > Pseudomonas sp. P39-UII1. The sequence continues at coordinate 66,215 of NZ_JBDFPP010000015.1, forward strand.
CTATAATGCGCGGCAAGACACGGACTCATAGCTCAGCTGGATAGAGTACTCGGCTACGAACCGAGCGGTCGCAGGTTCGAATCCTGCTGAGTCCGCCATTTTTGAAGTGGCTTTGCTTGCAAGGGTGCTTCAAACAACCAGTGGTAATCTGGTCTAAAACTACCAACTACGGACTCATAGCTCAGCTGGATAGAGTACTCGGCTACGAACCGAGCGGTCGCAGGTTCGAATCCTGCTGAGTCCGCCATTTTTTGAAGTGGCTCTGCTTGCAAAGGCGCTTCAAGCAATCAGTGGTAATCTGATTCAAAACTACCAACCACGGACTCATAGCTCAGCTGGATAGAGTACTCGGCTACGAACCGAGCGGTCGCAGGTTCGAATCCTGCTGAGTCCGCCATTTTTGAAGTGGCTCTGCTTGCAAAGGCACTTCAACCCACCAGTGGTAACCTGGTCTAAAACTACCACCACGGACTCATAGCTCAGCTGGATAGAGTACTCGGCTACGAACCGAGCGGTCGCAGGTTCGAATCCTGCTGAGTCCGCCATACAATTAAGAAGCCCGCTCATTTGAGCGGGCTTTTTGTTTTCTCCCGGTCACTGATTTATCAGTGATGCCCGCTAGACTCAAACTAACCAGCGCCACACTCTTTTGCGCGGTGCATGTGTTCTTTCTTTCGCAGCTGCCGTCGCACAGATAGCTTCGAGCGTTGTCCTAGCTTTATCGCGCAAACGATTGTTCTGGCCAAAAATTTAGGCGATCTGCCCGCTTAGGCAGTGTATGATTGCGCCCGTCAGCCCCGCCGGGGCTTGTGGAAAACCACCATGGACTTACCCAGTAGTTACTCCTTAACACGTTTCATGCAGCTTGATCTGACCGATTGATTCTCCCGGCGTGCTCCGCTGCTGGGAGTGGAGTTCGCCTATGACTGAAGTAGAAGTAAAAAAAGCGCAAGAGAGCCTGCAGGATCGCCTGGCCCAAGTGGTCGAGCTGTTGCAGCGCCAACGCGTGGTGGAAGACCTGACCCACCGTCAGGAAGGTCATCACCACGATCTGGTGGAAAACCTCGTCCACCGTCAGAATCTTGTCGAGCTGCAACGTAAGCTCGACGACCTGCACCCTGCAGACATCGCCTACATCCTCGAAGCCTTGCCTCTGGAAGACCGCCTGACGGTCTGGCAGCTGGTGCGCTCGGATCGTGATGGCGACATTCTGCTCGAGGTTTCCGATTCGGTACGCCAATCGCTGATCGCCGACATGGACGATCACGAGATCCTCGCTGCGGCCAAGGAGATGGACGCCGACGAACTGGCTGACCTGGCGCCGGAACTGCCGCGTGACGTCGTTCACGAGCTGATGGAAACGCTCGATGCCCAGCAGCGCGAGCGTGTCCGTTCGGCGCTGAGCTACGACGAGGAGCAGGTCGGTGCACTGATGGACTTCGAGATGGTCACCATCCGCGAAGACATCAGCCTGGAAGTCGTGCTGCGCTACCTGCGCCGCCTGAAAGAACTGCCCAACCACACCGACAAGCTGTTCGTGGTCGACTACGACGGCATTCTCAAAGGTGTGCTGCCGATCAAGCGCTTGCTGGTCAACGACCCGGACAAGAAGGTGGCGGAGGTCATGGCGACCGACCCGGTATCCTTCCACCCCGAGGAAGATGCCTACGACGCTGCACAGGCGTTCGAGCGTTATGACCTGGTATCGGCGCCGGTGGTGGACAAGAGCGACCGCTTGATCGGCCGTTTGACCATCGATGAAATGGTCGACCTGATTCGCGAGGAGAGCGAGAGCGAAGTCCTCAACATGGCCGGCCTGCGTGAAGAGGAAGACATTTTTGCCTCGGTCTGGCGTTCGCTGCGCAACCGTTGGGCGTGGCTCGCGATCAACCTGATTACCGCATTCCTGGCTTCGCGGGTTATTGGCCTGTTCGAAGGTTCCATCGAGAAGCTGGTAGCCCTGGCTGCACTGATGCCCATCGTTGCGGGCATTGGCGGCAACTCCGGTAACCAGACCATTACCATGATCGTTCGCGCCATGGCGTTGGACCAGGTGTCACCGGGCAATACCAGCCGCCTGATGCGCAAGGAGCTGGCAGTTTCGCTGCTCAATGGTCTGATCTGGGGTGGGGTGATCGGTATCGTCGCGTTCTGGCTGTACGGCAGCTGGTCACTGGGCCTGGTGATGACTGCGGCGATGACCTTGAACTTGTTGCTGGCCGCGCTGATGGGGGTATTGATCCCCATGACCCTGACGCGTCTGGGGCGCGACCCGGCCATGGGCTCCAGCGTGATGATCACTGCCGTGACCGACAGTGGTGGCTTCTTCATCTTCCTGGGGCTGGCGACGCTGTTCCTGCTGTAACAGCGTCAACGCCTGGGGGGGCTGCCTGGCAGTTCTCCGCAGCGTTCTCGGCACAACGAAAAAAGCCAGCTTGCGCTGGCTTTTTTGTGCTCGCTGTACGCTTCAGGAAGCGTCGGCGGCCATTTCCACGTCGTGAGCGATGAGGGCCACCAGCGCGTTCTGCTGGCGGTGCGACAACTGGCGGAAGCGTTGCAGCAGCTCGCGTTCATGCAGGGACAGTTCAGGGCTGTCCAGGCGCATGCTCAGCTCGTCGCCCAGCGCACCTTCCTGGATAAGGCTTTGTTCCAGGCGAGCGATGATTTCGGAGTTCATGCTGCGATGATGGTTGCGCGCTACCTCGGCAATGCGCTCACGCATTCCGTCTGGCAGGCGGACTACAAACTTGTCAGCGGTGCGGCTCGAATAAATAGCCTGTTTCATTGGGCGCATATAAATTGACCGGTTTTTGGTTCAGGGGAAGCGGTTCTCAAATTGGCCGCACGGGATGGTGGTACGACCGTGGCGACGACAAAATGTTCAACCGACTGGAAAATTTGGTGCTCATCTTGCCTCAAGGTCGCCGTTTCCTTGGCGTCAATTCTGTGACAAATAGTGATCCCGATAAAGGCTTTTTGCCAGTACCAATTATCAGAAATGAGTACTGGTTTGAAAAGTTTTGCATTCCCAGGCTCACCCTACCGTCAGGCCCTTGCCGTCAAAAACCCGTAAAACGCAGCAAAGGTCACAGAAAACCCCTAAAATGCGCGGGTTTCCTTTCATAGAGCATAGTGGCTATGCAACATGACGCAAGCGCCCAACGTAAACCCCCAGGCCGCCTGATATTCCTGATAGGACCTTCAGGTTCGGGAAAAGATTCCCTGATCGATGCGGCCCGTGAGCAGCTCTCTGCCGCGGGGGTTGAAATTGCCCGGCGGGTCATCACCCGCTCGCCGGAGGCCAAGGGTGAGGCTGCCCATGGCGTTACGCCAGAGCGTTTCGCGGCCATGCAGGCGGCCGGAGAATTTGCCATGTATTGGCAAGCCAATGGCCTGGCGTACGGAATCCCTGCCCAGGTCAACGATTGGCTGGCGCAGGGGCGATCGGTGCTGGTCAATGGTTCCCGGGCTTATCTGCCCGAAGCTCGACAGCGCTATCCGGACCTTCTGGCGGTATGCCTGGAGGTCAAGCCCGAGATCCTGCGCGAGCGCCTTCTCGCCAGAGGGCGCGAGACGCCGCAGCAGGTCGACCAGCGCCTGGCGCGAGGTGCGCAGTTGCAGGCCGGCGCCGATTCGGCGGTGTATCGCCTGGACAACTCGGGGTCACTGGCCACGGCGGTGTGCGCGTTGCTTGAGGTGCTGCGCCAGGAGCGGCTGCTCGTTTGACATGCATCGGAAAGGCCCTACGTGCAAAAAGCCCGATAGGTGCATGACAAACGGCAGCCTGCTGGTTAACATGCTCCCCGTCCAGCCGTGCAGCGCTCGCTGTCGGTTCTTGTGTCTCAGTAGCTCAATTGGATAGAGCATCCCCCTCCTAAGGGGAAGGTTGGCAGTTCGAACCTGCCCTGGGACGCCATATTTCTGCTACTTGCAGTTCCCCGCCTTGCGATACCCCGCGGCTTGCGCCTCGGCCTCGTTGCCGAACACCACCTGATTTTTCTGCGCGACCTGGCTGTAGCCTGGGCACCCGCTGGCCAGGTGGTACACATGACTGTTGCGGTTGCCAATAATCGCCCCGTCGATCGACGCACTCGCCAATGTCGGTTTGGCCACTTCCTTCACTGCATTTTTCGGGGCTGCCGATGCGGCGATGTCGGGAGCGCCTGCGGGCTTGTAACCCAGGGTCCACGTGCGTTCGCCCGTCACGAAGGGGTTGGAGTGGCCCATGATCGCGGCAATACGCTGGTCCCGTTGTTTCTCCCATGCCGATACCGGGTGCTGTTTGTCCCAGGCCATGAGCAACTGTTGCTGCTGGCGCGACATGCTCAGCTTGTAGCGGTCGAACATGTAGAACGTCGTACGCGCCACCAGGCCTTTCACTTCATCGCGAGGTTCGGCAGTTTTCTGCTGGAAGTCCACCTTGGTGGTGCATTGCCCGTATTGCGGCGCGACGCCCGAAACCATGCCGTAGTTGAAGTTGCTGCGGTCTCCGTTCACCTCGCCCACGGACGGGTAAAGGTTGAACAGGTCAGCCTCCATGGCGCGGAAGGTCGGGTCTTCATCGACGCAGTGTTCACGCCCACCGTTCTGCCAGCACTGGCGCTGGTGGCCAAAGGTCCACGCCGGCACGATGTGTTCCCATTCCGTTCGCTCGGCACGTGTCTGCAGCTTGCGGGTTTCATAGCCGCAGGACTTGGCATCGACCCGGCCGCCGGACTTGCCTACCCAGGTCCATTTGCAGCCACAGTACAGCTCACCCAGGGGGCTGTTTGCCTGATCGAGGTAGATTTTCTGCTTGGCGACAACCTTGGCTTCGGTAAACGTTGCGGGTGGATTGGCGAATGCGCTGGGGATGGCGGCGAGGGCGAGGGTTACGACGTACAGCAGTTTCTTCATGAGAAAACATCATCGGATTTTGGGGGGCGGGATTATACGGCGTGCTGACGTCGAATGAAGAAATGTCCAATGACGATGCCGTACTGCGCCTACCTAAACCGGTGCTGCATAGTGACGCCACCCCGGGCAGGGGTGGCCATCCACGCTCAGATCTGGCTAGCCTCCAACGCTTTTTCACGTTCGGCGTTGCCCTGCGAGGCTGCAAGGTCGGTGCCTTGGGGAAGCTGCTCGGCCATCCCACCCTGCGCCTGGAGTTTTGCCTGAGCCTCCATTTTCAGGTCTTCTTTGATGCGTTGCGCTATCTGCTCGCAAATTCTGGCTCTCTGTTCCGGTGGCAGCGCGTTGAACTCCTCCACCGTCATGCCCAGTTCGGCGAGCATTTTCTCCTTGATTTTATCCTCGGGCGTCTTGGCCATGTACTCGCGGAATGCTTGTGTGGCATCGCTGCTTTCCTGGGTGCTTGCGCCGGCCTGCTGGCGTGCGGCAATGTCGGGGTTCTGCAGCAGCAACTTCAGTTTGGCAAAGGCTTCTTCACGGGCCTCTTCGGCGTTCTGTTCCGAGGTGCTGCCCTGGCTGTTCTTTTGCGCGGAGGTGTTGCTTGGTGCCTGTGGCGCACGCAGCGGCACGCTATCGGCCTGTGGCTGTTCGAGAATGATCCGGTGCTGTTGCTGGACCGTGGGTTGCCAGCCCAAGCCATTGAATGTGATCACGGTGTTTCCTCCTTGTCCCTGGAAATCATTAAAGGGCTCGGTTTAGGGGCAAAGGCCATGCCAGTGAGGCAAACCCGAGAAAATAGGGCGTCTGGGCTATTCCGGTTGCCATCTGCGCGGAATATGCTCGCCAGTGATAGGAACGATCTTGCCGCTGGCGGCAATCACGAGCACATTCGGCAGCACCTTGACCGGGGCGCAGTTGCTGGACACCAGGGAGAGCGTCCATGAGTCAGGAATCAAGGCCGGTGCCTGCCGGTTTCAGTGAGCAGCAATTGCAGATGCTGTTCGAGTTGATCAGCGATGGCATCTGGGACTGGAACGCCAACACCGGCTACGTCTATCGCAACCCCGGCTGGTACGCCATGCTCGGCTACGCCAGCCATTCCATGGCCAACAGCGTGCTTACCTGGGAGAGCGTTATCCATCCCGAGGACTACCCGCGGGTGATGGCGCACTTCGAGGCGTACATCAACCAGCGCAACGAGCGCTACCTCATCGAGTACCGCTGCCGCTGCCAGGATGGCAGCTACCTGTGGATCGAGGACAGCGGCCACATCATCGCCCGCAACGAAGACGGCTCGGTGGCGCGCATGCTGGGCGCGCACCGCAACATCGACGCCGGCAAGCGCCTGGTGGCTCAGCTTGAGCAAAAGAACCAATCGCTGGAGGCTCAGGTGGCTGAGCGCACGCGCGAGCTGTCCTGGGTCAACCAGCAGCTGCAGCGCCAGCTGGACGAAAACCGCGAGCTGGCCGAGCGTGATGCGCTCACCCGCATCGCCAATCGCTACCGGCTGGAGCAGGCGCTGCAACAGGAATGCAGGCGCGCCCAGCGCTTTCGGGAGCCGCTGGCGGTGATCGCCATGGACGTGGACGATTTCAAACCGATCAACGACCGCTATGGCCATGCCCAGGGCGATGCGGCCTTGGTCCAGGTGGTCGAAAACTTGCGTACCTGCCTGCGCGATCACGACCTGCTGGCGCGTTGGGGCGGCGACGAGTTCGTCATGGTGATGCCGCAGACCACGCTGGACGAGGCGCTTGGCGGTGGCGGGCCGGTTGCGTCAGGCGATGGTGCAGGTCGAGCAGATTGGCGAGTGCCGGCTGACCCTGAGCTATGGCGTGGTGCAGTGGCAGGAAGGTGAAGGTCAGAGCGACCTGCTCGGTCGTGCAGACAAGGCCTTGTACCGGGCCAAGGGTGCCGGCAAGAACGCCATTTCCGAGTGAACCTGCATCGGCGAGATGAAAAAAGACCCGCAGCGCCTTCAGGGCACTGCGGGCCAAATCGGCCGTAGCCGCTTCAGTGTCAGATGTGCAGGGCGTGGCCCAGCGCGCGCAGTGCCGCCTCTTGAACTGCCTCGCCCAGGGTCGGGTGGGCGTGGATGGTGCCGGCGATATCTTCCAGCCGAGCGCCCATTTCCAGTGACTGGGCAAAGGCCGTGGACAGCTCAGAAACCGCCACGCCAACCGCCTGCCAACCCACGATCAGGTGATTGTCCCGGCGCGCCACCACGCGCACGAAGCCAGTTTTCGACTCCAGGCTCATGGCCCGGCCGTTAGCGGCGAACGGGAACTGCGCAACGATGCATTCCAGCCCTTGCTGGCTTGCCTGCTCCGGTGTGTGGCCGACCACCACCACTTCCGGGTCGGTGAAGCACACGGCGGCAATCGCGCTGGGCTCGAAGCGTCGCGCCTTGCCGGCGATGATTTCGGCCACCATTTCGCCTTGCGCCATGGCGCGGTGGGCGAGCATGGGTTCGCCGGCCACGTCGCCGATGGCCCACACGTTGCGCATGCTGGTCTGGCAGCGGTCGTCGATGGCGATGGCAGCGCCGTTCATCTTCAGTGCCAGGCTGTCCAGGTTGAAGCCCTGGGTGCGCGGGCGGCGGCCCACGGCCACCAATACCCGGTCGGCTTCCAGGCGCAGCTGTGCGCCTTGGCCATCGCGGGCCAGCAGGCAGCCGTTGTCATAGCCTTCGACGCTGTGCCCCAGGTGCAGGGCGATGCCCAGCTTTTTCAGTGAGTCGGCCACCGGCGTGGTCAGTTCGCTGTCGTAGGTCGGCAGGATGCGCTCGCGCGCCTCCACCACACTGACGTGAGCGCCCAGCTTGCGGTAGGCGATACCCAGCTCCAGGCCGATATAGCCGCCGCCCACCACCACCAGGTGCTTGGGCAGCGTCTGCGGTGCCAGGGCTTCGGTAGACGAAACCACAGCGCCGCCCAGCGGCAGCATCGGCAGCTCGACGCTGTTCGAGCCGGTGGCCAGCAGCAGGTGCTCGCACTGGATACGCTGGCCATCGACCTCGACATGCTTGCCGTCGAGGATCTTCGCCCAGCCATGGATCACCTTGACCCCGTGCTTTTTCAGCAGCGCAGCGACGCCGGTGGTCAGGCGGTCGACGATCCCGTCCTTCCAGGCCACGCTTTGGCTGATGTCCAGGCGCGGCGAGGTCACGCTGATACCCAGCTCGGACGGTTCGGTGTAGCGGGCGGCCTGATGGAACTGCTCGGCCACATGGATCAGTGCCTTGGACGGAATGCAGCCGATGTTCAGGCAAGTGCCGCCTAGCGCCTGGCCTTCCACCAGAACGGTGGGGATGCCCAACTGCCCGGCGCGGATGGCAGCCACGTAGCCGCCTGGGCCGCCGCCGATGATCAGCAGGGTAGTGTCGATAGTCTGTTGCATGCTCACTCCACGAACAGGCAGGCGGGTTGCTCAAGCAGACCACGCACGGCCTGGATGAACAGCGCGGCATCCATGCCATCGACCACCCGGTGGTCGAACGAGCTGGACAGGTTCATCATCTTGCGGATCACGATCTGGCCGTCGATCACCATCGGCCGCTCGACCATGCGGTTGACGCCGACGATCGCCACTTCCGGGGTGTTCACCACCGGCGTACTGACGATGCCGCCCAGCGCGCCGAGGCTGGTCAGGGTGATGGTCGAGCCGGACAGTTCCTCGCGGCTGGCCTTGTTGTTGCGGGCGGCGTTCGCCAGGCGGGAAATCTCGCTGGCATTGCCCCACAGGCTGCCGGCCTCGGCGTGGCGCAATACGGGCACCATCAGGCCGTTATCGCCCTGTGTGGCGATACCCACATGCACCGCGCCATGGCGGGTGATCACCTGCGCTTCGTCGTCATAGGTGGCGTTGATCTGCGGGAAGTCGCGCAGCGCGACAACCAGTGCGCGGACCAGGAACGGCAGCAGGGTCAGTTTGCCGCGGCTCTCGCCGTGCTTGCTGTTGAGTTGCAGGCGCAGGGCTTCCAGCGCCGTGACGTCGATCTCCTCGACGTAGCTGAAGTGCGCGACACGGCGCTTGGCATCCTGCATGCGCTGGGCGATCTTGCGGCGCAGGCCGATTACTTGCACCTGCTCGCTGTCGGTGCGCTTGGCGTAGCCGCCGGGCGCCTGGCCTGCAGTGCTCTGCGGTTTGCTGATGAAGGCGTCGAGGTCTTCGTGCAAGATGCGCCCGGCCGGGCCGCTGCCATGCACGTAACGCAGTTCGACGCCGGCATCCAGCGCGCGCTTGCGCACGGCCGGGGAGGCCAGGGGTTTTTCGTCGGCCTGGCGCGGCACGATCGGCGCCGCGCTGTGCGACGCTGCTGCCGGGCAGGCAACCGGTTGCGCTTCGACCCGCGGCTCCGGCTTGGCAGCAGCCGGTGCGGCTTCAGTTGCGGCAGGCTTGGCCTGCGGCGCATCCACATGGTTGCCGCTGCCTTCGACTTCGATGCGGATCAGCTCGCTGCCGACCGCCATCACCTCACCTGGCTGGCCGCCCAGGGCCAGTACCTTGCCGCTGACCGGCGAAGGAATTTCCACGGTGGCCTTGTCGGTCATGACATCGGCTACTACCTGGTCCTCGGCGATTACATCACCGACTTTGACAAACCATTCCACCAACTCGACCTGCGCAATGCCTTCACCAATGTCCGGCATTTTGATGACGTGCGTGCCCATTCAGACCTCCATGACCCGTTTCAATGCCGCACCTACCCGCGAAGGGCCTGGGAAGTAAGCCCATTCCTGCGCGTGAGGGTAGGGGGTGTCCCAGCCAGTGACGCGCTCGATGGGCGCTTCCAGATGGTGGAAGCAATGCTCCTGCACCAGTGACACCAGCTCGGCGCCAAAGCCGCAGGTACGGGTGGCCTCGTGCACCACCACGCAGCGGCCGGTCTTTTTCACCGACGCGACGATGGTGTCCAGGTCCAGCGGCCAGAGGCTGCGCAGGTCGATCACTTCAGCGTCGACGCCGGTCTCTTCGGCGGCCACCTGGGCCACATAGACCGTGGTGCCGTAAGTCAGCACGGTAACGTCGCTGCCGGGGCGGGTGATGGCTGCCTTGTCCAGCGGCACCGTGTAGTAGCCATCGGGTACTGCGCTGTGCGGGTGCTTGGACCAAGGGGTCACTGGGCGATCGTGGTGGCCGTCGAACGGGCCGTTGTACAGGCGCTTGGGCTCGAGGAAGATCACCGGGTCGTCAGATTCGATCGAGGCGATCAGCAGGCCTTTGGCGTCATACGGGTTGGACGGCATCACCGTGCGCAGGCCGCACACCTGGGTGAACATCGCTTCCGGGCTCTGGCTGTGCGTCTGGCCGCCGTAGATGCCGCCACCGCACGGCATGCGCAGGGTCAGTGGGGCGATGAATTCGCCGGCCGAGCGGTAGCGCAGGCGCGCCATCTCGGAAACGATCTGGTCGGAGGCTGGGTAGAAGTAGTCGGCAAACTGGATTTCCACCACCGGCCGCAGGCCATAGGCGCCCATGCCGACGGCGGTGCCGACGATGCCGCTCTCGGAGATCGGCGCGTCGAACACGCGCGACTTGCCGTACTTGGTCTGCAGGCCTTCGGTGCAGCGGAACACGCCGCCGAAGTAGCCGACGTCCTGGCCGTAGATCACCACATTGTCGTCGCGCTCGAGCATGACATCCATGGCCGAGCGCAGGGCCTGGATCATGGTCATGGTGGTGGTGGCCATGGCGGTTTCCGGGTTGATGCTGTTGTTGTGGTCGTTCATCTCAAACCCCCAGTTCCTGGCGCTGACGGCGCAGGTGGTCGGGCATTTCCTTGTACACGTCCTCGAACATCGAGGCCGCGCTCGGGATGTGGCCGTTGGCCAGGGTGCCGTACTGTTCGGCTTCCTTCTGCGCGGCAATCACCGCGGCCTCGAACTCGGCGGTAACCGCCTGGTGTTCTTCCTCGGACCATTGGCCGATCTTGATCAGGTGCTGCTTCAGGCGGGCGATCGGGTCGCCCAGTGGGAAGTGGCTCCAGTCGTCGGCCGGGCGGTATTTGGACGGGTCGTCGGAGGTGGAGTGCGGGCCAGCGCGGTAGGTCACCCACTCGATCAGGCAGGGGCCGAGGCCGCGGCGGGCGCGTTCAGCGGCCCAGCGCGAGGCGGCGTATACAGCGACGAAATCGTTGCCGTCGACCCGCAGCGAGGCGATGCCACAGCCGACGCCACGGCCGGCGAAGGTGGTCGATTCACCGCCGGCAATGGCCTGGAACGTGGAAATCGCCCACTGGTTATTGACCACGTTGAGGATCACCGGCGCGCGGTACACGTGGGCAAAGGTCAGGGCGGTGTGGAAATCCGACTCGGCGGTGGCACCGTCGCCGATCCAGGCCGAGGCGATCTTGGTATCACCCTTGATGGCCGAGGCCATGGCCCAGCCGACCGCCTGCACGAACTGGGTCGCCAGGTTGCCGCTGATGGTGAAGAAGCCGGCCTCGCGCACCGAATACATGATCGGCAACTGGCGGCCCTTGAGCGGGTCGCGCTCGTTGGACAGCAACTGGCAGATCATCTCCACCAGCGACACGTCGCGGGCCATCAGGATGCTTTGCTGGCGATAAGTGGGGAAGCACATGTCGGTGCGGTTGAGTGCCAGCGCCTGAGCGCTGCCGATGGCTTCTTCACCCAGGCTCTGCATGTAGAAGGACATCTTCTTCTGGCGCTGGGCAACCACCATGCGGCTGTCGAAGATGCGCGTCTTGAGCATGGCGCGCATGCCTTGGCGCAGGATCTGCGGGTCGATGCCTTCAGCCCATGGGCCGAGTGCATCGCCGTGCTCGTCGAGCACGCGGATCAGGCTGTTGGACAGGTCAGCGGTGTCGGCAGCATCGACATCGATAGGGGGTTTACGGACTTGACCTGCGTCGTTCAGGCGCAGGTAGGAAAAATCGGTCTGGCAGCCTGGCCGGCCGGTAGGCTCGGGCACATGCAAACGCAGGGGGGCGTACTCGTTCATGCTTTTTACGCTCGCTCGGATGTTGTTTTTGTGAGCTCTGAAGCGGCCGCCGCTGAATACCGGCTTGTGACTGGTAGGTCAGCGTCAATTACATAGTAGTGACACGCTGGGAGAATTTTTCTCTCAAGTTGATTGCCTTTATCGGGCGGCACAGATAAACATTCTGCATAAACACAAAAAACCGGTGATTTTATCTCATGCGCAAACTCGATCGTACCGATATCGGCATTCTCAACAGCCTGCAGGACAACGCCCGCATCACCAATGCAGAGCTGGCGCGGTCGGTGAACCTGTCGCCCACGCCCTGTTTCAACCGGGTCAAGGCCATGGAAGAACTGGGCGTGATCCGCCAGCAGGTGACGTTGCTGTCGCCGGAGGTTCTGGGGCTGGATGTGAATGTGTTCATTCATGTCAGCCTGGAGAAGCAGGTCGAGCAGGCGCTGCACCGCTTCGAGGAAGAGATCGCCGAACGGCCCGAGGTGATGGAGTGCTACCTGATGACCGGTGACCCGGACTACCTGCTGCGGGTGTTGTTGCCGAGCATTCAGGCGCTCGAACGCTTTCTTGATTACCTGACGCGGTTGCCGGGGGTGGCCAACATTCGCTCGAGTTTTGCCTTGAAGCAGGTGCGGTACAAGACCGCCTTGCCGTTGCCTGCCAATGGCATGACCCTGCGCGAATAAGGTTGTTCATACGGGCCTGATCGCCGGCAAGCCGGCTGCCACAGGTATTGCACCGCTGTGAGGGCCTGTGATTTCCCTGTGGGAGCCGGCTTGCCGGCGATGAGGCCAGTGCGGGGTGCTTGATATTTTAAACACCCCCAGCCTATGTTGTGGTCAGCCTATAACAACAAGGACAAGCGTCATGACCACCGCAGCCCAACGCTCGCTCGACGAGCACCTCCAGGGCATCGACCAGATCGAATGCGTCACCCCCGACCTCAACGGTGTACCTCGCGGCAAGGTGATGACCGCCGAAGGCTTCCTGCAGGGCCGCCGCCTGCAGATGGCCCGCGGCGTGCTGTTGCAATGCATCATGGGCGGCTACCCGCCGGCGCGCTTTTACGGCAGTGACGACGGCGACCTGGCACTGGTGGCGGAGCCTTCGCAGATCCACCGGTTGCCGTGGAGTGAGGAGGGCCTGGCCCTGGCTATCTGTGATGCCAACGAGCTGGACGGCAGGTCATCGGCGCTTTCCACCCGCGGCCAGCTCAAATCCGTGATCGCCCGTTATGCTGCGCTCGGCCTGGCGCCCGTGGTGGCGACCGAGCTGGAGTTCTTCGTCTTCGCGCCCAACAGCGACCCGCTGCAGCCTTTTCAGCCGCCGCTGGGCAAGGACGGCCGTCGCGAGCTTGGCCATTCGGCGTTCAGTGTCAGTTCCAACAATGGCCTGCGCCCGTTCTTCCAGGAGGTGTACCACTGCATGGCCGCGCTCGGCCTGCCGCGCGACACGTTCATGCATGAAATGGGCGTCAGCCAGTTCGAGATCAACTTGTTGCACGGCGACCCGCTGGTGCTGGCTGACCAGACCTTCCTGTTCAAGCACCTGCTCAAGGAAGTGGCGCTCAAGCATGGGCTGAACGTGGTGTGCATGGCCAAGCCCTTGGCGCATACGCCGGGCAGCTCGATGCATATTCACCAGAGCCTGGTGGAGGTTGCCACGGGGCGTAACGTGTTCAGCGATGACCAGGGCCAGCCGACCGAGACCTTTTACCACTTCATCGGTGGGCAGCAGGCGTGCATGGCCGATTTCACCGCACTGTTCGCTCCCAACGTCAATTCGTACCAGCGGCTTTGCCACCCCTATGCCTCGCCTAACAATGCCTGCTGGTCCGAAGACAACCGCGCCGCCGGGCTGCGCATCCCGGCCAGTGACCCAGTGGCGCGGCGTGTCGAAAACCGCCTGCCGGGTGCCGACGCCAACCCCTACCTGGCCATCGCCGCCAGCCTGGCGGCCGGCCTGCACGGCATCGAGCAACGCCTGCAGCCCACGCCGGCGATACAGGGCGAGTTCGCGGTGCCGGAGCACCTGAGCCTGCCGTGCACCTTGCACGCGGCGCTGGAGTGCCTCAAACGCAGCGCGCTGGCACGGGAACTGTTCGGCAGTGAGTTCATCGAAGGCTACGTTGCCACCAAGACGCTTGAGCTGACCGATTTCTTTGACGAGATCACGCCGTGGGAGCGGCGCGTGTTGGCAGCACAGGCCTGATCGCGACACCATCGCTACTGGGCGCGTCCCTGTTCGGCTATTTCGCCGGCAGGGGACTGCGCTGCGGCACAATTGCTTTTATGCTTGCCAAGCCAACGCCACCAGACCAGGGAGCCCGACGGGACGTATGCGAAACATCTGGAAGCCGTTTCAGTCGCTGTATTTCGCTGCCTTGATGATGCTTATCGGCTCGGGTCTGCTCAGTACCTACCTGGCACTGCGCCTGGCGGCCGATCATGTCGACAGCCTGTGGGTCGGTGCGCTGATGGCAGCCAACTATTTCGGCCTGGCCGTGGGCGGCAAGGTCGGCCACCGGCTGATCGGCCGGGTCGGGCACATTCGCGCCTATGCCACGTGTGCCGGTATCGTCGGTGCGGCGGTGCTGGGGCATGGGCTGACCAATTGGCTACCGGCCTGGGTCGGGCTGCGGATGATCGTCGGGCTGGGCATGATGTGCCAGTACATGGTCATCGAGAGCTGGCTCAACGAACAGGCCGATGCCAAGCACCGTGGTGCGGTGTTCAGCGGCTACATGATCGCCTCCTACCTGGGGCTGGTGCTTGGCCAGCTGATCCTGGTGGTGCACCCGGAACTTGGCCCTGAACTGCTGATGCTGGTCGCCATGTGCTTTGCGCTGTGCCTGGTGCCGGTGGCGATGACCCGGCGCATTCACCCTGCACCGCTGCGCCCGGCGCCAATGGAGCCGAAATTCTTCATCAAGCGGGTGCCACAATCGCTGAGCACGGTGCTGGGGTCGGGGCTGATCGTCGGTTCGTTCTACGGCCTGGCGCCGCTGTATGCCTCAAGCCAAGGGCTGTCCACCGAGCAGATCGGTCTGTTCATGGGTAGCTGCATCTTTGCCGGTTTGCTGGTGCAGTGGCCGTTGGGCTGGTTGTCCGACCGCTACGACCGGGCGGTACTGATCCGCAGTGTGGCGGTGGGGCTGGCGCTGGCGGCGGCGCCACTGGCGATTCTCCCCAACGTGCCGCTGGAATTGCTCTTCGGCATCGGCTTTTTGATCTCGCTCCTGCAGTTCTGCCTGTATCCGCTGGCGGTCGCTTTTTCCAACGACCATGTGGAAAGCGAGCGGCGCGTCTCGCTGACTGCGATGTTGCTGGTCACTTATGGCGTGGGGGCGTGCATCGGGCCGCTGGCGGCGGGGGTGCTGATGAAGGTGCTGGGTTCCCAGATGCTCTATGCCTTCTTCGTGTTCTTCGCGCTGGTGCTGGTGTGGCGGATCCGCCCGAAAGCGGTCACCGGCTTGCACCAGGTGCAGGACGCACCGCTGGGCCACGTGGCGATGCCGGCGGCGGGTTCGCCATTGTCGGCGGCGCTCGACCCGCGCGTGGATGAGCAGACCGTGCAGGATGTGATGCAGGCGCCGGTGGCGGCTGAGGATACCGAAGTGGAAGAAAAAGCAGAGCCTGTGGCTGAGGCTCCGGAGGGGGATGAGATCAGCAAGTCGGTTTGAGCCTTGTGTCGTCTGTACCGGCGCTTTCGCGGGGCAAGCCCGCTCCCACAGATACCCTACAGGCCCCAAGCCATTGGTAGCACTGTGGGAGCGGGCTTGCCCCGCGAAGAGGCCGGTTCAGGCACATCGAAAACAAAAATGCCACCCAATGGGTGGCATTTGCGCATTCGACAGGCAATCAATAATCGTCTTTGTCGAAGCGCCGCGCTTCACGCTGCAACTGGTACACGAAGCTCTCGATCTTGCGCTGCGCCTGGCCATTAAGGTTATGGAAGCGCACGCCGGCAAAGGTCGTGTTGATGCGTTCTTCGTGGTGCAGGTGGCGCAACTCGACCATGGTGTCGACCAGGCCCAGGGGGTTGCCGGCCTTGAAGCGCTCGTACACCTGGCCCAGTTGCAGGCGGTCTTCGACATTGCCGTCGAAACGCAGCTTGCAGCCGGTGGCAGAGATGTCCAGCAGCTTGCCACGCAGGGCGCCATTGCCCTTGAGGTGGGCGCCGTCGAGGATCACATCGACCAGTTGCGACAGTTTCAGCGCGGCGCGGAACGCATTGCGGCGCTGGTGGTAGGTCATCTCTTCAGGCATTGCACCGCGGTACGAGCGGTGGCCGTCGACCTCGGTGATCTTCAGTTCGTGGTTGCATTCCCAGGCGATGCGCACGCCATCGTGGAAGCCTTCGACGCGGAACGGTTCGCCGTTCTCGATGAATCGTTCGCCGTCGCGCGGGATCATTTCGTCCAGCGCCAGGGTATGGCTGTCACGGTCCACATCCACCACGTAGCTCTGGAACCGCTGGCTGCGCTCATGGAAGGTGATGATCAGAGGATCGTGACTGTCCTGTAGCTGGCGCAGGTTGGCCGCGATCTCCAAAGGAGTGTTCAGCACCTTTGGTGGCTGCGGAGCATCGGTTTCATTGAACACGGGTTATCAATCTCCAGGCAAAAGCGGCACACGCAAGTAACGGCATTTTGCCAGTATGTTCCGTGCCTTGATAGAAGTAATCACACTTGGCTGAGCGCCCGGGGCTTGGCCAGTGGCGAGGTAGCGCCACGGCTGTCGTAGAGCGACGGAGAATCGCCGCCCATGAGGATTCTGATCTGGTTGGCCGTCACGTGCTGCTGTACCTGAATGATCCGGCCATTGGTCTCGTTGACCTTCTGGCAGGCGTCCATCAACTGGGTCAGCACGTTGAGTTGCTGCATGATCACTTCACCGTTGGGCGACTGCGCTGCGACTGCCTGCACCCCGGCGCGGTCGGCGCTGAGGCCGAGGCTGGCGAGCAGGTTGTTGCGGCGGATGCCTTGCTGCTCGAGCAGGACGATCAGCGACTGCTTGCGGGCCAGAATACCCTCCAGCGGTGCCATGTCGCGGCCGTGCAGGGCGACTGCCTCCTGCTGAAGCAGGTCGAGCAGTTCCTGGGTGGGTGCGATGTCGTCTTCGATCAGTTGCAGCAATGTGATGTCGTGCATGGCTAACTCTTGGCTTTTAAAGCGTCCGTGAAGTCAGCGCGCCGAACGGTCAGCGCTGGGCTTCGAAATCGAGCAGTTTGCTGGCGACCCGGCCGGCATCGACCTGGTAGCTGCCATCTGCGATCGCCTGTTTCAACTGCGCCACGCGGGCACTGTCGACAACCGGCTGATCGCGCAGCTTGTCGCTGATCTTCTGCAACTGCTGGGCCTCTTGACTGAGGTGTACCGCTTCTCCGCTGGCGCTGGCGCTTTTCGGCGCTTCACTGGTTTCGCCGGGTTTGTCGGCGTTGCCGGGGGCGGCATTGCCGCGAACGCCGCCCGTGATGGACGGAGAATTATTCAAACGACTGAAGTCGATGACCATGATCAGAAACCCCTGGGTATTTGGACGCTTGCCTTGTTTTCGGCCATTGCGAAAGAAACTTTAGGCACAAATGCTCAGCCGCCTGTCGGCAAGCCCGCGAACCCGTGTTCTGACACAGTTTAGGAAAAGCGGTTCCCAACCGCCAGCCCAATCTACATGGCGACCTCGACCTGGCCGGGGCCGGTAATCCGGGCCTTTACCACCCGTTGCGAATTCAGGTTGCGCACCCGTATCTGCTCACCCTGGCCACCCTTGCTCAGGGCCTCGCCAGGCATGCGCACGCTGAGGCTGCCGCTGCGGGCGATGATGACGACGTGGTCGCCCTTTTGCACCACCTCGGCCTGCTCCAGATGCTGCGGGGTAAGCACCTGGTCGATGACCGTCGGGCGGAGCATCTTCATGCCCACTGCCTGGTCCAGGTCGGTGAGAAAGCCCTGGCCGAGGGTGCCGACGTCGCGTTCGCGCAGGGCCACGTCACCTTCGCCGACGATGTTCTGGCGCTTGAGCGGGCGGGTCACCACCACCACGTCGCGGAACAGCCGCACGGTGGCCGGCACGAAGATCGTCCACGGCGCACTGCCATCGCAGCGCACCCGCACGGTCACCCGGCCCAAAGGCTGCGCAGGGCTCTCCAGCGAGGCGTCCAGCGGCTGGCTGCACAACGGCATGCGCAGGCGCGGGTCGAGCGGGTTGACCTGGATCTCGTAGCGGCCTGCAGTCTGGGTCGTGGCCAGGTAATCCTCGACAGTGAATTCAAGAAACCCTTGGGTGACACCGATAAGCTGTTCAGGCAAGGTAACCGCGTCCGCCCAGGTGCGAGCGCCGGGTGCCAACAGGCACAGCACGGCAAGCGAGCCGCTCAGCAGGTGCGTCAGTCGTCGGAAAATTGTCGTTTTCGTGTACATGGCGCTCAAAAAAGCAAAGCCCGTGCCGACTCGCTACATGAGTTGCTACGAAATGGCAGAAAGAAGAAGGAGTCAGGCATGGCGGGGGTAATGGATTCGGTCAACCAGCGCACACAGCTGGTGGGGCAGAATCGCCTGGAGTTGCTGCTGTTTCGCCTCAATGGCGCACAGCTTTACGGGATCAACGTGTTCAAGGTTCGCGAGGTGCTGCAGTGCCCGGACCTGACCGTGCTGCCCAGATCACACCCGGTGGTGCGTGGCGTGGCCAATATTCGCGGGGCGACCATTCCGATCCTCGACCTGTCGATGGCCACCGGGTTGCCCGGGCTGCAGGAAGAAACGCGCAAGAGCTTCGTGATCATCACCGAGTACAACACCAAGACCCAAGGCTTCCTGGTGCACTCGGTCGAGCGCATCGTCAACATGAACTGGGAAGAAATCCATCCGCCACCCAAGGGTACCGGCCGCGACCACTACCTGACTGCAGTCACCCGAGTGGACAACCGCATGGTCGAAATCATCGACGTGGAAAAGGTGCTGGCCGAGGTGGCGCCGTCGTCGGAGCAGGTATCTGCCGGTGTGGTCGATGCCGATACGCAGGACAAGGCCGTGCTGCTGCGTGTGCTGACCGTCGACGATTCGTCGGTGGCGCGCAAGCAGGTCAGCCGCTGCCTGCAGACGGTCGGGGTCGAGGTGGTGGCACTCAATGACGGCCGTCAGGCCCTGGACTACCTGCGCAAGCTGGTGGATGAGGGCAAGCGGCCGGAAGAAGAATTCCTGATGATGATCTCGGACATTGAAATGCCGGAAATGGACGGCTACACGCTCACTGCCGAGATCCGCAGCGATCCACGTATGCAAAAATTGCACATCTGCCTGCATACTTCGCTGTCCGGGGTATTCAACCAGGCGATGGTCAAGAAAGTCGGTGCCGATGATTTCCTCGCCAAGTTCAAGCCGGACGACCTGGCCCAGCGAGTGGTCGACCGGATCAAGGCAGCGCATTGAAGCAGCCGGGAGGCGACTCCCGGCACCAGTGATTGAAAAGAGGCCGCAGTAGTGTCTACGGGTAATTTGGATTTCGAACAGTTCCGGGTATTCCTGGAGAAAGCCTGTGGCATCCTGCTGGGCGAGAATAAGCAGTACCTGGTCGCCAGCCGTCTCAACAAGCTGATGGAGCAACAGGGCATCAAGAGCCTGGGCGAGCTGGTGCAGCGCATCCAGACCCAGCCGCGTGGCGGCTTGCGCGAACAGGTGGTGGATGCGATGACCACCAACGAAACCCTGTGGTTTCGCGACACCTACCCGTTCGAAGTGCTGAAGAACAAGGTCATCCCCGAGTTCATCAAGAACAACCCGGGCCAGCGCCTGCGCATGTGGTCGGCGGCCTGCTCGTCGGGCCAGGAGCCGTACTCCATCTCGATGGCCATCGACGAGTTCGAGCGCAGCAACCTCGGCCAGTTGAAGATGGGCGCGCAGATCGTCGCCACCGACCTGTCCGGTTCGATGCTGAACAACTGCAAGACCGGCGAGTACGACAGCCTGGCAATCGCCCGCGGCCTGTCCCAGGAGCGCCTGCAGCGTTATTTCGATACCAAGGGCCCGGGGCGCTGGGCGGTCAAGCCGGCCATCCGCAGTCGTGTCGAGTTCCGGTCGTTCAACCTGCTCGACAGTTATGCAGCCTTGGGCAAGTTCGACATCGTGTTCTGCCGCAACGTGCTGATCTACTTCTCGGCACAGGTGAAGAAGGACATCCTGCTGCGGATTCACAGCACGCTGAAGCCGGGCGGGTATCTGTTCCTCGGCGCCTCCGAGGCGCTCAATGGGTTGCCGGATCATTATCAGATGGTGCAGTGCAGTCCGGGGATCATTTACCAGGCCAAGTGAAGGCTTGCAGGTGCATGCCGTCGGGCTTCCGGTGGCCTTGAGATCGAGCGCCGCCCGCGCGGCGCATCGCGGGCAAGCCCGCTCCTACATTTGTTGCAACGTGCCATGGCCTGATAGGCCATAGTTGTCAGCCTTGTTAGCACGACGCGATTTTTCGGCTGGCGCTGCCGCCGCCCCACCTGTGTTCAGCCATGCGCCAAGGCGAACAACCATGGCCTGACTGGAACGGCACGTTGCAACAAATGTAGGAGCGGGCTTGCCCGCGATGCGCCGCGCGGGCGGCGCGCGATTTGCGCATCACCTCAAATTCCCAGCCGAGCGATTGGCGCACCCCCTCAAATCTCCAGCCGAGCGCTTTACCCCCCCCCCAACCCCAACCCTTGACGTCAATTTTTTGTTTTGCCGCTTTTGCCACCCGGCAATTGCCGCTTTGCCTTCCCCAGGCGGAAGCACTTTGCCGCTTTTCTGGCATCACCCCCGCAATCATCCGCCGCCCAGCCCAGCGTTTCCGGGCTTTTTGAACATTGGCACAGCCCTTGCTATAGCTTGGCCAACGATCTTCCGGTCAACCTTCGAAGGTTTCCCCGACATGAGCATCAGTTTCGACAAGGCGCTTGGCATCCACGAAAAGGCCCTGGGCTTCCGCGCCCAGCGCGCGGAAGTGCTGGCCAACAACATCGCCAACGCCGACACGCCCAACTACAAAGCGCGTGACATGGACTTCTCTTCGGTGCTCGCCGCCGAAAGCCAGAAGCAGCAAACCGGTGGCCGCTTCGCCATGGACCGGACCAACAGCCGTCACATCGAGGCTGAAGGCCTGGCGATGGCCGACGACACGCTGCAGTACCGCACGCCGACACAACCGTCGATCGACCAGAACACCGTGGACGCCCAGATCGAGCAATCGAACTACACGGAAAACGCCATCGGTTTCCAGGCCAGCTTCACCTTGCTCAACAGTAAATTCAAAGGGCTGGTTTCGGCCCTGCGCGGAGAATGACCATGTCCCTTTCCAGTGTCTTCAACATTGCCGGTAGCGGCATGAGTGCGCAGAACACCCGCCTCAACACCGTTGCCTCCAACATCGCCAACGCCGAAACCGTTTCGTCGAGCATCGACCAGACCTACCGCGCACGTCACCCGGTATTCGCCACCACCTTCCAGAATGCCCAGGCCGGTACCAGCCAGTCGCTGTTCGAAGACCAGGGCGAGGCGGGGCAGGGTGTGCAGGTCAAGGGCATCATCGAAGACCAGAGCAACCTGGAGGCGCGTTACGAGCCCAACCACCCGGCGGCGAACAAGGACGGCTACGTCTATTACCCGAACGTCAACGTGGTTGAGGAGATGGCCGACATGATCTCCGCCAGCCGGGCGTTCCAGACCAACGCCGAGCTGATGAACACCGCCAAGAACATGATGCAGAAAGTCCTGACCCTGGGTCAGTGATAAGGAATCCAGACCATGGCAGTCGATAGCACCAGCGGTGTAAACCTCAATGATGTCCTCACGGCATCGGGCGTCGGTGGCACCACCAAGAAAACCACGGATACCGCCTCCAAGACGGGCACCGACACGCTCGGCAAGGATGCGTTCCTGCAGTTGCTGGTTACCCAGATGCAGCACCAGAACCCGCTGGACCCGCAGGACAATGGCGAGTTCGTGGCCCAGCTGGCGCAGTTCAGCAGCCTGGAAGGCATCACCACGCTGAACGATTCGGTCAGCAGCATCACCAACGCCATGGCTTCGTCCCAGGCCCTGCAGGCTTCGTCGCTGGTCGGCCGTTCGGTGGTCGTGCAGAACGACAAGGCCGTGGTCGATACGGCCGAGAGCTTCAATGCGCAGTTCGTCGTACCGCAGGCGATCAGCGAAGCGAAGATCACCATCAAGGACAAGGACGGCAACACCGTCAAGACCATCGAGTTGGGCGAGCAGAAAGCCGGTTATGCCGACTTCATCTGGGATGGCACCAACAACAGTGGCGAGAAGGTCGACCCGGGCACCTACACCTTCACCGCCAGCACCACCGTGGACGGGCAGGCAGTGCAGATGAACACCCTGCTGCCGGCCAAGGTGACCAGTGTCAGCTTCAATGCAACCGGCGAAATGGTGCTCAACCTCGCGGGTGTCGGTAAGGTTTCCCTCTCCGACGTACAAACTATCGGTATCTAAGGCCCGCCAGCGCGGAGCAGGAGCGAATTCATGTCTTTCAATATCGGCCTTAGCGGTCTGTACGCAGCCAACAAGCAACTCGACGTCACCGGCAACAACATCGCCAACGTCAACACCACCGGCTTCAAGTCCTCGCGCGCCGAGTTCGCCGACGTTTACGCAGGCGCCAACCGCCTGGGCGTGGGCAAGAACCAGGTCGGTAACGGCGTGCGCCTGGCAGCTGTTTCGCAGCAGTTCACCCAGGGTGATGTGAACACCACTGGCAACGTGCTGGACATGGGCATCCAGGGGCAGGGCTTCTTCGTGCTGTCCGACAACGGCTCTAAGGTTTACACCCGCGCTGGTGCCTTCCAGGCCGACAAGAATAACTTCGTGACCACCTCGGACGGCCTGCGCCTGCAAGGCTACGCGGCCGATTCGTCCGGCAAGATCCAGAAGGGTGTACTGACCGATCTGCAGATCGATACGTCGGCGCTGCAGCCCAAGGCCACCAGCCTGATCGATCAGGGCATCAACCTGAATTCCTCGTCCAAGGACATCCCGCTGGAAGTCGACGATGGTACCGGCGCCATGGTCCCGAACCTGCCGTTCGACCCTACTGACGAGACGACCTACAGCAAGTCGTTCCCGACCAAGGTGTACGACAGCCAGGGTAACGAGCACACCATGGAGCAGTACTACCGCAAGACCGGTACCAATGAGTGGACGTCGTACACCTTGATCGACGGCCGCAACCCGTTCGACCCGTCTTCCACCGCGCCGCTGACCGGCATCATCAGCTTCAACAGCGATGGTTCGGTGAAGAGCATGGCGGCCGACAACACCGGCCACCCGGCAGGTTCGTCGTTCACCGTGACCAACAACACCTTCACCATGACCGGTTGGGTGCCGGCGGTGGAAGATGCCGCGGGCAACTGGGCGTCCAACGGGGCGGCCGGCAATGCCGACGGCATCAAGCTGTCGATGAACAGCACCACCTCCTACAACACCGAGACCGCGCGTATGTCGCAGTCCCAGGATGGCTTTGCCACCGGTATCCTGTCGAGCCTGAGCATCGACGCCACGGGCGTGCTGTTCGCCAGCTTCAGCAATGGCCAGTCGCGCGCCATCGGTCAGGTTGCCCTGGCCAGCTTCGCCAACGAGCAGGGCCTGCAGCAGATTGGCGGTACTCGCTGGACCGAGACCTACAACTCGGGCATTCCGGGCATCGATGCACCGAAGACCGGTACTTTGGGTAGCGTTGAGTCCAACTCGCTGGAAGGCTCGAACGTCAACCTGACTCAAGAGCTGGTCGAGCTGATCAAGGCGCAGAGCAACTACCAGGCCAACGCCAAGACCATCTCTACCGAAAGCACCATCATGCAGACCGTCATCCAGATGGCCTGATGGTCGCGGGTTGATGGCGTGAGGACGAACCCCTTTGTCGTGAAGGGGTTCGTCGTTTTTGCGGGAGTGTTCATGAAAAGGTTGCTTGTCGCGTTGCTCGCTGCCTTCTGCCTGTATCAGGCACAAGCCGGCACTGCCCCCTGGTGGCGCTGGGAAAGCCAGGTGGATGGGCGTCTGGTGTGCTCGCAGTGGTCGCCGGGGGAGGGCTGGAAGCGGTTTGCCGGGCCTTACAACAATGGTGGGTGCCGCGATCGTTGAATCTTGTGTCGGCCTCTTCGCGGAGCAAGCCCGCTCCCACAGGTTTGAGGGCGCAACACAATTCCCTGTGGGGGCGGGCTGGCCCCGCGAAGAGGCCGGTACAGGTTTGCCGCAATCGGCAATCCGGCGCCGGATAACCGGCGTTACTCTCGCCACGCTCACCCGCAAAAGCCCGTAATCACGGGCTTTTTCACGATTTCCAAAAGTTGGTTCGGAACTTGCTTTAGTGCCTGCACAGCAACGGCGAGCGGCAAGCGATCGCCAGTGCAGCGGAGGATGACTGTGGACAAGATGCTTTACGTGGCCATGACCGGCGCCAGCCAGAACGCGCTGGCGCAGAAGGCCCACGCCAACAACCTGGCGAACATTTCCACCAATGGCTTTCAGCGCGACCTGGAGCAGGCGCGCTCGATGCCGGTGTTCGGCGACAGCTTTCCGTCGCGGGCGTTTGCCATGACCGAGCGTCCCGCCACCGACTTCAGCGAAGGGCCGATGGTCGAGACCGGGCGTGACCTGGACGTAGCCGTCGCCGGCCAGGGCTTCATTGCCGTGCAGGCACCGGACGGCAGCGAAGCCTACGTGCGCACCGGCAGCCTGAACATCGACGCCCTGGGGGTGCTGCGCGCCGGCAACGGCATGCCGGTGATCGGCAATGGCGGCCCTATCGCCATTCCGCCAGAACAGAAAGTCGAAGTGGGCGAGGACGGCACCATCAGTATCCGCTCCATGGGTGAAGACCCGCGGGTGATGGCCGAAGTCGACCGCATCAAGCTGGTCAACCCGGACATCAAAGGCATGACCAAGGGCCTGGACGGTTTGATCCACACCAGCAACGGCCAGCCAGCGGCGGCCGACGTCAACGTCAAAGTGGTGTCGGGCTTCCTGGAAGGCAGCAACGTCAACGCCGTTGAAGAGATGACCTCGGTGCTGGCGCTGTCCCGCCAATTCGAACTGCACGTGAAGATGATGAACGCGGCCAAGGAAGGCGACGAAGCCATGGCGCGTGTTTTGCAAATCGGCTAACCACACTTGAACGGGTGCCGTAAAACAGGCGCACGAGGAGAATACTGATGCTTCCGGCTCTTTGGGTCGCTAAAACCGGCCTGTCCGCCCAGGACACCAACCTCACGGTCATTTCCAACAACCTGGCCAACGTTTCGACCACCGGCTTCAAGCGTGATCGCGCCGAATTCCAGGACCTGTTGTACCAGATCAAACGCCAGCCAGGCGCGCAGTCCACCCAGGACAGCGAACTGCCGTCGGGCCTTCAGGTGGGTACCGGTGTGCGCATCGTCGGCACCCAGAAGAACTTCCAGACTGGCAGCCTGCAGACCACCGAAAACCCGCTGGACATGGCGGTCAACGGCCGTGGCTTCTTCCAGGTGCTGCAGCCCGATGGCACGGTTTCCTACACCCGTGACGGTACCTTCCACCTGAACTCGGACGGCCAGATCGTCACCGCCAACGGTTTTGCGCTGGAGCCTGCGGTCGTCGTGCCGAACGACGCCCAGACCTTCACCGTCGGCCAGGACGGCACCGTGTCGATCACCACTGCCGGCAACCCGGCGGCACAGGTCATCGGCAACATCCAGACCGCTGACTTCATCAACCCGGCGGGCCTGCAGGCCATCGGCGAAAACCTGTTCCTGGAAACCGCCGCCAGCGGCGCGCCACAGGTCGGCACCCCAGGCCTGAACGGCTTCGGCACCACCCTGCAGCAGACCCTGGAAAACTCCAACGTCAGCACCGTGGAAGAACTGGTGAACATGATCACCACACAGCGCGCCTACGAGATGAACTCCAAGGTCATCTCCACCGCCGACCAGATGCTCTCGTTCGTCACCCAGCAGCTGTAAGCCCTAGCCCTTGTTACACCGTGAGGTAAGCGTCATGAATCTTCTGTTGTCCGTATTCGCCCTGGGGGGGGCGGTGTTGCTGGCTGGTTGCGTCGCACCGACGGCCAAGCCCAACGACCCGTACTACGCGCCGGTATTGCCGCGCACCCCGTTGCCGGCAGCGGCCAACAACGGTTCGATCTACCAGGCCGGTTTCGACCAGAACCTGTACAGCGATCGCAAGGCGTTTCGGGTGGGTGACATCATCACCATCACGCTCAACGAGAAGACCTCGGCGAGCAAGAACGCCGGCTCGCAGATCCAGAAGAACAGCAAGGCAGACATCGGCCTGACCTCGCTGTTCGGCGCCTCGCCGAACACCAACAACCCGTTCGGCGGCGGTGACCTTTCGCTCGAGGCTGGCTACAGCGGCGACCGCACCACCAAAGGTGACAGCAAGGCCACCCAGGGCAACACCCTGACCGGCTCGATCACCGTGACCGTTGCAGAGGTGCTGCCCAACGGCATCATCGCCGTGCGCGGTGAAAAATGGCTCACGTTGAACACCGGTGAGGAACTGGTGCGCATTGCCGGCCTGATCCGCGCCGACGATATCGCCACCGACAACACCGTGCCGTCCACCCGTGTGGCCGATGCGCGCATCACCTATTCGGGCACTGGCTCATTCGCCGATGCCAGCCAGCCCGGTTGGCTGGATCGCTTCTTCCTCAGCCCGCTTTGGCCTTTCTGAGTACGGATGAACATGTTCAACGTCAGGCAGCTGATTGCCGCAACCTTGCTTCTGTCCTGTGCGTTCGGTGCCCATGCCGAGCGCCTGAAGGACATCGCCAGTATCTCTGGCGTGCGCTCCAACCAGTTGATCGGTTACGGCCTGGTGGTGGGGCTCAATGGCACGGGTGACCAGACCACCCAGACGCCATTCACCCTGCAGACCTTCAACAACATGCTGTCGCAGTTCGGCATCAAGGTACCGGCAGGCTCCGGCAACGTGCAGCTGAAAAACGTCGCCGCGGTGTCGGTGCATGCCGACCTGCCGGCGTTCGCCAAGCCCGGCCAGGTGGTGGACATTACCGTTTCGTCGATCGGTAACTCCAAGAGCCTGCGTGGCGGCAGCCTGCTGATGACCCCGCTCAAGGGTATCGATGGCAACGTCTACGCGGTCGCCCAAGGCAACCTGGTGGTCGGCGGTTTCGATGCCGAAGGCCGCGACGGCTCGAAGATCACCGTCAACGTTCCGTCGGCCGGTCGCATCCCGGGTGGTGCTTCGGTGGAGCGTGCCGTGCCGAGCGGTTTCAACCAGGGCAACAGCCTGACCCTGAACCTCAATCGCCCCGACTTCACCACGGCCAAGCGTATCGTCGACAAGGTCAACGAGCTGCTCGGCCCAGGTGTCGCCCAGGCCGTGGATGGCGGTTCGGTGCGCGTCAGTGCGCCGATGGACCCGACCCAGCGCGTGGACTACCTGTCGATCCTCGAAAACCTCGAGATCGACCCCGGCCAGGCGGTGGCCAAGGTCATCATCAACTCGCGCACCGGCACCATCGTCATCGGCCAGAACGTCAAGGTCTCGCCGGCGGCGGTGACCCACGGCAGCCTGACCGTGACCATTACCGAAGACCCGATCGTCAGCCAGCCGGGGCCGTTCTCCAATGGCGAGACCGCCGTGGTGCCGCGCTCGCGGGTCAACGCGCAACAGGAAGCCAAGCCGATGTTCAAGTTCGGCCCGGGTACCACGCTGGATGAGATCGTCCGCGCGGTGAACCAGGTCGGCGCGGCGCCCAGCGACCTGATGGCGATCCTTGAAGCCCTGAAACAGGCCGGCGCCTTGCAGGCCGACCTGATCGTGATCTGAGGACGCCACCCATGAACTCGAAAAGCCTGGTGTCCAGCGCCGCCGACAGCGGCGCCTACACCGACCTCAACCGCCTGAGCTCGCTCAAGCACGGTGACCGCGACAGCGACGCCAACGTGCGCAAGGTGGCCCAGGAGTTCGAGTCGCTGTTCATCAGCGAGATGCTCAAGGCCTCGCGCAAGGCCAGCGATGTGCTGGCCGACGACAACCCGATGAACACCCAGACGGTCAAGCAGTACCGCGACATGTACGACCAGCAGTTGGCCGTGAGCATGTCCCGCGAGGGCGGGGGTATCGGCTTGCAGGACGTGCTGGTGCGCCAGCTGTCGAAGAACAAGAGCACGCCGGCCAACACCAGCCCGTTCCCGCGCAACGAGGGCAGTGCGCCGGCGTTGTGGGGCAACAAGGTGGCCGAGCCGGTGCATGCCGCTCAGTCGGCCAGCCGCAACGATGTCGCCGCGCTCAATTCGCGGCGCCTGGCCTTGCCGGGCAAGCTTACCGACCGCCTGCTGGCCGGTATCGTGCCTTCGGCAACCAACCCTGCAGCCACTACCAATACCGCCGCCGTGCCGGCCCGCGACGGGCAACAGGTCGCGCAGAGCTTCGCGGTACCCGAGGGCGGCCTGCGCATCACCGGCCGCGCCGTGGCACAGCCGCCCCTGGCGCCGAAGAAGGCCTTCAGCGACAGCGACGAATTCGTCGCCACCATGCTGCCGATGGCCGAACAGGCGGCCAAGCGCATCGGTGTCGACCCGCGTTACCTGGTGGCCCAGGCGGCCCTGGAAACCGGCTGGGGCAAGTCGGTCATGCGCAACAGCGACGGCAGCAGCAGCCACAACCTGTTCGGCATCAAGGCCTCCGGCAACTGGGAGGGCGATTCGGCGCGGGCAATCACCAGCGAATTCCGCGACGGCCAGTTCGTCAAGGAGACCGCGGCGTTCCGTTCCTACGACTCGTATCAGGACAGCTTCCACGACCTGGTCAGCCTGCTGCAGAACAATTCCCGCTATCAAGAAGCGGTGAAGGCGGCCGATAAACCAGAACAGTTCGTGCAAGAGTTGCAGAAGGCCGGGTATGCCACCGACCCGAATTACGCCAGCAAGATCTCGCAGATCGCAAGACAGATGAAGTCGTACGAGCGCTACGCAATGCTCGGTACCACAACGAAACTTTAAGGGCATGGAACCATGGCGAGTCTGATCAATATTGGTATGTCGGGGCTTGGCGCCGCGCAGTCGGGGATGTACACCCTCGGTAACAACATCGCCAACGCCGACGTCGAGAGCTACTCGCGCCAGCAGAACGTGCAGAAGACCAAGGGCGGCCAGCAGGTCGGCCAGGTCTTCATCGGCAGCGGCACCACGCTGGCCGACGTGCGCCGGGTGTACAACGCGTTCCTCGAGAACCAGTTGCGCACCACCACGTCGCTGAGCAGCGAGGCTTCCTCGTACCTGGATCAGATCACCCCGCTGGATACCTCCCTGTCCGGCAGCGACACCGGCATCACCGCCGCGCTGCAAAGCTTCTTCAGCGCCATGCAGGATGCCGCCGCCAAGCCGACCGAGGACGCCTCGCGCCAGCTGCTGCTGACCAGCGCCCAGTCGCTGGCCAAGCGCTTCAATACCCTGTCGGCGCAGCTCAATCAGCAGAACAGCAACATCAACAGCAACATGGCGTCGCTGGCTGACCAAGTGAACAGCCTGACCAAGACCATCGCCGACCTCAACGAACAGATTTCCCGCGTGAGCGCCGTTTCCGGCCAGCCCAACGACCTGCTCGACCAGCGCGACGGCGCGGTGCGCCAGCTGAGTTCGTTGATCGGCACCGATGTGGTCGAGCGTGAAGGCAACTACGACATCTACCTGAAAAACGGCCAGGCACTGGTACTGGGCAAGACCACCCAGACCCTGGGCGTGCAGGCCAGCGCTACCGACCCGACCCGCATGAGCCTGATCCTCAACCGCGGTTCGACCAAGATGGACGTCACCAGCAGCGCCACCGGTGGCGAGCTGGGCGGGCTGATCCGCTATCGCAGCGAAACCCTCGACCCTGCGCTCAACGAGCTGGGCCGCGTGGCCCTGGTGGTGGCCGATGCGATCAACAGCCAGCTGGCCCAGGGCATCGACAAGAACGGTGACTTCGGCGCCACGCTGTTCGGCGACATCAACAGTGCCGCCGCCATCGCCCAGCGCAGCATCGCCAAGACCGGCAACAGCGCCGGCTCCGGCAACCTCGATGTGACCATCAAGGACACCGGCAAGCTGTCCACCAGCGACTACCAGGTGACCTTCACCAGCGACAAGCAGTACACCGTGCGTAAGCTGCCCGACGGCACTGACATGGGTAGCTACAGCCTCGACGACGACCCGGCACCGGTGATCGACGGTTTCAGCCTGTCGCTCAATGGCGGTGCCTTGAGTGCCGGCGACAGCTTCAAGATCACCCCGACGCGCAACGCGGCGGCCAGCATCGATACCGTGCTCACCGACCCCAAGCGCCTGGCGCTGTCGTCGCCGCTGACCGCCACCAGCGGCTCGGGCAACAAGGGCACCGGCGTGATCACCCAGCCGACGCTGACCTCGCAGCTGGACATCTACGATGCCGCCCAGCGCACCCAGCTGCAAAATGGCCTGAAGTACTCGACCCCGGTCAAGCTGGTGTTCGGTGACGAAGCCACGTCGCCCCAGGCCTACAAGATGTACGACGCCAAGGGCACCGAAATTGGCAGCGGCACCATCGTGCCCGGCCAGGAAAACAAGCTGCAGCTGTCGGTGCCGATGGTCGATGCCAACGGCAACTCGCTGGGCGGCAACTTCACCTTCGAGATGAGCGTTTCCGGCGCCCCGAAGAACGGCGACAGCTACACCGTGGCGCTGACCGCCGCAGGCTCGGCGGACAACCGCAACGGCCAGTCGATCATCGACCTGCAGACCAAGGCCACGGTCGAGGTCGGGGCCGACGGCAAGGGCATCAGCATCACCGATGCCTACGCCAAGCTGGTGTCCAACGTCGGCGGCAAGGCCGGCCAGGCGCAGATGGACAGCGACGCCACAAGCGCCTTGCAAACTTCTGCACTGGACAGCCGCAACGGCTTGTCGGGCGTTTCGATCGACGAAGAGACCGGCAACCTGATCAAGTTCCAGCAGTACTACACCGCGTCGTCGCAGATCATCAAGGCGGCCCAGGAAACCTTCGCCACCCTGATCAACAGTCTTTAAGGAGCCGTAGATCGTGAGCGTACGCATCTCTACTTCGCAGTTCTACAACACCAACAGCGCCAACTATCAGAAGAACTTCGCCAATACCGTGAAGACCCAGCAGGAGGCCAGCGATGGCATCCGCGTGCGGTCGGGCAAGGACGACCCGGTGGGGGCGGCGCGGTTGCTGCAGCTGGAGCAGCAGCAGAACATGCTGAAGCAGTACTCGGGCAATATCACCAATGTGCGCAATGCGTTGGGCACTGCCGAGAGTACGTTGAGCTCGATCGGCACCATCCTGCAGCGCGTCAACGAACTGGCGGTGGCCTCGGGCAACGGCACGTTCACCGACGCCGATCGCAAGGCCAACGCCGATGAGCTGGCCTCGCTGGAAGATCAGCTGTTCTCGCTGATGAACAGCAAGGACGAGAACGGCAAGTACATCTTCTCGGGGTCCAAGGGTGATACCCCGCCTTACGCGCGGAACGCCGATGGTACCTACAGCTACCAGGGCGACCAGGGCAAGCTGAACCTGCAGGTCGGTGACATGCTTAGCCTGGCGGCCAACGAAACCGGCTATGACGCTTTCGAACAGGCGCTCAACACCAGCCGTAGCGAGACCAGGCTGACTGCACCGGCCACCGACGATGGGCGCGTCAGCCTGTCCAATGGCCAGGTTGCGGGCAGCTCGACCTACAACGACCGTTTCCGCAGCGGCGAGCCGTACAAGATCGAGTTCATCAGCAGCACCGAATACAAGATCACCGACGCCAACAACAACGACGTTACCCTGGAAGCCAGCCAGGGCGGCAAGTTCGACCCTGCTGCCGACAACGGCTCGATCAGCTTCCGCGGTGTCGACCTGCGGCTGGACATCACCTTCAAGGACGGCGACAAGGGCAATGAAGATGCTGCCATCGCCGGTCATACCTTCAGCCTGAGTTCGAAAGCCGATCAAGTCTCGGGTACCCGCAGCCCGGGCAACACGTCGTCGGAGCAGGTGACGGGTGCGACCATCACCGATCAAAACGCTTACAAGGCTGCGTTCCCCTCCGGTGGCGCGGTGCTCAAGTTCACCGGTACCAGCACGTTCGAGTTGTACGCCTCGCCGGTTACCGCTGACAGCCGTCCGGTCGCCTCGGGCGCTCTGGGCGGCCCGAACGGCACCACTGCCACGGCGGCGGGGGTCAGTTTTGAATTGTCGGCAGCCCCAAACGCGGGCGACTCGTTCGCGGTAAAGGTTGATACCCATCAGACCCAGAACGTGCTCGATACCATCAGCCAACTGCGCCAGGCGCTTACCAGCCCGGTCGACAACGATCCCGTTGCCCGGCAGAACTTCCTGGCGTCGCTGGATTCGGCGATTGGCAACATCGCCAGTGCTACCAATCAGGTTTCCTCGTCGATCAGTGCCATCGGCGGACGTGGTCAGGCGCTGGACGTTCAAGCGGAAACCAACGAGGCGCTGAGCACCGAGAACACCAAGACGCAGAGCTCGATCCGTGAAAGTGATCCAGCCGAGGTGATGCTGCGCCTGCAAATGCAGACCAACATGCTGCAGGCTTCGCTGCAGGCTTATGCCAAGGTCTCCAGCCTGTCGCTGGTCAACTACATCTGATTTTCCTCTCGTGTCACCTACCGTGCATCGCTCCACCGGGGCGGTGCGCGGACCCTCTCCCAGGTCCCGCATCGTGAATCAATCGGCTCTCGTCACCATTGCCATTCCGGCCTTCAACCCAGACTTCCTGCGCAGAACGCTGATCAGCGCCCTCAACCAGGATTATCCGCACTGTGAAGTGCTGGTCTGCGACGATAGCCGTGGTGAGGAAGTCCAGCGCATCGTCGATGAAGTGGTGAACGATACCGGCAGGCCTGTACGTTACCTGCGCAACCCGCAGACGCTGGGTTTTGCTCGCAACCTGCTGACGTGCCTGGAGCAGGCTCGGGGTGAGCTGATCAAGTTCCTGTGCGATGACGACCTGCTGTTCACTGAATGCGTAAGCCTGCAGGCGGCCGTGATGAACACGCATGCGGATGTCAGCCTGACCATCTGCCAGCGCATGCTGTGTTCGGCAGACGACACGCTGCTCCCGTCACGCATGATCAACATGGTGATGTGCCCGGATGATGCGGTGGTCAAGGGCTCCGACCTGCTTGAGGGGTTGGAGCAGCATGCGCCCAACCTGTTCGGCGGGCTCAGCAGTGCGCTGCTGCGCCGAGCCCTGGTGGAGGAATTTCTGCCGTCGCTGGTGCTCGAAGGCCAGGGTTTCACTGCTCGGTTGGACATGGCGCTCTACATTTGCATGATGCGCCGCGGCAACCTCGGGCACCTCGATCGTTTCCTCAGTATGGAGCGCCTGCATCCGGGGCGGTTGAGCCATAACCCCGGCATTACCCTGCTCTATCCCACCGAAACCGACTGGCTCAAGGCCATGTTGGCTGCGCGATCCAGTGAGCCTGCGCCTGCGAAGGGTTGGGTGCGCTATGTGCCGTTGCACACCTACACGGGTGAGCGAACGAGCCAGTGGGAGGAGTACGACCTCAATGGCTTGAGCGCTTTGCAGGCTGCCCGGGCACGGCAGCAGGTCGGTAGCGACTGTCTGTCATTCGAAGAAGTGTACGCGCAGTGGCTGGAATGCCGAGCGTTGTCCCCGGCACAACTCAAGTTGTTGCCCAAACGTATCGAGCAGTGGCCTTCGCAACCGCGGATCGTGCCAGTGATCTGGGCCGAGCCAGGTGAAGAACAAGCGTTGCGCGCGACCCTCGACAGTTTCGCAGCGCAATCTTATGCGCCCGCCGAATACTGGGTGCTTGCACCTGCCCAGATGTGCTGCCCCCCGGTACCGGGTGTCCACCATCTGCCGTTGCAGGGCAATGGCATTGCTCAGTTGCAGGCACGCCTGGCCGGGGCGGTAGACGCCGACTGGATTTTCCTGCTCCGTGCCGGTGACCGCGTGGTGCCACACGCGTTGGCGATCATGGCTGAGCGCATGGTCCTGGGCAATCGAGTGTGCCTGTATGTCGATGAAGGTGGGCACGACACCATCAACCCATCCACGCCGATCTTCAAACCGGATTTCAATCTCGACCTGATGCGCAGCCTGCCCTACGTCGGACGCTTGCTGGCCTTTGAGTGCAAGGCGGTGCGCGAAGCAGGCGGGTTCGATCACGATTTCGACCTGTTGGCGCCGCATGACCTGCTCTGGCGTCTCGCAGAAAACCGTGGCTTGCAGGTTATCGGGCACGTCGACGAACTGCTGGTGCACAGCCAGTGGGATTATGCCCAATGGTTGAGCGACCCGCGCTGCGTAGCGCAGGCGCCCCGCGTGGTGCGCGCCCATCTGGGCCGTCTGGGGGTCGATGCCGAGGTCGAAGGGGTGGTGGGGCAAGCACTGTGCAGGGTGGCTTACCGTCATGAAGGGCAGGCCAGCGTGTCGATACTGGTGGACGTTGGTGTCGACCTGATCGCAGCACGGCGATGTGTCGAATCGCTCTTCGAGCATACCGCCTACAGTAATTTCGAGGTGCTGCTGATAGCCGGTTCGGACGCGCCCACCGAGTTGCGTCAGTGGCTACAGGCGATGAGCAGCCTGGGCAGCGACCAACTGCGGCTGATCGAGGTTGCCGCGCAGGGACGGGTGGCGCGGCTCAATGAGGCCAGTGCCGCTGCGCGTGGTGACTATCTGTTGATGCTTGAAAGCGCCTGCGTGGCGTTCGAGGCACAGTGGCTGGCCGAACTCATGGCCCAGGCGCGTCGGCCCGAGGTCGGCGTGGTTGGCCCCAAGCTCTGCAATACGGCTGGCAGTATCCTGCAGGCCGGTTTGGTCCTAGGGCTCCACGGCGAAGCCGGTAGCCCGTTCGTTGGCATGCCGGCGGACAGCGGCGGCTACATGCACAGACTGATGACGGTGCAGAACTGGAGCGCCCTGTCGCTGGAGTGCCTGCTGGTGCGTCGCGAACTTCTGTTTGCTTTGGGTGGTTTCGACTGCGAAGCGCTGCAGGGTGAGCTGCAAGATGCGGATTTCTGCTTGCGTGCAGGTGAGCAGGGATACCTCGCGGTCTGGACGCCTGCGGCGATGTTGCTGCGCCTGACCAGTCAAGCCCATCATCGCCAGGTGCAAGTCAGCGAGCCGCATCAAGACCGGGATGCTTTCTACAGCCGCTGGCTGGCCAAAATAGCCCGAGACCCGGCCTACAATCGCAATCTCAGCTTGAAGATGGCCAGCTTCACCATGGACCCCGGCTTGCGCGAGGGCTGGGACCCGTTCATCAAACGAGTCCTGCCGTCGGTCATGGCGTTGCCGGTCAACTCGTCCGCCGTGGGCCACTATCGTGTGTCTCAGCCGTTCCAGGCACTGGAAGATGCCGGCTGGCTACAGGGGCGCGTGGATTACTCGCTACCGGAGTTGATCCAGATCGAGCGCGAGAAGCCGGACATCGTTGTGTTCCAGTACCGCAGCAAAGCGAGCTCAGTGGTGGAGATGGAGCGGCTGGTGCGCTCGTCCAGTGCCAGGCACATCTACGAGATCGATGACTACATCATTGATGTGCCCAAGCGCAACGACCACTCCCGCAACATCGCTGCTGACATACGTAACCTCGTCGAGCGCGGTATCTCGATGTGTGATCGGTTGGTCGTCTCCACCGAGCCGCTGGCCGATGCGCTTTCGAGTATGCACCAGGATATCCGGGTGGTGCCCAACATGCTCGCTGCCGGGCTGTGGACCGGGCTTGCCAGTGAGCGACAGACCGCTGCCAGGCCGCGCGTGGGATGGGCTGGCGGCACTAGCCATCGAGGCGATCTGGAGCTGCTGCTGGAGGTTATCAAGACACTTGCCGACGAGGTCGACTGGGTATTCTTCGGCATGTGCCCGGAGCCGCTGCGCCCTTACGTGAAGGAGTTTCACCAGGGCATCCCGATGACGTTCTATCCGCAGAAACTGGCCAGTCTCAACCTGGACCTGGCGCTTGCCCCGCTCGAGCAGAACCTCTTCAACGACTGCAAGAGCAACCTGCGGCTGCTGGAGTACGGGGCCTGCGGCTTCCCGGTGATCTGCTCGGATACCAAGGCCTATGCCGGGTATCTGCCTTGCACACGGGTCACCCATAATCGATCGCACGAGTGGCTGGACGCCATTCGGATGCACCTGGCCGACCCTGATGCGAGCTACCGGCAGGGTGATGCCCTGCGGGAAACCGTTTTACGTGATTACGTGCTCAACGAGCGCCATCTGCAGCACTGGGCCAACGCGTGGTTGGCTGACTGAAGCGTCACGGCAGGTCGTCTGGCGAGTGACCGTGACAAGACTGGTTTTATAGCATCGGGTAACCCAATGACTGGACATGCAACCCTGAATACTTTGTCGTCGCTGGATACCAGTGTACTGCTGCTGGGCACTGAGCTCGGGGGCGCCCTGCACAATGCAGACGAAAACTACCGTGCGCGCGCAAGTGCGCACATCCGTGGGCTTGGGTGCCAGCCTGTAGGGGTCGACCGGGTGAATGGCGAACCACTGCACGTAGCGCTGGCGCGGGCCCTCGATCAGGTGACTACGCCGTTCGTGGTGCTGGCCAAAGACAGCGACTTCCTGCTGCACGATGCTTTGTCGCAGGCTCGGCAGTGGCTGTTGAGCCACCCGCAGGTGCAGGGCGTACAGGGATACTCACTCGGTATGCGTCCGGGCAATGCGACGGTGGGCTATCACCGGTTGGGTGAAACGGCGCATCAGGATGGCGAGGGCGGTTTGCGTGAGCGGGTGCTGCAGCATGCATTGAGCGGGTTGCAGCCGTGGCGTGCGTTACTGCGTGTGCAGCAGTTGCGCAGTGCGCTGGCAGAGATGGCGGCCCATGTCGAGGGTGAAGACGGCTTGCTCTGCCTGTCTTTTGCCCTGTTGCGCCAGGGGGCGATCAAGGTCTTGGAGCAGACCATGGTTGTCAGCGAGTGCGCCGAGCACGCTGTGGAAGGTGACGAACTGGCGCCGACCCTGCGCGCCTTGCGGCAATGGGATGCGCAGCAGGGTGGGTGTTTCAACGACGACGACGGGTTCGCAATTCTGCGCCAGTTCGTACTGACTACCGGATTGACTGGCGCTGCACCGCTGCTGTTCACCTCACCCTGGGCGAGCGTCGTCCATGAGCCTGTGCGCAGTTTCGAGGTGCGCCAGTACGTAGAGCTGCCTTATTACAATGCCGGGCTGTTCAAGCAATTGACGGCGTTGGAATTCCTGTTGCATGCATGGCCTGCGGGCCCTGCCCATGTGCGCGCGGTGGAGGGGGCCTGGGTTCGGCAGCGCGATCTGCTGCTGCAGCATGGCAACGACAATGTGAGCACATTGCGTAACCGCTATTGGCAGGCGCTGTCAATCAACCTGTTCGCGCCGCAAGTATGCCAGTTGCTATTGGACGTGTTGACCGAGGAGGATGAAGAAGCGCGCCAGGAGCTTGAAGCCTGGATCGAGCGTCTGGCCCTTGCAGGTGCGCCGGATAGTGCCGCGCGCCTGGCCGCTACGCCCTCGGGGCATGTCTTGCACGCATTGGCCGCAGCCACCTTGGATGATGCCAGCCGGCAGCGGGTACAGCAGCACCAGGCGGCAGGCAAAGGCGTGAGCATGGCGCTGTTGGTGCTCGACCTCGCAGATGACAACGAAGCGTTGCAGCGGACGTTCGATAGCGTCGCCAGCAGCGGGTTGCGTGACATGCGCATTGTCGTGCTCAAGGCCGGCAACCTTCCCGCCATTACCACGCCGCGAGACACGGTGCACTTCGTCAAGGTCACGGCGCAGAACAGCGTATCGCACCTCAATCAGGTGGCCCGGCAGGTGCCCAGTGACTGGATGATGCTGTTGCAGGCGGGGGATGAGTTGGCCGGCAGCGGGCTGTTGCGTCTGCAACTGGAGCTGGCGCAGGACAACAACCTGAAGGCAGTGTGTGGCAACGAAGTTCAGCGTGACGGCGAAGGCCGCCTGGTTGCGTTGCAGCGTCCTGGAGCTGACCTTGATCTGCTGCGCAGCCGCCCGGATGCGATGGCTACGCATTGGCTAGTGCGCCGCGAGGCAGTCCTGCAGGTCGATGGCTATAGCGAAACTTGCCGGGGCGCCCTCGAATTCGATCTG
Organism: Pseudomonas sp. P39-UII1; assembly: GCF_039672635.1. Classification (NCBI taxonomy): domain Bacteria; kingdom Pseudomonadati; phylum Pseudomonadota; class Gammaproteobacteria; order Pseudomonadales; family Pseudomonadaceae; genus Pseudomonas; species Pseudomonas sp. P39-UII1. The sequence goes on from NZ_JBDFPP010000015.1 coordinate 104,209, forward strand.
CTGTTGCGCATAGTGGAGACTCAGGGCTTGGGTGGCCTGGCGCATATCGATGAGTTCCTGGTCATCACCAGCAATCAACGCGAAGCCATGCTGCCTGATGCACGGGCCACCCTGGAGCGGCATCTGTCGCTGTTGGGCTACCGCGGGCAGGTGGGGCAGGATGAAGCGGGTCACCTGCACATTGATTTCCGGCATACGAGCACGCCGCTGGTGAGCATCCTGCTGGTAGGCGGCGATGATCTGCAGGTACTGGGTGCCAGCCTGGCGAGTATCCAGCAGCGCACACGCTACCCGCGTTATGAAGTGCTGGTGGTTACCCAGGGCGAGCAGCGCCTGGAGGCTAGTCTTGGCAGCCGAGTCAGAATGCTGGCATGCCCATCACCGGTGCTGGCTGAGCGGCTCAACCTGGCCGCCAGCGAGGCGCGTGGCGAATATCTTGTGCTGATGAGTGACCGTAGCCAGGTGTCCAGCCCAGGCTGGATCGAAAGCCTGCTCAACCAGGCGCAGCGCCCGGAAGTAGGTGTGGTGGGTTGCCAGATGCATGACGGTGCCGGGTACGTCAGTCATGCTGGTTACGAGCTGCTCGAAGGCGGGAAGGTTCATGCCGGCTGGCGTGGACGCGGTGTTGGCGAGACCGTCGAAGCGCTGGGCCTGGGTGTTGTTCGCACCTGCCAAGCTGTTTCCGCTGATGGCCTGATGGTACGCAAAGAGGTTTTCGATGCTGTGGGTGGCCTTGGCCAGCAGGCAGCGCTGGATATCGACTTGTGCCTGCGCGTCGGGCAGCAGGGTCTGTTGGTGCTGATGGCCCCTCACGCGCAGCTGTTCAACCCCGCAGTGCCGGGTGTCCCTGACGACGTGGCGCTGGCGCTGGCAGCGCAAGCCCCCTGGGCGTTCACGCGTGCAGTCGCGGTGGATGGCAGCCATGGCATTGCCGTACCGCCCACAGCGGCAGGCCCCCGCTGGCTGCAAGAGTTGGCCTGACTGGCCTCGTTCAATCAAGCCGGGCGCTGCCCGGCTTTTTTGTGCGCGTTGGCAAACATCTTGCTTTCAGCCATCGGAACAGGGCGAGTGTTGGATTTCTGACTGCTTGATTGCCCGACCGCTGCAGTGACAAGGAGCAATCTTGAACGACTCTCGACGCATTAAGGGTACGCATGTCGCCATTGACTACGACGCGACCCGAGCCTTTTTCGAAGCGCGCGGCAACCGCAGCTACACCAATGTGCTCAGCGCCACCATGTATCAGGATCATAATGCCGAACTGGTCGAACAACGCGATCAGGCGGAAAAAACGGCAATGGCCGATATGCTCGGCCTGGGCCAGGCACAGCGAATCCTGGACATTGGCTGCGGAACAGGGCGATGGGGATGGTTCCTTGCCGAACAGTGTCAAGCACTCGACTATCTGGGCCTTGATTTCTCAGCCAGTCTGATTGCCAAAGCCGAGCAGGAGGCTGCCTCGCGGCAGCTGCCGGGCATGCACTTTCAAGTCATGTCGGCCACCGATATCCAGCCTGATGCACTGAGTGTCAAAGGGCCTTTCGATCTGGCCCTGATCTCCGGCCTGCTCATTTACCTCAACGATGCCGACTGTGTGAAGGTACTGCGTGATGCCGCGCAACTGACCGCTGTAGGTGGCGGCATCTACCTGCGCGAGCCCGTCGGTGTCGCCGAGCGGTTCACCCTGGACCGGTTCTATTCCGAAGAGCTTGCCGACGAGTATTCGGCAATCTATCGCACCGCCAGTGAGCTGCACGTCTTGATGGAGCAGGCCTTCGACGGGCTGGGGCTGTTCGTCCAGCATGAGGGGTTCCTGTTCCCCGAAAGCCTGGAGAAGCGCACAGAGACCCGGCAGTACTTCTTCATACTGCGACGCCCTGGGGGGGAAGTATGAGCACCGCTTACTGCTTCGATCTCGACGGTACCCTTACCCGTCAGGAGTTACTGCCGCTGATCGCCACTTCGGTGGGCCTGGAGGACGAGATCAGCGCCCTTACACAGGCCACCATCGAAGGGCTGCTGCCGTTCGACAAGTCGTTCAAGTTGCGCGTCAAACTGCTTCGCGATGCACGACTGGACTGGATTCATGCGGCGCTCGACAAGCACGTCGAGTTCGACCCAGCAATCCTGGAGTTCATCACGCGTCACCCCGAACAATCCTTCATCGTCACGGGCAACCTTGATCTGTGGGTGAAGCCGGTGCTCGACAAACTGGGCATTCACAGCTTTACCTCGCTCGCCAGGCTCGACCAGCAAGGCCAGTTGGACGGTGTCGAGCATATTTTGCACAAGGGCGATGCAGTCAGCAGCTTGCGTTCGCGCTTCGAGCGCATCGTCGCAGTCGGCGAGGGCATGAATGATGTGCCGATGTTCGAGGCTGCCGATTGGCGTATCGCTTTCGGCGGGGTTCATCGGCCGAACAAAGAGCTGATCAAACTAAGTGATTTTGTTACCTACGATGGGAAGGCCCTATGTCGCTTGTTAAGCACGCTGTAATCTGCGCCGCCGGCATCGGCTCGCGGCTGGGGCTTAACAAGCCGAAATGCCTGGTCGAAGTGGCGGGTCGGACGCTCCTCGATTGGCACCTCGAGCGTCTGCACTGGGCAGAAACTGTCTGGCTGGTGGTCGGCTTTCATGAGGAAGAGGTGATCGAGCATGCCATCTCACTGCGTCCCGATGTAATCGTGGTACGCAACCCCGACTACGCGCGCACCAACACCCTGCAAAGCATCTACCGGGTTTCTCGACACCTCGATGAGCGGATGCTGGTGCTGGACGCGGATACTGTCGTTGAGCCCCGCAGCTTCGATGCGTTCCTGGAGGCAGCGCAACACCACGACCAGTTGGTAGGCGTTTCGCCCTACATCACCAGCGACGGCGTGAGGGTCCACCTCGATGACGCTGGCACCCGATTGCTGGGTTTCACCCGTGAACCGAAATATGCCATGGAGTGGACGGGCATCGCCGTGATAAAGCCGCAGATCGTGGTCAACCAGCCGATCTTCGTTTACCAGGCGTTGGAAACCTGCCTGCCGTTGCCTGCTTTCGAACTCAAAGCATTTGATATCGACACGACGGCGGACCTGGACATGGCACGTAAAGTCTTTGCGACGCAGTGGGGCGAGAATGAGTAATAACCAACAGGGTCAAGTGGCGCGTCACTTCTGGAGCCAGACCGAGCGCGGCCAGATTGGCCCGCAAGAACTCTACAAGCGCCAGCGCGAGTGCTTGCTTTCGCAGGTATTGCCCTCGCTGCCCACCAACGCCCAGGTACTGGATATCGGCTGTGCTGATGGTGAGTTCAGCTTGCTCTTCGCCCGTGGTGCGGGGCGCGTGGTGGCGTTCGATGTGGGTGAAAAACTGATCGAGCAGGCGCGAGCCAAGGCCCTGGAGCAAAACGTCGACAACATCGATTTCCAGGTTGCCGATGTGTTCGAGTTCGCTTGCGAGCAGCAGTTCGACGCTGTCAGCCTGATGGGCGTGTTGACCACTATCAGTGATGACACTGCCGCCGCGCGCGTGGTCCTGCGAGCGTTGTCGATGCTCAAGCCCGGTGGGCAACTGATCCTGAAGGATTCGGTCCTGCTGCAGGAGGGCGAGGCACGGACCCTGCTCAACGAGCATTACGAAGCCAAGTATCGGCCTGAATCCCGCTACCTCGCGCTCATCCGTTCGCTGGGGTTGCGCGAAGAAGCCAGGCATCCGCTGCTGACCATGCATAACTGCGGTCAGACCAGCGTGCTTTATGTGTTTCGCACGGTGCTCGAGGCACCTGCCACATTGCCTGTTGCCGGCTTGCGTGTGGCCTGCTACGGCAGCATGCCGTTTCATTTCCGTTCCTTGCGGCCATTGGCAGCCTGCTTCGACGAAAGCCTCCTGAGCCTTTCGATCGATGAAGTGATGGCTTGGAAGCCGCAGGTCATTGTGGTTGCCGATGGTTGGTCGGTGGAGTTCTGGCGGGATTATTGCGATGCGCATCAGGTACTGCTGATCGGCATGCGCCATGGCTCGGTCACTCGATATGGCTATGCCGAGCCGCAATACAACCATGCTGACTACTTGTGCGGCAGCGTCTGGGATATCGAAGACACGTTGCTGTCCAATGTCCATCCACGCCATGGTTTCCTGCTGACTGGCAATGCCTGGGTCGACCAGGTGTTCAAACTGCCCGAGCGCCAGTTGAGCGAAGCCGAGCCGACGATTCTGTTTGCACCCACCTACAACCCGGAAATCAGTGCGGCGGTGTATTTCGGTGACCGTATCGTGCGCCTGATCCGCTCGGTCTACCCCCAAGCCAGAATCATCATCAAGCCGCATCCTGCCATCGTGCAGCATGAGCACAGCTTCGTCGTGGACAAGGCGTTGTTCCGTGACCTGATGGGACAGTGGCGTGAGCAGGTGGCAGCCGACCCCCGGGTCGAGCTGGTCGATGATCCTGAAGCGAGCATTGCCGACAGCTTCGCCGAGGCGGATATCCTGGTCGCGGATCGTTCGTCGCTGCTGTTCGAATACATGGTGCTGGACCGGCCGATCTTGCTGTATTCCAGCGAAGCCCGGGTAGGGCACTGGGAGTACAACCCCGATGCACCCGGCAACGCCTGGCGTGATATCGGTATGGAATTCGGTGACGACGAAGCGTTCATAGCGCTGCTCAAAGACGCGCATGGCTTGCACCATATGCATTGCCGGGCTGCCCAGCGAGAACGTGTTCGTCACCTCTACGGCCACTTCAGGGATGGCCGTTCGGCCGAACGTGTGGCCTCGGCCATTGCCCAGGTGCCTCGCCTGCATGTGGTGATCGATGGGCAGTACAGCGATCAGGCGGCGCATCTGCATGAAGCGTTCGACGCGTGCCTGGCGTTCAAACACATTTCCGTCGTCGCACCGGCAGACCGTGAGCGATGGCTGGCAGGGCGCTTGCGCGATGGCCAGGCCGACCATAGCTACCTGCTGGTGGACGGCGAACTTGCCTGCAGCCCTGGCAGCGCCCATCAGGTCAGCGACGGCCTGGCCTCGCTGGCCAATGGGGAAGTCGATGCCGTGCTGTTGAGCGCGCAGAGCTTACCCGCCGAGACGTACAGCAATGACAGCCAGGCTTGGGTGCGCCAGCGCCTGCGCTGCGCGTTAAGGCAATCGCAAGGGCGTCCGGCCTGGCAGCTGGTGGCGGCGCACACTCTGCAAAGATTGCTCAAGCAATTGCCGCAAACCATCGACGACGAAGTATTCGATGCGTTTTGGGAAACGGTAGCGGCTGACGGGCGTACGGCCTTGTGGCAAGACGAGAAGATCAACCTCGTGCTGCGCTCATCGGTACTGCGGGTCGTCGGGAATCGCGCCGGCCAGTATCTGGCCGGGCCGCGAGCGGCATTGCAGCTGGCCCCGGCGGTGAAAGGACGTGCGGCCTCGTCGGCCGGCGTCGAACTACTGATGAGTGCAGTTGCCGGGCAGCAATACGACATCTTCCCGTTCGTCACTCAAGTCTGGATCAATGGCCGCTGTGTGCGCGAACTGCAGGTCGGGAATGCTGGCGTGCAACGCTTGCTGCTGCCATTCGAGCCCAACGATCAGGGCGTCACCGATATCGAACTGCGCAGCTCCGGCGCGTTCGCCGGAATGCCGGGCCTGGCAGGCCCGCTGTCGCTGTGCCTGGCATTTGCGGATGCCGCACCCGTGACAGCCCCAGCACGTGCGCATATTCACCAGATCTTCTATTCAGAAGAAACCCGCACGATGCTGGAGCCGGGCTACATACCGCTGGATAACATCGGTCAGCGACCCGACTGGGCCGAGTACTGGCCGATCCGCAACCTGCTGCAGAGCAGCGCGCTGGACGAGAACGCGTTCTATGGCGTTCTGTCGCCTCGATTCAAGGAAAAGACCGGCCTGGACTCTCGTCAGGTACTGAGTTTTGTCGATTCGGCTCCGGACGATGCCGATGTCTTGCTGTTCCCGGTCTTCTTCTCGGACGGAGCCCGCTACGAAAACGTCTTTATCCAAGGCCTCGTTCACCATCCCAATATCTGGCCGGTGTTCGTGGAAATGGCGCGTCGTCTGGCCCCGGGGGTTGATCTTGAAACCTTGGTGATGGATTCGACGCAGTCGCAGTTCTGCAACTACTTCATCGCCAAGCCGCGCTTCTGGCGGCACTGGCTGAGCAAAGCAGAGACTATCTTCCAGGCGGCCGAGCAGGCGCGCAGTGGCGAGTGGCCAACGGCCTACGGTGCCGCGCTGAATGCCGCCACCTTGCACCGTGCCACGGAAGGCTATGCGTGCAAGGTGTTCGTCATGGAGCGGCTGCTTTCCCTTATCCTGGCCACCGAGACGCAATGGCGCGTTCACGTCAACGAAGCATTGAAACCACCGTTGACCGGCGCAGAACTGAATGCCGATCTGGTTCGGCTGGACCAGATCAAGGCGTGCCTGCGCGAGGCTGATACGGCGGAAAACCGCACTAGTTACGGGGAGCTGCGCGAGAAGGTTTTCCGCGCTACCTTTGCCCAGCAGATCGCAGACATCACGGCAAGGGGAGGCGAGGTAGCCACGGCGAACGAGCAGATCCAGGCCGCGCTGCGTCAGCATCCGCCGTTGCCGGTCGACCTTGATGTGCAGGCCTGGCTGGACGAGCGCAGGCCAAGTGCCGTGCAGCAGCAATTGATCGATGCACGATTGGCCGCCAATGCCCTGCCGACCCTTGGCCTGGTGGTGATCGACCGCGAGGGTGATGCCGATCGGCTAGAGCTGACGCTGCGCAGTTTAAGCCCGGAAAACAATCTTTATCCCGCGCTGAAGATTGTGGCGTTGACACCCCTCGATGTAGGTGCGGCGTCTAGACCCGGGGACAAGCTGCACATTCGACGGCTTGCAGAAGGTTCTGTCATGGCCGAAATCGAGCATGCCGTGCGCGAAGGTGATTTCGACTGGTTCATGCTGGTAGAAGCCGGGTGCGAGTTCACTGCCAGTGGCCTGTTGATTGCCGCCCTGGACTTGCTGGATGCGCCGGGCCTGCGCGCCGTTCACGGTGACGAAGTGCTGCGTTCGCCAGCGGGTGCACTGACATTGGCCCTGCGCCCAGGGTTGAACCTGGACATGCTGCTCAGTGTGCCGGGTATTTTGGCCAACCATTGGTTGTTCAGTCGTGATGCCTGGCTGTCGCTCGGTGGTTTCCGCCAAGAGGCCGGCGAAGCCTTCGAGCTGGATCTGCTACTGCGCCTGATCGAAGACCAAGGGCTGGAAGGCCTGGGTCATATCAGTGAACCGTTGCTAACCCGTGACAGTGTGCCGCTGCGCGACTGCCCGGCCACGCGAGAAGTGCTTCAGCGCCACCTGTTGGCCAGGGGGTTCGAGGGCGCCTCGCTGGGCAGTCGCCTGCCGGGTCACTATGACGTTGACTACGGAGTGGGCGAGAGTGCTCTGGTCAGCATCATGATCTCCACGGAGGAAGGGCTGGAGCGGGTTCGCCGATGCCTGGATACCCTGTTGGAAAAAACCAGCTACCGCGCCTTCGAGATCATGCTGCTGGACCAGCAGGTGAATGACCCTGCCTTGCAAGCCTGGCTTGAAGGCGTTGAGCAATTGGGCGCAGCGTGCATCCGGATCCTGCGGTTCCCGGCTGAGCTTTCATCGGTGCAGGTGCGCAATCTTGCCGCCCAGCAGGCACATGGCGAACTGTTGTTGTGGCTGCACGGTGGGATTGCCGTACTTGAGCCTGACTGGTTGCTCCAACTGGTCAACCATGCCTGCCGGCAGGAAGCGGGCGCCGTAGGGGCAAAATTGCTGGCAAGTGACTGCACGGTGCGTCACGGCGGCCTGGTGCTGGGGCTCGATGGGCCGGTGGGCAGGGTAGCCAGGGGGCGGCCAATGGAGGCTGCCGGCTACCTGCAACGGTTGCTTGTCGATCAGAACCATGCGGCGGTCAGTGGGCACTGCATGATGCTGGGCAAGGCGTTGTTCATGGAAGTCGGTGGCTTTGATGAAAGCCCCGAGATGGCCCCTTGGGCGGATGTTGACCTGTGTCTGCGTCTGCATGGCGCAGGGTATCTCAATGTGTGGACGCCGCGGGCTTCGCTGTTGATCAGCGAAACCCTTGCGCCGGCGGTCACTGCCGAACAGGAAGATGCCCTTTACGCGCGTTGGTTGCCATTGCTGGCCCGTGACCCTGCCTACAGTGCCCATTTTGCACTCAGTGGCGGCGAATTCACTTTGGCACCGAGCAAGCTCAGTTGGAAGCCTCTCGCATCCTGGCAGCCACTGCCTACGGTATTGGCATGCGTAGAAAGCTTGCATGACAGCGCCGACTCGAGGGTTATTCAGCCGTTCGAGGCTCTCAGCCGCGCTGGCCTGATTGAGGGTGCGTTGATTCAGACGCAGTTGTCCGTGACTGAGTTGGAGCGTTACGCCCCGGATACGCTCGTTTTGCGACGTACGGTGGATGATCGGCAAGTGGTGCGCATGCAGCGCCTTTCGGCGTTCTCCAAAGCGTTCAAGGTGATGGAGTTGGAAGTGCAGTCACTGCGAGGCCTGGCGGCGGACCTGCCAGCTCTGGAGCACGCCCTCGTGGCGCTGCATCGCAGCGCGGAGTTCGCCGACCGACTGGTTGTGGGGAGCGAGGCGCTGGCCGAGACCTTCGCCAACGTGCATGGCGATATCCGGGTGATCGAAAGCCGGCTGCTGCCGCAATGGTGGAAGTCGCTCGAAAGCACGCGTGGCACAGGGCGCAAGCCGCGTGTCGGGCTTGTAGGGGCTGACATAAGCTGCCCCGCTGAGCAGGCACTGATCCTCGATGTCGTCAGCGCGTTGGCAGGGGAAGTGGAATGGGTGTTGCTGGGCGAATGCCCGCCAAGCCTGCGCGCATTCGTCCATGAAATCCATGCCGCTGCGCAAGCCGAACGCTACCCCTTCGCCTTGGCTCAACTGGGGCTGGACGTGGCTTTGGCGCCATTGGAGCACGGTGCGCTCAACGAGTGCCTCGGCCACCAGCGCCTGTTGGAATTTGGCGCCTGTGGTGTACCGGTGGTGTGCAGCGATGTCCGCACATACCAAGGCTTGCTGCCGGTCACGCGGGTCAGCAACTGCGCCGCCGAATGGGTCGAAGCGATCAGGATGCATGTAAGCGATCCGGCTGCCAGCGAGCGAATGGGTGATCAATTGCGGGCAGTGGTGCAGCGGGACTGGATGCTTGAAGGCGATCATCTGGAGGCTTGGTACCGCGCCTGGATCGCCGGCTGAAATCACCGGCGTTGATCTTGCACGTCAGCGAATGGAGGGCGTTCCGACTTGTCGGCGCGCCTTCTTCGTTTCCACGGCTATCGAGCGGTTTTCCGGCACATGAATCGACAAATAGCGTGACTTAAGAGTCACGGCGGGCATCTTCACTGTTATCATCGTTACATCCGTTAACGACTGCGTGATCGCCCCCGTTTGTCCGGAAATACCTTCTTGCCTGGCCGTGGGGTGTCAAGCGCAGTACGCACTTTGCTGTCATTGAATTGGGAAGCCATATGATTGGCATTAAAAGCATCGCCAGTTACGTGCCGACTGACGGCGTGGACAACTACGCGCAAGGCGCGAAATTTGGCAAGGACCAGGATTTTATCTTTGGCAAGATCGGCTCCACCTTCTTGCCGCGCAAAGATTCCGGCCAGGAAACCTCCGATCTCTGCGTCGAGGCCGTCAGGAATCTCTTTGCCGCCAACCCGTCGCTGGACCCGGCTAGTATCGATGCGGTCATTGTCGTGACCCAGAACGGCGATGCCGAAGGCCTGCCTCATACGGCGGCCATCGTGCAGCACAAGCTCGGGCTGCCCACTGCCATTGCCGCCTTTGACATTTCTCTGGGGTGCTCGGGGTATGTCTACGGGCTGTATGCGATGAAGGGGTTCATGGAGGCTGCGGGGCTGAAGAACGGTTTGCTGATCACCGCCGACCCCTATTCGAAGATTGTCGACCCAGAGGACCGAAACACCACGATGCTGTTCGGCGATGCGGCGACCGCGACCTGGATGGGTGAGGACGCTACCTGGCAGTTAGGCAAGTCGCTGTTCGGCAGCGATGGTGCCGGTGCCGAACACCTTCGCACCACCGACGGCAAGTTCTTCATGAACGGCCGGCAGGTGTACAACTTCGCTTTGGTCAAGGTGCCTGCCCACCTGCAGCAGTTGCTTGAGGCCAGCAACCTGACCTCTGATGATGTCGACCTGTACTGCCTGCATCAGGGCAGCGCGGCGATTGTCGACGCGGTGTCTGCGCGCTTTGACGAGGGTGAGCACAAGCAGAAATTCATCAAGGACATGGTCGAAACGGGTAACACCGTGTCTTCGAGCATTCCGTTACTGCTGGAAAAGCACGTGCTCGGCTCGGCGCACAAGCGCGTTGCCCTCAGTGGCTTCGGAGTTGGCCTGTCCTGGGGGTCGGCGATCATCGAGCGCCAGGGGTGATCGCGAGCCCGTAAAAGCCAAGCGCCGCCCCATGGGCGGCGTTTTTGTTTACCGGCCTTTTCAGCCCGCCTGGAATCTGGCGTCAAACCCTTGATTTCATTGGGCTGGCAGGATGCCAGTAAATTTTTTTGAAATTCCCCTAAAGCAACCCGCCCTGACGACGATAACCATTACGAAGGTTCTCTGTGCCACACCCGGCAAATTGCCAAGGCCGGAAGCCGTAGTACACAATCCAACGAGGAATTCGTCATGGCTTTGACTGTTAACACCAACACCACCTCCCTGGGCGTCCAGAAGAACCTGAACCGTGCCACCGACGCGCTGGCTACCTCGATGACCCGCCTGTCCTCGGGCCTGAAAATCAACAGCGCCAAAGACGACGCTGCCGGCCTGCAGATCGCTACCCGCATGACCTCGCAGATCCGTGGCCAGACCATGGCGATCAAAAACGCCAACGACGGTATCTCCATCGCCCAGACCGCTGAAGGCGCGATGCAAGAGCAAACCAACATTCTGCAGCGTATGCGTGAACTGGCCATCCAGTCGCGAAACGACTCCAACAGCGCCGACGACCGTATCGCCCTGGACAAAGAATTCCAGTCGATGTCCTCGGAACTGACCCGTATCGCCAACAGCACCCAGCTGAACGGCAAGAACCTGCTGGACGGCTCCGCTTCGACCATGACCTTCCAGGTCGGCTCGAACACCGGCGGCGTAAACCAGATCACCATCAACCTGAACCAGAAGTTCGACGCCACCTCGCTGGGCATCGGCTCGGGCATCAACATCCAGGGCTCCAGCAGCACCCTGTCGGAAACCAACTACAGCGCCGCTGTAGCTGCCATCGACACCGCTCTGCAGACCATCAACACCAACCGTGCTGACCTGGGTGCTTCGCAGAACCGTCTGACCAGCACCATCAACAACCTGCAAAACATCAACGAGAACGCCGAAGCTGCCCGTGGCCGTGTACAGGACACCGACTTCGCTGCTGAAACTGCCCAGCTGACCAAGCAGCAGACTCTGCAGCAAGCTTCGACCTCGGTACTGGCCCAGGCCAACCAGCTGCCATCGGCAGTACTGAAGCTGCTGGGCTAATCTGCCCTGGTTGCTGGCGGGGAAGCGCTGCTGAGGCGCTTCCCCGCTTTCTCATTGCGAGGTAGTGGTCATGGACATGAGCGTCAAGCTGAACCTGTCTTATGCGGCCGCCCGTCCGGCCGAGCAAAACGCTGACAAGCCGATTGTCCGGCCAGCAGACGATGCGCAGCCCAAGGACGACAAGCAGCAGCCCAAAGCAGTGCAGCATGTCGATGAGGTCAAGAGCGCCGTCTCGGACATCGAAAAGTTTCTGAAAGCGTCGCAACGCAATCTGCAATTTTCCACGGATGAAGAATCCGGCAAAATTGTTGTCAAAGTCATCGCTACCGACAGCGGTGAGCTGATTCGTCAGTTGCCTTCCGAAGAGGCGCTGCGAATTGCCCATAGTCTGAGTGATGTCAACAGTATTCTGTTTGACGCCAAGGTATGATCGGCGGCAAGCATCAAAGCTGCTAATGAATGTCGTGCCCGCAGGAATGGGGGCGACGTATCACGGTAAGAGGGACACAGCATGGCAAGTCCAATTTCCTCCTCCATTGGCCTGGGTTCCGGTCTTGAAATCGGCACGATCGTCGAGACGCTGGTAAACGCCGACACGGCGGCCAAGAAGTCGCAGATCGCCCGTCAGACCAGCAACAACAGTGCGATGATCTCGGGCATTGGCTCGCTGCGCAGTGCTCTGACGGCGTTCCAGGACGCCATGAAGAAACTCAACGACAAAGATGCCCCATCGTTCAATGCCTACGCGGCAACGTCGGGCAATGAGTCGATCGTGAAGATCAAATCGAGCAACTCGGCTGTGGCGGGTAGCTACGACATCAAGGTTCTCAACCTGGCGACCGGGTCGAAGGTCGCGAGCCAGGCGTTTGCCGGCGGCGCTGCAAGTGCGGTCTCCGATGGAGAGCTGACCATTTCGCAGGGCGGGAAGGATTACAAGATCCAAGTGGCTTCCGGGGCCACGTTGCAGAGCGTGCGCGACCAGATCAACAAAGAGCTGGGCAGCAACGGTATTTCCGCCAACATCGTCAACGAAGAGGGCGGCTCCCGCCTGGTGCTGGGCTCCACCACGACTGGCGCCGGTTCCGATATCTCCGTCAGCGGCATCGCCGAACTCGAGATCGATGGCACCGCCAAGATGACTGGCTCGGGTGCCGGCTACATCACTGACCTGGCGAAGGATGCCCAGCTCACCATTGATGGCCTGAGCGTAAAAAGTGCCAGCAACACGGTCAGCGACGCCATCAGCGGCATGACCCTGGAATTGACCGGGGCCACGGCCAGCGGCGTATCGGGCACGGCTACCAAGGTCACGGTAGCGGCGGACAACGACGGGCTTAAGAAGTCTGTCCAGAGCTTTGTGGATGCCTACAACACTCTGCAGAAAGCCATCACTTCGCTCACTTCGACCAGCCGTGACGAGGACGATAACCTGGTCCTCGGCGCCTTGACCAACGACCCGACGACGCGCTCGTTGCTCGGCGATGTGCGCAAGGTGTTGAGTGAAGTCGGGGCGGGTGATCAACTGACCAGCCTCAGCCAGCTGGGTATCAACACGCAGAAGGACGGCACGCTCGAGTTCAGCAGCACCAAGTTCACCGCGGCGATGAACGACAAGAAGCTGGGGTCGCAGGTGCAGGAGCTTTTCACCGGCACCAACGGCATCTTCGAGCGGATGAACAAGGCTATCGATCCGTACAACAAGACCGATGGCAGCCTGGCGACGCGCAAGCAGAATCTGGACAAGACCGCTTCGTTGCTGGCCAGTCAGCAGGCGGCTCTGGACCGTCGTGTCGAATCCCTGACCGAGTCGCTGACCAAGCAGTATGTGGCACTGGATACCGCGCTGGGCAAGATGAAGGCGCAGGCCAGCCAGATCACTTCGATTTTCGAAGCTATCAACGCCCAGGCCAAGAATTCCTGATCGGCGTGGCGTGACAATAAGCCCGGTAGTGTCTCGCGACGCGCCGGGCTTTTTGTTTTGGCCCTAAAGTTTTTTGACGTGCCGGCGATACACAGGTTACAAGCAACCTTTTTCGCTGCAACGAGGTAGATACATGAACCCGATGTTGGCCCTTCGGCAATACCAAAAAGTCAATGGTGCGGCACAAACTTCCGAAGCGAGCCCGCACCGTCTGGTGCAGATGCTCATGCAGGGCGGGCTTGATCGCCTGGCCCAAGCCAAGGGTGCCATTGCGCGCAAGGACATCGCCCAAAAGGGCATCCTGCTGGGCAAGGCCATCGACATCATCGGGGGGCTGCGCGAAGGTCTGGATCTGGAAAACCATGCCGACAGCCTGGCCGAACTGGACAGCCTGTATACCTACATGAGCCGTCGCCTGGTTGAGGCCAACGCCAAAAGCGACCCGGCGATCATCGACGAAGTCGCGCGCCTGCTGATTACCGTCAAGGAAGGTTGGGATGCGATCGGCGACCAGTCGCCGGCCCCCTGAACAAGGAGGATGCCATGAGCGATGTGATCACCCGTATCGAACAGACCCGCGAATTGCTGCTGGGCGCCCTGGCGAACCGAGACTGGGATGCGGTGGGTGAACTGGACCTGGAATGCCGCCTGCGTATCAACGATGTGCTTACCGAGGCGCAAGGGCAGGAGGCGGATGTGCGCGACAGCCTGGAGCAGTTGCTGGACGTCTACCGGCAGTTAATCGAGGTTGCAAGTGGCGAACGTCAATCAATAGTCGACGAGATGACCCAAATCCGTCAGGCGAAAAATGCGGCTAAGGTATACCATCTGTTCAGTTGACCACAGATGTCCTAAAAGTCGTGCGCCATTAATTTGACTGTATGTGTTTTTTTGACTTTACTAGTGGCTGTTTTCGAATTTCAGACGTCCGACCACTGACCATTCAGTCAGAATGATGTCGAGCACGCCTTCGGGCGCCGATATGACTAGGGAAGTTGCTATTGCATGTGGCGTGAAACCAAGATTCTCCTGATCGATGACGACAGCGCCCGCCGCCGCGATCTGGCGGTGGTTCTGAACTTCCTCGGCGAAGAAAACCTGCCCTGCGCGAGCCAGGACTGGCAGCAGGCGGTAGAGCCGTTGTCTTCGAGCCGTGAAGTGCTCTGCGTGCTGATCGGAACCGTAAACGCTCCAGGCAATGTGCTGGGGTTGCTTAAGACAGTGGCTGGGTGGGATGAGTTCCTTCCGGTGTTGCTGATTGGTGAAATTTCTTCTTCGGATTACCCGGAGGAGCTTCGCCGTCGCGTGCTGTCCAACCTCGAAATGCCGCCGAGCTACAGTCAGCTGCTCGATTCCCTGCACCGTGCCCAGGTCTATCGCGAGATGTACGACCAGGCCCGTGAGCGCGGGCGCCAGCGCGAGCCCAACCTGTTCCGCAGCCTGGTCGGTACCAGCCGTGCCATCCAGCATGTGCGGCAGATGATGCAGCAGGTGGCCGATACCGACGCCAGCGTGCTGATCCTGGGTGAATCCGGCACCGGCAAGGAGGTGGTGGCGCGCAACCTGCACTACCACTCCAAGCGCCGGGATGCGCCGTTCGTGCCGGTCAATTGCGGGGCGATCCCGGCGGAGCTGCTGGAAAGCGAACTGTTCGGCCATGAGAAGGGGGCTTTCACCGGCGCCATCACCAGCCGCGCAGGGCGCTTCGAGCTGGCCAATGGCGGCACCCTGTTCCTCGACGAAATCGGCGACATGCCGCTGCCGATGCAGGTCAAGCTGCTGCGCGTACTGCAGGAGCGTACCTTCGAGCGGGTCGGCAGCAACAAGACCCAGAGCATCGATGTGCGCATCATCGCCGCGACCCACAAGAACCTCGAGACCATGATCGAGGATGGGACTTTCCGCGAAGACCTGTATTACCGCCTGAACGTGTTCCCCATCGAGATGGCGCCGCTGCGTGAGCGCGTGGAAGACATCCCGCTGCTGATGAACGAGCTGATTTCGCGCATGGAGCACGAGAAGCGCGGTTCGATCCGTTTCAACTCCGCAGCAATCATGTCGCTCTGCCGGCATGGCTGGCCGGGCAACGTGCGCGAGCTGGCCAACCTGGTCGAGCGCATGGCCATCATGCACCCGTATGGGGTGATTGGTGTGTCGGAGCTGCCGAAGAAATTCCGCTATATCGACGACGAAGACGAGCAGCTGGTCGACAGCCTGCGCAGCGACCTGGAAGAGCGGGTGGCGATCAATGGCCACGCGCCGAGTTTTTCCAGCCACGCCATGCTGCCGCCTGAGGGCCTGGACCTGAAGGACTACCTCGGTAGCCTGGAGCAGGGCCTGATCCAGCAGGCGCTGGACGATGCCAACGGTATCGTGGCGCGCGCCGCTGAACGTTTGCGTATTCGCCGCACCACCTTGGTCGAGAAAATGCGCAAGTACGGCATGAGCCGCCAGGGTGGCGAGGAGCAGGCGGAAGATTGAGGTGCTTGGCTTAAGTGCTCTGGCGCCCTTCAGGTCGAGCGCCGCCCGCGCGGCGTTTCGCGCGCCTGCCTTGAGATTTTCAGCGCCCTTGAGATCGAGCGCCGCCCGCGCGGCGCTTCGCGGGGCAAGTCGGATCGCCGCACCGCCGCTCCCACATTTGTTGCAACGTGCCATTCCAGTCAGGCCATGGTTGTCCGCCTTGGCGCATGACTGAAGACAGGTGAGGCGGCAGCAGTGCCAGCCGAAAAACCTCGTCGTGCTAACAAGGCTGGCAACTATGGCCTATCAGGCCATGGCACG
>NZ_JBDFPP010000016.1:0-100204 GCF_039672635.1 Pseudomonas sp. P39-UII1
AATCTGAGCCATGATCAAACTCTTCAGTTCAATACTGCTTGGGTTTTTAAGAAACCCTAAACTTGGCTCAGCAATCTCAAATGACTATGTGATTTCTCGCATGGTCACTTGTGATGCTGATAATCTTTTTGACTATCAGTCCGTACTCACAAGCACCCACACGAATTGCTTGATTCAATTTGTTAAAGAGCGTTTGGTTAAGAGCTTTTCGTCTCAACCGAGGCGCGCATTCTACGCTTTCCTCAGAACCTGTCAAGCGTTTATTTTGAAGTTTTTACCGAGAAACTCGTTTAGCTTCAAACACTTAACTCGCTGCGATCTCTCATAGCGGAGGTGAATCATACAGCGTTTAGAAGCGCTGTCAACCACCATTTCAACCGCTTGCGATCATTCGATCGTAGCCCTTGCAGCACCACCTTAACTACTTAACTCATTGAATCTCAAGGAGTTTGTCGTTCCGATGTCGCTGGAAGTGGGGCGCATTATAAGGGGATTGAAGACCACGTCAACAGTTACTTTCATTAAAGGAGGAAATAACCAGTGCGCGCACGCCTTGCGCCGGCCCCCAGCAATTGCGCACTATATTGCACACCCCCTCCCCTATCAAGGATCGCCGCCCACAAATGAACACCCAGCCCCGCAGCCTGGCCTCCACGCTCTTCCCCATCGGCCTGCTGCTCATCGCCATGGCATCAATACAATCGGGCGCATCCTTGGCCAAAAGCATGTTCCCCATGATCGGCGCACAAGGCACCACGACGCTGCGCCTGATCTTCGCCAGTATCATCATGCTGCTTATATTGCGCCCATGGCGCGTACGCATGACCGCCAGCACGCTGCGCAACGTGGTCATTTACGGCATGGCCCTGGGGGGCATGAACTTCCTCTTCTATATGGCACTGCAAACAACGCCCCTTGGCATCGCCGTCGCTCTGGAATTCACCGGCCCGCTGGCCGTAGCGCTTTTCGCCTCACGGCGGGTGATCGATTTCTTGTGGATTGCCCTGGCGGTCACCGGCCTGTTGCTATTGATCCCCGTCGGTCACGGTGGCCAGTCCCTGGACCTGACAGGGGCTGGCTATGCGCTGGGCGCGGGTGTGTGCTGGGCACTGTATATCCTCTTCGGCCAACGCGCGGGCGCGGAGCATGGCATCCAGAGTGCCGCACTGGGTGTTGTAGTTGCCGCCATCTTCGTAGCGCCAATCGGTATCGTTCATGCCGGCAGCGCCCTGTTGACACCTGCAGTCATCCCGCTGGCCCTCGGGGTCGCCATACTCTCGACAGCACTGCCCTATAGCTTGGAAATGGTTGCCCTGACTCGCATGCCAGCACGCACATTCGGCACGCTGATGAGCATTGAACCCGCCATTGGCGCCTTGTCCGGCCTGCTGTTCCTGGGTGAGTTGTTGAGCGTGACCCAATGGCTGGCGATTTTCGCCATTATTGCCGCTTCTGTCGGTGCCACCCTGTCGATGCGCAAAGAAGCTAACCCCCCCGTTGCGGCCGACTGATTTGAGAAATATTTCCATTTGGGATGGGATTAACCATTGTGGCGGCCCGCCTCGCTGATTAAGCTGTCACAAAGTCATAATCTTTTGGCTATCTACTTGAGCGAACACGGAAGCTGAGGAAGATTCAGGAAGAACTGAAGCCATTACGACAGGGTCAGACCACCATTAGCCCTGCATTTAAGGACAGGAATGAAACGTATTTTGCTCATCCTGGCCGTTCTGGCCATTGCTGGATGCGCCGCAACGGCCAAGACCGAGGTCAAAAAGGGAAAAAAGGGCCTGCATATCAACTGCTCCGGCCTTTCCTCGTCGTGGGACAAGTGCTACAGCAAGGCAGCCACCTCTTGCAGCAAGCGCGGTTATAAAGTCATCGCGCGCTCCGGCGACACTGGCGAGGAACCGGGAGATTACCTCTTCGGCATCAACCCCGCCGGCTACACCAGCCGCAGCATGATCGTCATCTGCAAATGAAGAAAAGGGCAGCCCATGAGCTGCCCTTCTTTCATTCACACGCTGCCCTAGCCACTCAGAGCGGCGCCGTACGCTCCTCAAGCCAGGCCAACGCATCGCCGGCAAGCAACGGCGCAAGGCGCTCACGCACCACCCTGTGGTAGCTGTTCAGCCAGACAAGCTCCTCTTTTGTGAGCAAGTCCGCCAGCAGGCAGCGCGTATCGATAGGGCATAGCGTCAGGGTCTCGAATGTGAGGAAGTCGCCAAATGCAGACTTGCCTGCCTCCCGGTTTACCACCAGGTTCTCGATACGCACACCCCAGGCGCCAGGACGGTAGGTACCCGGTTCGATCGAACTGATCATCCCGGCCTGCATGGCCGTCTGCGGCGCGGTTGCAGCCTGGTAGGCGATCACTTGCGGCCCTTCGTGCACATTCATGAAATAGCCGACACCGTGACCGGTACCGTGGCCATAGTCGACCTGATCAGCCCATATCGGCGCGCGCGCGATGGCGTCGAGCAGCGGCGAAAGAATGCCGCGGGGGAAAGTGGCGCGTGACAAGGCAATCATGCCCTTGAGCACCCTGGTGCAATCCTGTTTCTGCTCGAGGCTGGGCGTGCCTACCGGAACCATGCGGGTTATATCGGTAGTGCCGCCCAGGTATTGCCCTCCTGAGTCGATCAACAGCAAGCCGTCGCCTTCGATCACGGCATGAGACTGCTCGGTAGCCCGGTAGTGGGGCATGGCACCGTTGCCGTTGAACGCGGCAATGGTGGAAAAGCTCAGCGAAACGAAGCCGGGGCGACGGGCGCGCGCCGCACTCAGCTGTTCATCGATGGTCAGTTCGGTAATGACTTCCGTGCCCTGATGCGCCTCCAGCCAAGCGAAGAATTCGCACAGGGCAGCGCCATCTTGCTCCATGACCTTGCGGACATGAACCAGCTCATCTTCGCCCTTGCGTGACTTGCTCAGCGTGGTCGGGTTAAGCGCCTCGATCAGTTGAACCTGTGCATCCAGGTGTTTCAGCAAACCGCAGGTTACCCGCGACGGGTCCACTAACAGCCGACTCTCAGGTGTCACTTGCGACAGCACCGTGCCTACATCGGCGTAATCACGTAACTCAATCCCGTCGACTTGCAACACATGCCGCAGGTGCTCATCGACCTTTCCCGCTCCGACGAACAGGGTGGCCTGCTTTTGGCCAATCAGGGCAAACGAAACGAACACCGGGTTGTAGGAGACATCACTGCCACGCAGGTTGAACAGCCAGGCGATATCGTCCAGTGTCGCGATGAAGTGCCAATCCGCACCCTTCTCTGCCAGGGTGCTACGCAGCTGGGCGAGCTTTTCCGCCCGGCTGACCGTGGCGTGGGGCGGCAAGTGCTGATAAACCGGGTTTGATGGCAGCGCCGGGCGCCCATCCCAAACCTGCGCAAGCAGGTCCCGGTCAGTGAGCAGACGGATATCGCGAGCCTTCAGGCGCTCCTCAAGTTGGCGTGCCGACGCCAGGGCCATGACCGCGCCATCCACGGCCACCGCGCCCGCCGCCCGGATGTTGTCACCCAGCCATTCCAGCGCACCGGGTTTGCCCGGCAGCAACTTCATCAGCTCAATGCCACTGCCCGCCAACTCTCTGTCCGCTTGCTCCCAGTAGCGGCTGTCAGCCCACAACCCGGCAAAATCGGCAGTGACCACAAGGGTGCCCACCGAACCATCGAACCCCGACAGCCACCGGCGCCCTTGCCAGTAGCCCGGCAGGTATTCGGAAAGGTGAGGATCGGCCGAGGGCACCAGCAGGGCATCGACGCCCTCCCTGGCCATTACCTCACGCACGCGCGCCAGGCGCTGCGGAACACTCTGCTCGATGGTGGTCTGAACGTTCATGCGCACTCCTGCGATCACAGCCTGGTTAAGCCCAAAGCACGATAATGGAACAGCCATTACTGCCCTGCAATCAGGACGGCCAACTCGCGGCATGCAATGCCCATGACGACACCTGCAATCAGGACGCTTCCTACAATCAAGCCGGGACCATCGATCGCTTCTGGCTGAACTTCCCGAACAATGGGGCTTCACAACCATTACATTCATTGCAGACAGGCTGATGCCCATGCCCAGCGCCTGCGAACCGAAGACAGGTGTCGTACTGCTCGACACACGCGAGCACACGCCAGAACACGAACACGCCGTGCACCTCAAGCTGGCGGCCGGCATTGCCGGCCTTCTGGGCTGCCACCACGTAGAGCCCGATTACTCCCCTACCGCCGCCGACGGCTACTATTACCTGCCGACTGAAACCCTGGTCGACCCACAGCGCCAGGCGGCCATAGGCATCCTGACCGAGCACGACCTGTTCGGCGGCGTGGTCAGTCATCCTTACATGGCAACCAAGGCAATCTCTCACCCACTGCCGGCCAACGCCGATTTCCCGCCCGGCTGGACTGATGCATTCGCCCTCCAGGCCAGCGATGCCCTGCTCTGCGGCTATACCGTGTTCAGCAAAGCCGATGCCCGCCGGGCCGCAGAGCTACTGCTGCGCGACGGCCCTGTGCGGCTCAAGCCCGTACTGGCCTGTGCCGGGCGCGGACAACAGGTCATCGTGGCACTGGATGAACTGGAGCCGCTGCTCGCAGACATGGATGACCAGGCCTTGGGGTTATGGGGGCTGGTGCTGGAGGAAGACCTCAGTGGGGTAGAAACCTACAGCGTCGGCCAGGTTCGGGTTGCCGGCCTGACCTGCAGCTACCACGGCACCCAGCAATTGACCCGCGACCACCAGGGCATAGAAGTCTATGGCGGCTCTGACCTGATCGTGGTTCGCGGCGATTACCAGGCATTGCTGCAACTCCCACTTGAGGATCACCTGCGCCTGGCGATCAACCAGGCCATGACCTACGAACAGGCAGCCGAGCAGCAGTTCCCAGGCTTCATCGCTTCGCGTCGCAACTACGACATTGCCCGCGGCTTCGACGCGCAAGGCCATCTGCGCAGCGGCGTGCTCGAACAATCCTGGCGCCTGGGCGGGGCCAGCAGCGCAGAGCTGCTGGCCCTGCAGGCATTTGCGGCTGACCCGGCACTGCAGCGGGTGCATGCCTCCACCCACGAAGTGTTCAGCACGCCCGACCTGCCCGCTGACGCCACCCTCTTCTACCAAGGAAACGACAGTGAACTCGGACAACTCAGCAAATTCGCGCGGATTCGCGAGCATGACCATTCAGAGTGAGACCATCGAGCTGCAAGTCGACGATGACAGCATCGTCGGTACCTTGGTCAGCCCCGGAAGCAAGATGCCCGGCATCCTCTTCGTGCACGGCTGGGGTGGCAGCCAGCAACGCGACCTCGCCCGCGCCAGGCACATTACCGGGCTGGGCTGTGTGTGCATGACCTTCGACCTGCGCGGCCACGAAAAGACCGAGAGCCAGCGCCTCACAGTGACTCGCGAGCAAAACCTGAAAGACCTGCTCGCGGCTTACGACCGGCTGGTCAGCCACCCGGCAGTGGACAGCAGCGCCATCGCCATCATCGGCAGCAGCTACGGTGGCTACCTGGCCACCTTGCTGACCCTGCAGCGGCCGGTGAAGTGGCTGGCTTTGCGCGTGCCGGCCATGTACTGGGACGACGAATGGGACACGCCCAAGCAGACGCTCGACCGCCAGCGCCTCAATGCCTATCGCCAGCGCCCGCTCGCGCCGTCAGACAACCGTGCCCTGGCAGCCTGCGCAGAATTCGCCGGCGATGTGCTGCTGGTGGAATCGGAGCAGGACGATTATGTGCCGCATGCCACGCTGATGAGCTATCGCTCGGCCTTCATCAGCGCCCACTCGCTCACCCATCGAATAGTCGATGGTGCTGATCACGGGCTTTCCAGCGAAGAAAGTCAGAAAGCCTACAGCTCGATCCTCGCGTCGTGGATCAGCGAGATGGTGGTCGGCGCGCGCCTGGACCGCTACCCGCACTACGCACCCTGGTACGCCTGAGGCTCGCCGACCTGGCAATGCAGGCCACCGTCGGCGTCACGCACCACGCTGCGCAGCGCCTGATAAGCGGTAAAGTTGACACTGCGCGCCTGGTGCAGCCGCACCAGGTCGAGAAAAGGCTCTTCGGTAAAGGATTCTGCCGCCGCAGCCCAGGCCTGGCGCGACTGCCACTGCAGGTACTGGAGTACCCGACTGCCGTCGTCGCTGGCCTGAACACTGACACCTTGCAAGCCCTCGCACCGGTAGGCGAGCGCTTCACTGCGCGTCACCAGCGCATGGGCGAGCGCCGCCTGGCGTGCGGCAGGCACTTCGTATTCGATCATCTGGGTAAACCACAGGGAATGCGGATTGGCCGTCATGGACAGTCTCCTTGCTCCGGACGCTTGCAGCGCGATGGCCAGCACTGTAAAACCTCGAGTTAAGTCAAGGTCAAGAGGCTTTTTGCATGCCGAAAACTACACCAGTGGCCCAGGACAAGCTGCTCAGCGTCGGCCAACTGGCCGCCCGAAGCGGGGTGGCAGTCACCGCGCTGCACTTCTATGAAACCAAGGGGCTGATCCGCAGCACGCGCAACGCCGGCAACCAGCGCCGGTATCCGCGCGCCGTGCTGCGCCGTGTTGCGGTAATAAAGATGGCTCAACGCCTGGGCATTCCGCTGGCCGACATCGCAACGGCACTCGCCGCGCTGCCCAATGACCATATTCCGACGGCCGAGGATTGGCAGCGCCTGTCGGAAGGCTGGCGTGATGACCTTAACCGGCGTATCGACGACATGATCCTGTTGCGCGATCAACTGGACGGCTGCATCGGCTGCGGGTGCATGTCACTCAAGGAATGCCCGCTACGCAACCGTCAGGACCATCTGGCCGACGAAGGGCCTGGGCCGCATTTGCCCTGAATAGCGCGGTCATCTAGGCGGCGCGAAACGACGCCGGTAATCGCTGGGGGTCAAGCCGGTGGTGCGCTGGAACACCTTGCGAAATGCGCCTGGGTCCTGATATCCCACGCCCCAGGCAATCTGCTCGACGGTGCGCCGGGTGAACTCCAACATCCGGCAGGCGCGGCCCACCCGCACCTGCTGGCAGTACTCGGTGGGCTTCAGGCCGGTGGCTGCGCGAAAACGGCGCAGGAACGTTCGCTCTTCCAGCCCGGCGCAATCAGCCATGCCCGCCAAGTCCGCGCCCTGCGCGGCACTGGCTTGCAACCAGTGCTGCACCTTGAGCACCGCCGCATCGCCGTGATCCAGCCGCGGACTGAACAGCGCCCCAGGTAACGGCGCCGTGACCGGTTCCACGGACATATAACGCGCCGTTTCCCACGCTACCGACGGGCCGAGAAAACGGTCCAGCAGGCGCAAGCCCAGCTCGGTCCAGGCCATCAACCCCGCCGAGGTCATGATGTCCCCGTCATCCAGCAGCGGCTGGTTGGCTTCAACCCTGACTTTGGGGTAGCGCTGGGCCAGTGTTTGCGCGTAATTCCAATGCGTGCTCGCCGAACGGCCGTCCAGTAATCCGCTGGCGGCGAGAAAAAACACGCCGATGCAAACAGAGGCCAATACCGTGCCCTGGCCATGCCAACGACACAGTAGCCCCCGGTGAAGTTCGAGCAGCTCAGGCGGTGGTGCAGATTCCAGGCTGGGAGGGATGATGAGCACGCGCACGTGATGGGGTGCTCCGGGATGGCTGTCCTCGACGACCTGCAACTGCCCCGTTTCATCCGCTTGCCAATGGCTGACCCGAATTTGCGCAAGGTCGACAGCACCGAGCTCAGCGGCGACACGGTTGGCCACGCTAAACAGGTCGGCGAGCCCATGCACCGCCGCGCGCTGCGCGCCGGGGTAAAGCAGCAGGCCGATCTCCAGGCTGCCTGGGCTGTCAGTTTTTGCCGTCATTGTGTCGGTCACGCCAATCCTCAACTCGTTGCGCACAGCCTATAACTATCGTCATCCAACGACTACTGCCACAGGAGGCAGCATGAGCAAGCAGGCGCTGATCATCATCGATATCCAGAACGATTACTTCCCAGGGGGCAAATGGGCTCTTGAAGGCGCTGACCAGGCAGCCGACAACGCCGCAAGGTTGCTGGACGCAGCGCGCCAACGCGGCGACCTTGTGGTGCATGTTCGACATGAGTTCGAAAGCAGCGATGCGCCGTTCTTTGTGCCAGGCTCAGAAGGCGCGGCGATCCATGCAAAGGTCCAGCCGGTGGATGGGGAACCGGTGGTGCTCAAGCACAAGGTGAATGCATTCCGTGACACCCCGCTCAAGACCACCCTCGATCAACATGGCATCACCGACCTGACCATCGTTGGCAGCATGAGCCATATGTGCATCGACGCCGCCACCCGCGCTGCCGCCGATTTCGGTTTTGACGTCACAGTGGCCCATGATGCGTGTGCCACGTTGCCGCTCGACTTCAATGGCAAGCAGGTGCCGGCAGCGGACGTGCAGGCGTCGGCGATGGCCGCGCTGGCGTTTGCCTATGCCAAGGTGGTGAAGACCGATGAACTGCTGAAAGGCTGACAGCTCATATCACGACGTTTCGCACAAACCGCGTGGGCACAGCACCATCGTTGCGGTAGGCATAGCGGCAGTTGCTGGGAAACACATGAAACTGGCCGACCTGCAAGCAATGCTCGGCCCCTTCGATGATCAGCGTGAGCTGCCCTTCGGCCACGTAGATCTGCTCGCTCCAGCCCTCGGCATCGGCCTCACTGATGTAGCACTCACCCGGTGCCAGGGTCCACTCCCAGATCTCCACCTCTTTGCGGGCGGCGCTGCTGGCCAGCAGTACCGCCTTGCTCTGCGGATGCTCGCCGGCCCAGGCCAGTTCATCGATGCGACTGGTGTCGCGCTGGTCAGGCGCCTGGATCAGCGTGCTGAAGGCGACCCCCAACGCCTCGGCAATCAGGTCGAGGGTGGTCAGGCTGACGTTCTTTTCACCTGCCTCGATCGCTACCAGCATGCGCCGGCTCACGCCTGAACGCTCAGCAAGCGCGGCCTGGCTCATCCCCAGCGCATTGCGCAGGCTTCGGACATTGAGGCTGACATGCTGCAGTACCGAGGCACGGTGCGCAGATTCTTTGTGCACTATATTGCTCACTTGTTCCGGTTGCGCAGTATACTGCCCACTTTGCGGCGATTGTGCGCCGCCCCCTCCGAGTGCGCAAGGCCATGACCCAACCGAACAGCAGCCCGCAGACCTCCGTTTATTTACGCCTGAGCAAAGCCGAGCTGGTGCTGGTGTTCATCACCATGCTATGGGGCGGCACCTTTCTGCTGGTGCATAACGTCATGACCGTCAGCGGCCCGATGTTTTTCGTCGGCCTGCGTTTCGCTGCCGCCGCGCTGTTCGTTGGGCTGGTCTCGGCGCGTGCGCTGCCTGGGCTGACCCTGACCGAATTGAAAGCCGGGGTGCTGATCGGCGCGTCCATCATGCTCGGTTACGGCTTGCAGACCATGGGCTTGCAAACCATCAGCAGCAGCCAGTCGGCGTTCATTACCGCTCTGTATGTACCTTTCGTACCGCTGCTGCAGTGGCTGGTGCTGGGCCGTCGGCCAGGGCTGATGCCCAGCATCGGTATCTGCCTGGCATTCCTCGGCCTGATGCTGCTGGCCGGGCCTGAGGGCGGCACCCTGCATTTCAGCGAAGGTGAAGTCGTGACCCTGGTGAGCGCAGTGGCCATCGCCGCCGAGATTATCCTGATCAGCCGCTATGCTGGCCAGGTCGACGTGCGTCGCGTCACCGTGGTGCAATTGGCGACCGCCTCCCTGCTGTCTTTCCTGATGATCGTGCCGACTCAGGAGCGCATACCCGACTTCTCCTGGTTGTTGCTGCTCAGTGCCCTGGGCCTCGGCGCCATGAGCGCAATCATTCAGGTAGCGATGAACTGGGCACAGAAATCGGTTTCGCCAACCCGCGCCACGCTGATCTACGCAGGCGAACCGGTATGGGCCGGGATCGTCGGCCGCATCGCCGGTGAGCGCCTGCCCGGTGTGGCACTGATCGGTGGCCTGCTGATCGTCATCGCCGTGGTGGTCAGTGAGTTGAAGATCCGCCGTGCCAGTGCTGTGGACGAAGCAGCCGAAGTGCTGGGTGATGGTGAAACAGGCCGATGAATCAGCCAACAACGGCTATGCTCTGTAAAAAACTGTTATAAAAAAACAGCTTGTCACACCCTGTTTGTATGATTCTGCGACAGCTTGCGTGTTGGTGATCAACTGCTCGGCACGTATGATCCTTGCAAACCTTTCCAGAATAGAACGCTATGTCCTTGATAGTGCTACTGCTTCTGCCGTTCGTGGGCAGTTGCCTGGCAGCCGTGCTGCCGCACAACGCACGTAACGCCGAGTCCATCCTAGCGGGGCTCGTGGCCCTGGTCGGCACCGTCCAGGTAGCACTGCTGTACCCTCAAGTCGCTCACGGCGGTGTGATTCGCGAGGAATTCCTCTGGCTGCCAAGCCTGGGCCTCAACCTGGTCCTGCGCATGGATGGCTTCGCCTGGCTGTTCTCAGTGCTGGTACTGGGTATCGGCGCGCTGGTCTCGTTGTACGCGCGCTATTACATGTCGCCGCAGGACCCGGTACCCCGCTTCTTCGCTTTCTTCCTGGCCTTCATGGGCGCCATGCTTGGCTTGGTCATCTCAGGCAACCTGGTGCAGCTGGTGTTCTTCTGGGAGCTGACCAGCCTGTTCTCGTTCCTGCTCATCGGCTACTGGCACCACCGCGCCGACGCCCGCCGCGGCGCATACATGGCACTGATGGTCACAGGCGCCGGTGGCCTGTGCCTGCTGGTGGGGGCCCTCCTGCTCGGCCATGTGGTCGGCAGCTACGACCTGGACAAGGTCCTGGCTGCCGGCGATACCGTTCGCCAACATGCACTGTACCCCGTGCTGCTGCCATTGATCCTGATCGGTGCCTTGAGCAAGAGCGCGCAGTTCCCTTTCCAGTTCTGGCTACCCCACGCCATGGCAGCGCCGACGCCTGTATCGGCTTATCTGCATTCGGCGACCATGGTCAAGGCCGGCGTATTCCTGCTGGCACGGCTCTGGCCAGTGCTATCGGGGAGTGAAGAATGGTTCTGGATCGTCGGCGGTGCTGGCGCCATCACGCTGCTGCTGGGCGCCTTCGCAGCGATGTTCCAGAACGACCTCAAGGGCCTGCTGGCCTACTCCACCATCAGCCACCTGGGCCTGATCACCCTGCTGCTGGGGTTGAACAGCCCGCTGGCCGCTGTTGCCGCCGTGTTCCACATCCTCAACCATGCCACCTTCAAGGCTTCGCTATTCATGGCCGCCGGCATCATCGACCATGAAAGCGGCACCCGCGACATTCGCCGCCTCAGCGGCCTGATCCGCCTGGTGCCCTACACCGCCACGCTGGCCATGGTGGCCAGTGCCTCCATGGCCGGCGTGCCATTGATGAACGGTTTCCTGTCCAAGGAAATGTTCTTCGCCGAAACCGTGTTCATCACATCCACCGCCTGGGTCGAAGCCACGCTGCCAGTGATCGCCACCCTCGCCGGCACCTTCAGCGTTGCCTATGCCCTGCGGTTTACCGTTGACGTGTTCTTTGGCCCTACCGCCCAGGATCTGCCACACACGCCTCACGAACCGCCACGCTGGATGCGCGCGCCGGTCGAGTTGCTGGTGCTCACCTGCCTGGTGGTAGGTATTTTCCCCGCCCAGTCCGTCGGCCCGCTACTGGCCGCCGCTGCCCTGCCGGTGGTAGGCGGCACGTTGCCGGAGTACAGCCTGGCCATCTGGCATGGCTGGAACGCTCCGCTGATCATGAGCCTGGTCGCCATGAGTGGCGGTATCGTGCTCTACCTGCTGTTGCGCAACCAATTACGCCGTGGCCGCTTCCCCTACCCGCCGCTGATCGAGCGTTTCAATGGCAAGCGGCTGTTCGAGCACGGCCAGGTGCACCTGATGCTGCTGGCCAAGCGCGTCGAAAGCCTGCTGACCACCCGCCGGTTGCAGTCGCAACTGTTCATGATGGTGCTGGCGGCCTTCCTTGCCGGCCTCACGCCCCTGTTGTACAGCGGGCTAAGCTGGGGCGACCGGCCGAAGATTCCCGGCTCCGGGGTATTTGTTGCACTCTGGCTGATCGCCATCGCCTGCGCGATCGGTGCCGCTTACCAGGCCAAGTATCACCGCCTGGCTGCGTTGATCATGGTCGGCGTCTGCGGCCTGATGACCTGCATCACATTCGTCTGGTTCTCCGCGCCTGACCTTGCCTTGACCCAGCTGGTGGTCGAGGTGGTTACCACGGTGCTGATCCTGCTCGGCCTGCGCTGGCTGCCGCGGCGAATAGAAGGTGTCTCGCCGCTACCGGGCAGCCTCGATCGCGCCCGCGTTCGGCGCCTGCGCGACCTGCTGCTGGCCATCCTCGTCGGTGGCGGCATGGCGTTGCTGTCCTACGCCATGCTGACCCGCCCCACACCTAACGACATTTCCTCGTTTTACCTGAGCCGTGCCCTGCCCCAGGGCGGCGGCACCAACGTGGTCAACGTGATGCTGGTGGACTTCCGCGGCTTCGATACCCTCGGTGAAATTACCGTGCTGGTGGCCGTGGCCCTGACCGTGTTCGCCCTGCTGCGCCGCTTCCGCCCCCCCAAGGAGAGCATGCAGCTGCCTGCCCAGCAGCGCCAGCTTGCGCCTGACGTGGTCACCGACCTGATCAACCCGCGCCATGCCACCGACACCGCATTGGGCTTCATGATGGTGCCCGCCGTATTGGTGCGCTTGCTCCTGCCCATCGCGCTGCTGGTGTCGATGTACCTGTTCATGCGCGGCCACAACCAGCCGGGCGGCGGCTTCGTCGCCGGCTTGGTGATGTCGGTGGCGTTCATCCTCCAGTACATGGTTGCGGGCACTCAATGGGTCGAGGCGCAGATGAGCCTGCGACCGCTGCGCTGGATGGGCACCGGCCTGTTGTGTGCGACCCTGACCGGGGCCGGTGCCATGGTGCTGGGTTATCCGTTCCTGACCACCCATACCGCCCACCTGCACCTGCCATTGCTCGGCGACGTGCACGTGGCCAGTGCACTGTTCTTCGATATCGGCGTGTACACCGTGGTGGTCGGCTCGACCCTGCTGATCCTCACCGCCCTGGCGCACCAATCGGTCCGTGCCTACCGGCCGGGCCAATCGTCGAAATCCAGCCAAGCAGGAGCCGCCTGATGGAAGAAGTCATTGCAGTCGCCATCGGGGTACTGGCCGCCTCGGGCGTCTGGCTGATCCTGCGCCCACGGACCTACCAGGTGATCATGGGCCTGTGCCTGCTGTCGTACGGGGTCAACCTGTTCATTTTCAGCATGGGCAGCCTGTTCATCGGCAAGGAGCCGATCATCAAGGAAGGCGTCACCCAGGACCTTCTGCACTACACCGACCCGCTGCCCCAGGCGCTGGTGCTCACCGCCATCGTCATCAGCTTTGCCATGACCGCGCTGTTCCTCGTGGTGCTGCTGGCGTCACGTGGATTGACTGGCACCGACCATGTGGATGGCAGGGAGCGTGACGAATGACTGTGATGAGTCAATTGATCGTCGCCCCCATTCTGCTGCCGCTGCTCACTGCAGCGGTGATGCTGTTGCTGGGCGAGAAGCGTCGTCATCTGAAGGCGCGCCTCAACCTGCTGTCGACGTTCAGTGGCCTGGCCATCGCGGCTACCCTGCTGCTGTGGGTTCGCAGCCAAGGGCAGGCTGAGTCCATCGGCGTTTACCTGCCGGGCAACTGGCCTGCGCCCTTCGGCATCGTGCTGGTACTGGACCACCTTTCGGCACTGCTGCTGACCCTGACCGGCGTCATCGGTTTCAGCGCACTGCTGTTCGCCCGCGCCCGCTGGGACAGCGCGGGCGCCAACTTCCACGCGCTGTTCCAGATCCAGCTGATGGGCCTTTACGGCGCGTTCCTGACCGCTGACCTGTTCAACCTGTTCGTGTTCTTCGAGGTACTGCTGGCGGCGTCCTATGGCCTGCTGCTGCATGGCTCGGGGCGGGCACGGGTGCGGTCGGGCCTGCATTACATCGCCATCAACCTGTTCGCCTCGTCGTTGTTCCTGGTGGGCGCGGCGATGCTCTACGGGGTGACCGGCACGCTCAACATGGCAGACCTGGCGCTGAAAATCCCGCTGGTCCCGGAAGCAGACCGCGGCCTGCTGCACGCTGGGGCGGCGATTCTGGCCGTCGCCTTCCTGGCCAAGGCAGGCATCTGGCCGCTGAACTTCTGGCTGATACCGGCCTACGCCTCGGCCAGCGCGCCAGTAGCGGCGCTGTTTGCCATCATGACCAAGGTTGGCCTGTATGCCGTGCTGCGCCTGTGGACCTTGCTGTTTTCCGGCCAGGCCGGCGCATCGGCGCATTTCGGTGGCCAATGGCTGATCTACGGTGGCCTGGTCACCCTGGCGGTGGCGGCCGTGTCGATCCTGGCGGCACAACGCCTGGAACGCATGGCCGCACTGAGCATTCTGGTCTCCGCTGGCACCCTGCTCGGCGCTGTCGGTTTTGCCCAGCCGGCCCTGACCGGCGCGGCTTTGTTCTACCTGGTGAACTCAACCCTGGCACTGTGCGCGCTGTTCCTGCTCGCCGAACTGGTCGAACGCTCGCGATCGGCCAACGAGGCGCCGCTGGAAGACGAAGAGGGTGCCATGCCCTCGCCGCTCGAGTCGCTGCACCCACCCAAGGGCATCAACCTCGACGACGAACAAAAGGCCGTTATCGGCCAGATCATCCCCTGGACCATGGCATTCCTCGGCATGAGCTTCATCGCCTGCGCACTGCTAATCATCGGTATGCCCCCGCTATCAGGCTTCGTCGGCAAGCTCAACCTGATCAGCGCACTGTTCAACCCGCTGGGGCTGGGCGTTCCGAGCGAACGACCATTGTCCGGCGCAGGCTGGGCTTTGGTTGCCCTGCTCATTCTGTCGGGCATGGCTTCGCTGATCGCCTTCGGCCGGGTAGGCATCCTGCGCTTCTGGAAGCCCGAAGAGCGCCCCTCGCCCCTGCTGCGTCGCTATGAATGCCTGCCCATCGTGATCCTGCTCGGGCTGTGCATCATTCTAAGCGTCAGGGCCGAACCGCTGCTGCGATACACCCAGGACACCGCCGCCAGCTTGCAGGCGCCCGACGCCTACATCCAGGCGGTGATGGCCGCCCGCCCCGTCCCTGGCCCGACCTCCCTCGACGTACAGGTGCAGCCATGAGCCGACTGTTCCCCGCTCCGCTGCTGTCGGTCGCGCTGTTCGTGCTCTGGCTGCTGCTGAACCTGTCTGTCAGCCCCGGCAACTTGCTGCTGGCTGCCGCTTTTGCTGTTGTCGCACCCATGCTGCTGGCGCCGCTGCGCCCTCAGCACGCCCATGTGCGTCGGCCACTGGTCGTGGCAAGGTTGATCTGCCGGGTGGGCATCGACGTCATCCAGTCCAACCTGCAGGTCGCCCTGGGTGTGTTGCGGGCAGCGCAGCGGCCACCTCGTTCGGCCTTCGTGCACATCCCCCTGGACCTGCGCGACGCCCACGGCCTCGCAGCGTTGTCGATGATCACCACCGTGGTGCCCGGGACGGTCTGGTCGGAACTGGCGCTGGACCGCAGCGTCCTGCTGCTGCATGTGTTTGACCTGCAGGATGAGACTGCTTTCATCGAGCACTTCAAACACACTTACGAACGCCCGCTGATGGAGATTTTCGAATGACAGGCCTGCTCGCCAACGCAGTCCTCGCCAGCCTGTTCATCTTCGCCCTGGCCATGGGCCTGGCGCTGATCCGGCTGTTCCGCGGCCCTTCGGCGCAGGACCGGGTACTGGCACTGGACTACCTCTATATTCTGGGCATGCTGATGATGCTGGTACTGGGCATTCGCTATGCCAGTGACACCTATTTCGAAGGTGCCCTGCTGATTGCCCTGTTTGGCTTTGTCGGCTCGTTCGCCCTGGCTAAATTCCTGCTGCGTGGCGAGGTGATCGAATGAATCAAGCCCTTGAATTGCCGCTCTGGCTGGAACTGCTCACCGCCGCCCTGCTGCTGCTCGGCAGCCTGTTCGCCCTGATCGGGGCGATTGGCTTGCTACGGCTGAAGGACTACTTCCAGCGCATGCACCCACCGGCGCTGGCCTCGACCATTGGCGCCTGGTGCGTTGCACTGGCTTCAATCATCTACTTTTCGTGGCTGAAGCAAAGCCCGGTGCTGCACGCCTGGCTGATTCCCATTCTGCTGTCGATCACTGTACCGGTTACCACACTACTCCTGGCCAGGGCGGCGTTGTTCCGCAAGCGCATGTCCAGGGAAGCAGTACCTGAAGAGGTCAGCAGCGGCCGCGACAGCGGCAACTGATCAAAGGCTCGGCGGCCGCCTCAGCCCTGGGTGAGGCGCTGCAGCTCGCGCCGAACCATGGCGGCGTAGGGTGGCGGGCTGAGCTGATAGAGCTGGGCGGCCACCCAGGTCAACCACGCCCCTTGCATCTCCTGGCGCCTGGCAAGCAGGCTTTCGGCCTGCAAGACAGCCTGCGCGTGATACTGCCGATGGAACGCGGCACGCGAACCGGGCAGTGACTCGCCGTCACTCATTCACTTGCCTTGAACGTGATCAGCTCGCCCTTTCGCCATTTCGCGACCTTGCCGGTCACTGCCTTTAGCAACTTGCCCAGGCCTTCCTGCACTTGCTGTTGCGCAGCGAACACCAACATCACGCCCTGGCCGTCGCGGAACACGATGCCCTCGCCTTCCGGCACCGAGACAAACGCGTAATCACCCACACCATAGACATTGAGTTTGATTTCACGAAAGCGCATTTCCAATTTCCCGCCTTCTCGGCTGGGCAACACGGCAGCGCGAAAATGATCGCCGACCTTCAGCTCCAGGCGCTGTTTGTCATCGACAACCAACGCGCTATCGGTATCTATTTCGGCCATGTACAGGCCTTCGGGGTTCTGCTCGGTAACATACACGAAACGGCCCTGAAACAGCTTGGCCAACTTACCGCGCAAATCGCCCAGGGCGAACAGGGCGTGGGTATCCAGAGTACTGACTGCCAATGAAGTAATCCTCAAACCGGTGACATCCGCCCCCACTCGCAGTCGGTGAGGCGCGGCCATTTAAATTCGATAGGCGAAAAGAATAATTAAGCGATGCGTAATACGTCTGTGCCTTTTGGCGATACGGCGTGCAGGAAACCTTACTCCGGATCGCCAGACTTAGCCGCAACAGCGAGCTTGGGCACATTCCCCAATCGGGAAGCGTAACGTCCTACAACTACTCCGCTGGAAAAGATGCGATAGATAACAGCAGGCCCCTCGGCAGAATGGGCTCGGCAATCCATCATCGCTTACTGAGGAAGAAATATGCACGAAAACACTGAAATCCGTCGAGAGGCAAAGAAGATTTCTTATCTTTCAAAACCTCGTTTCGTCGTCATTCCTGCAGGTGTCGAGTTCTTCCACGTCACCGAGAGCGCTACCGGGCAGGTCAAGGGGTTTCGCCGCCGACACCATGATGCCTGCGAGCTCGCCAGACGCCTGGAGCGCTAGCGTGCAATCAGGCGGCCTGCCCTTTGTGCAACTGTTGCAGCCAGGCCGCCTGACACTCCAGCGCCTCGCCACGCGTTGCGAACGCCGTGCCACGGCGCTCGCCATTGACCAGCACCACCCAACATACCCGCCTACCCAGCGCCTGCAGTGTCTCGGGCACACCTGAGCCAATCATCACGGCCACATCGACTCGGCTATTCATGATTCCCTCCGGAACTTAATTAGCAACCTAACTATATGGTCATGATACGCCCGCGATCAGGCGGGAGAAAGCCAACGTTGGTAGAGCTGTGTTGCGCTACGGGCAACAAACTCGTCGGCGCTGCGCCTAGCAAACGCAAAAAGCCCCAGGGATCGCTCCATGGGGCCTGGCACGCAACGCTCGATCAGACCTGACGCTGGTGGCGGTCGAGCTGCTCGTGGCGCTCCTGGGCTTCGATGCAGTACTTGGTGGTCGGGCTGATCAGCAGACGCTTCAGGCCAATCGGCTCACCGCTGTCATCGCACCAGCCGAAGCTCTCGTCGGAGATACGGTCCAGCGCCATTTCCAGCTGTGGCAGCAAACGCTGGTCGCGGTCGATGGCATTGACCAACCAGCTACGCTCTTCTTCTACCGAAGCCACGTCAGCAGGGTCCGACGGAGTGTCCAGGCCCTCGATGGTGGCACGGCTCAACTCGATGCGCTCATGGGTTTCGACTTTCATCGACTGCAGCAGGCCAGTGAAGAAGGCCAGCTGATCAGCGTTCATGTAGTCATCGGCCGACATGGCCAGCAACTGTTCCTTGGTCATCGATTTCTCTATGAAAAAATGTGCATTTGGGCGATTCGGGTGCCGCCGACGCCAACGCGTCAGCAGCGGAATTCTTCAAGCGCCAATCGGCACTCTTTTACAGGGGGCGGCAGTCTAAGGCTCCACGTCGCGTGGAGCAACTGCAATCACGGGGGATTTTGACTGAAATGGCACCGATTCCGCCAGCCGGCGTGCCTGGGCCTGTTTCAAGACATGACTCAAACAGTGCGCTGCATGCAGCGCACCGGCCTCTCAACGATCCTTGAACTGCGCTTCACGCTTGCCAATGAAGGCACTCATACCCTCCTTCTGGTCTTCAGTGGCGAAGGCGGCATGGAACACGCGTCGCTCGAAGCGCACACCCTCGCTGAGGGTGACCTCGAAGGCGCGATTGACGCTCTCCTTGACCATCATGCTGACCGGGATCGATTTGCTGGCGATGGTTGCAGCTACCTTCAACGCTTCCTCGACCAGCTCGGCCTGCGGCACCACGCGTGCCACCAGGCCGGCACGCT
This sequence comes from Pseudomonas sp. P39-UII1, assembly GCF_039672635.1. Lineage (NCBI taxonomy): Bacteria > Pseudomonadati > Pseudomonadota > Gammaproteobacteria > Pseudomonadales > Pseudomonadaceae > Pseudomonas > Pseudomonas sp. P39-UII1. Next base: position 18,763 of record NZ_JBDFPP010000016.1, read on the forward strand.
CGGCTTCTTCCGCGCCCATCAAGCGCCCCGTCAGGCACAGCTCCATGGCCTTGGCCTTGCCTACCGCCCGGGTCAGGCGCTGGGTACCGCCCATACCTGGCAGTACGCCGAGGTTAATTTCCGGCTGACCGAACTTGGCGTTGTCACCCGCCAGAATGAAGTCGCACATCATCGCCAGCTCGCAACCACCGCCCAAGGCAAAGCCGGACACGGCAGCAATGATCGGTTTGCGGCGGTTGGCAATCCGATCGGCATCGCTGAACAGGTCGTCGACGTAGATCTGCGGGTACTTGAGCTCTGCCATTTCCTTGATGTCGGCGCCGGCGGCAAACGCCTTGGCCGAGCCGGTCAGCACCACGCAGCCGATGTTCGGGTCACGCTCGAGCTGGTCCAGCGCCTGGTTGATCTCGCTGACGATCTGCGCATTCAGCGCATTCAGCGCCTGGGGCCGGTTGAGGGTGATCAGGCCGACCTTGCCATGGATGTCCAACAGGATGGTTTCGAATGCCATGCAGTCTGCTCCTTCAAAGATTGCGCGCAATGACCATGCGCTGAATGTCGCTGGTGCCTTCGTAGATCTGGCAGACCCGAACGTCGCGGTAGATCCGCTCCAGCGGGAAGTCGCTCAGATAGCCATAACCGCCCAATGTCTGCAAGGCATCCGAACAGACCTTTTCGGCCATTTCCGAGGCAAAAAGCTTGGCCATCGACGCTTCAACCAGCGCTGGACGCCCGGCATCACGCAGCGCGGCGGCGTGCAGCACCATCTGCCGGGCCACGGCAATGCGCGTAGCCATGTCGGCCAGGCGGAAGGCCACGGCCTGGTGCTCGATCAGTGGTTTGCCGAAGCTCTGCCGTTCTTTGGCATAGTCGCGCGCCACCTCGAAGGCGGCGCGGGCCATCCCGACCGACTGCGAAGCGATGCCGATACGCCCACCCTCCAGGTTGGCCAGGGCGATCTTGTAGCCCTGCCCCTCTTCGCCCAGCCGATTGGCGACAGGCACGCGCACATTGTCGAAGACGATCTGGCAGGTGTCGGATGCATGCTGGCCGAGTTTGTCCTCCACACGCGCTACCTGGTAACCCGGCGTGTCGGTTGGCACGATGAACGCGGTGATGCCACGCTTGCCGGCCTCCGGGTCGGTGACGGCGAAGACGATGACCACACCGGCGTTCTGCCCGGACGTAATGAACTGCTTGCTGCCGTTGAGTATGTAGTGGTCGCCCTCCAGGCGCGCACGGGTCTTCAGGCTGCTGGCGTCGGAACCCGCCTGGGGTTCGGTCAGCGCGAAGGCCCCGATCATCGACCCGCTGGCCAACGGCGCGAGGAACTGCTGCTTTTGCTGCTCGGTGCCAAATTTGAGTATGGGCACGCAACCCACCGAGTTGTGCACACTCATGATGGTCGAGCAGGCACCGTCGCCTGCGGCGATCTCTTCCAGGGCCAGGGCATAGGCCACGTACCCCGTATCGCTGCCGCCGTACTGCTCCGGCACCAGCATGCCGAACAGGCCCAGGGCAGCCATCTCGTCAATGGCTTCGCGCGGGAAACGATGCGCCTTGTCCCATTGCTCGGCGAACGGTCTGAGACGCTCCTGGGCAAAGTCACGGATGGCGTCGACAATTTGTTGTTGCTCGTCAGTTACCAGCATGGTTCACCTCAGTACAGGCATTCGACGGCGATGGCCGTGGCCTCGCCTCCGCCAATGCAGATGGCCGCCACGCCGCGGTGCAGGTTGTTCTGGCGCAAGGCCGACAACAGCGTCACCAGAATCCGCGCGCCCGAAGCGCCGATCGGGTGGCCCAGCGCACAGGCGCCGCCATGGATATTGACCTTGTCGTGTGGCAGGTCGAGGTGCTTCATGGCCGCCAGGGTGACCACAGCGAAGGCTTCGTTGATCTCGAACAGGTCGACTTCGGCCAGGTTCCAACCGGTACGCTTCATCAGCTTGTCGATAGCGCCAATTGGCGCGGTGGGGAACAGCGCCGGGGCATCGGCAAAAGCGGCATGGCCATGGATCACGGCCAACGGTTCGAGGCCGCGCTTGTCTGCTTCGGAGCGGCGCATCAGCACCAGCGCTGCGGCACCATCGGAGATCGAGCTTGAGTTGGCGGCGGTCACCGTCCCCCCTTCACGGAAGGCCGGCTTGAGCTGCGGGATCTTGTCCAGACGCGCCTTGGGCGGCTGCTCGTCATCCTTGACCAGGCGCTTCTCTTTGCCCTCGGTGACTTCCACCGGGACGATCTCGGCAGCGAAAAGGCCGTTCTTGATTGCGTCTTGCGCGCGGGTCAGCGAGGTAATGGCGAACTGGTCCTGGGCTTGGCGGCTGAAGGCGCCCGCCTGGGCGCAGTCCTCGGCGAAGGTGCCCATCAGCCGGCCCTTGTCGTAAGCGTCCTCGAGCCCGTCCATGAACATGTGATCGATGATCTTGCCATGGCCCATGCGGTAACCGCCGCGGGCCTTGTCCAGCAGATAGGGGGCATTGGTCATGCTCTCCATGCCGCCAGCCACCACCACATCGGCGGTGCCGGCCAGCAGCAGGTCGTGGGCCATGATCGCCGCCTGCATGCCCGAGCCGCACATCTTGTTCAAGGTGGTACACGTGGTGTGTTTGTCCAGGCCTGCGCCCAGCGCGGCCTGGCGCGCCGGGGCCTGCCCCTGACCTGCCGGCAGCACGCAGCCGAACAGCACCTGCTCGACGCTGGCGGCATCGATACCGGCGCGTTCGACGGCTGCGCGGATCGCCGCTGCGCCCAGTTGCGGTGCGGTGAGGCTCTTGAGGTCGCCCTGCAGGCCGCCCATGGGCGTGCGCACGGCGCTGACGATGACAATAGGATCGTTGATGAGGGTCATGTTCAATGCTCCTTACTTGGCAGCCATGCGCAGCGCGCCGTCGAGGCGTATCACCTCGCCGTTGAGCATGCTGTTCTCGATGATGTGGCGGGCCAGGGCGGCGTATTCCTGTGGCCGGCCCAGGCGCGGCGGAAACGGTACGCCGGCGGCCAGGGAGTCGCGTACTTCCTGGGTCATGCCGGCCATCATTGGCGTCTCGAAGATGCCGGGGGCGATGGTCATCACCCGGATCCCGAAGCGCGCCAGCTCACGGGCCGCAGGCAGCGTAAGGCTTGCGATCGCGCCTTTGGATGCAGCATAGGCGGCCTGGCCGATCTGCCCGTCATAAGCGGCGATCGAGGCGGTGTTGATGATCACGCCGCGCTCCCCTCCTTCTTCAGCCTGGCCCTCGGCCATGGCTGCCGCTGCAAGGCGCAGCAAATTGAAACTGCCGATCAGGTTGACGTTGATGACCTTGGTGAAGCTGGCCAGGCCATGCGGGCCCTGCTTGCCCAGCACCTTCTCGGCGCCGACGATACCGGCACAGTTGATCAGGCCATGAATACTGCCAAAAGCACTGACAGCAGCATCGACCGCAGCCTTTGCGGCCTGCTCGTCGCTGATGTCGGCGACCGCGAAACGGGCGCTGTCGCCCAGTTCGCGTGCCTTGGCTTCGACGGCTTGGGCATTGAGGTCGACCAGCATGACCTTGGCACCTGCCTCGACCAGCATCTGCGCAGTGGCGGCACCCAGCCCGGAAGCCGCGCCGCTGACGATGAAATGTTTGTGGTTGATCTGCATGTGGGGTCCCTCAGGCGCTGGCGCGTGTGGCCAGCGGCGCTTGTTGTCTGGCGATTTCCTGATTGCGCAGGATGAAGCGTTGCAGCTTGCCGCTCGGCGTCTTGGGCAGCTCGCTGACGAATTCGATTTCACGCGGATAGGCGTGGGCATACAGTCGCTGGCGCACGTGCCGGCGCAACGCATCTTCCAGCTCGGCGGTGCCTGTCACGCCTTTGGCCAGCACGACGAAGGCCTTGATCAGCTCGGTGCGCTCCGGGTCGGGCTTGCCGATGACTGCCGCTTCGATCACCGCTGGGTGCTCGATCAGCGCGCTTTCCACATCGAAAGGGCCAACCCGGTAACCCGAGGTGGTGATCACATCGTCGCTGCGGCCGACAAAGCTGATGCTGCCGTCGGCGTTGAGCTCGACGGTATCGCCGCTGAGGTAATACTTGCCGACGAACGATTGGGTAGGCACGCCGCGATAACCGCCGAACCAGCACAAGGGCGATTGCTCACGGTCGACGGCCAGAATCCCAGGTTGCCCGACCGACAGCTCCGCGCCCTGCTCATCGAGCACGACGATACGGTGGCCTGGAATGGCGAAACCGGCAGCCCCTGGATGCACGGGGTGCTTCAAGCCATGGTGGTTACACAGCACCATCCCCAGTTCGGTCTGGCCGTAGTGATCGTGGATGGTCACCCCCAGTTCGTCGGCAAACCAGCGTATGACCTCCGGGTTGAGGGGCTCGCCGGCACTGCTGACGGCCCGCAGGCGGCCTTGGATTGGCGCGGAAAACTCACCGCCCGCAGCAATCAGCAACCGATAGGCCGTAGGCGAACCGGCCAGGTTGCTGATGCCCAGCTTGTTGATGATGTGCGCGCAGCTCTCGACGTTGAACGGGCCATCGTAGAAGGTCGTGGCGTGGCCCAGCGACAACGGGCCGGTCACGGCGTAATACAGGCCATACGCCCAACCTGGATCGGCCAGGTTCCAGAAGTTGTCTTCCGGGCGCAGGTCAATCGCATCACGCATGTAGCCCTGGAAGGCGACGATGGCGCGCAGCGGCACTTCAAGGGGTTTGGCTGGGCCGGTGGTGCCCGAGGTGAACATCAACAGGAACGGGTCGTCACCCGTGCGCATGACAGGTTCACAGCCATCTGCAACGTGTTCAAGGCTGGCATGGAAATCCAGTTCGCCAGCGCGTGCTTGAACTGTGATGACCTTCGGGCAATCACTCACCTCATCCAGCTTGGCGCGGTTCTGCTGGTCGGTCACGACCACGCGCGCTGCGGACTGCGCCAGGCGATGTTCGATGGCCTTGGGGCCGAAGGCAGTGAACAGCGGCTGGTAGACCGCACCCAGGCGCCAGGTGGCGAGGATGGTCACCAGCAATTCGGGGGTGCGTGGCATCAAGCCGGCAACACGGTCGCCGGCGCCTACCCCCTGGGCTTTCAGCACGTTGGCAAAGCGTGCCGCCAAGCCGGCCAGCTCATCGAAGGTATATTGCTTGCTGTCGCCATCACGGCCTTCCCACCGCAGCGCCAGCTTGCCGCTGCCAACATGGCGGTCGCAGCATTCGACACAGGCATTGAGGGCATTCAGCTGCCCGTGCAGTGCCGCGCGGGCGGCCTTGGCATGGTCGAACGAACGGGCGGCATCGGCATAATCACGCATCGTCAGACTCCTGGTTGTTATTGTTGGAGTGCGCCATTGGTCTGACGATGTTGTCGCTACATGCCCTAACGGGCAATGGCCAAAGCTGTCAATCTGGATGACCGGTTTGGTCGCCAGCTGGCAGGATTGGATCTGCGTCGGGCGTCAGCATGGGTTTGGTCAACAAGATCACCAAACGGGTTTTGTTTTGTGCAAGCTGCCTGGACAACTCATTGCTTTGTTCCCAATATGGCGCGTCGTCGATCTCACCCCGCTGTTCAAACACTTCGTCCAGACTTTCCTGGAATTGGTCGAGCAGGGGAGCAAACGCCTCCGCGTGTTGCTTTTCCACCCATTCACACCAGAAGGTCTGCTGGCTCAGGAAAGCGGCTTTCGCTTCGACTGTGGCCGCATCCCTGACAAAGGCCCGTGCAGCATCAAGATCCGCCTCGCTGACGTTGGCTATCGCACCGAACATCATCGAGCTCGGCTGGCTTGGCAGCTTCATCTCTTCGGCCAAGGCCAATCGGAAATAAAGGCTGACTTCGATGGCATCAAGGTTTGGCTTGCTCACGGTTTTTTCAGCGATGTACCTGCCGATATGTTCCTTTAACAGCGTGAGCCGGAACAACCCCTGGCCCAGCTCGAGCAACGCCTGTTGCTGCCCGGCCTCTGCTGACGATCGCGTTGCATTCTCCACCAATACAAGCAGATGCAGCTCGCTGAATAGATCGGCGACATCATCTACACAAGTAGTGCCGCGAACATAGGCATGGACGTTATTGGCCAGCTCAGTGTCGGTGTCCATGGCGTCAAGTATCGTCCACACTCGGGCCTCCAGCTCACTGCGCAGGGCCTTATTTCTGTAGTCACTGCTTTGCTGCAGCCTGCCCAGGATCGTGTCCAGCTCACTGCGTCGTGGCTCAGCGAACAACCGATCCCACGTTTCCCCGCGCGCTTGCACATGCTCACCAGTCACCCAGACATCCCTGGCAGCAAGTAGCTGAGGCGCGGGGTGGGCGGCCGGCGGATGGACATGCACAGGGCGCGCATAGAGGCGCTCCAGTTGCGCCTCCTCAATGGCGTTGCGATGCAGCAAAATTGAGATACGGTAGCCATACGGCATTGCCTGGATGGCTGCAGGTACGTTGATCAGATGATTGGAACGCAGGTCGATCCAGCGCAATAATCGGCACCGCTCCAGGCCCTCAGGCCATTCCAGCAACCCGCACTCCCTCAGGTGCAGGCGCCTGAGCCCTGAAGCCCAGTTGCTCAGATACAAACTGCGGATCGCCGGATTGGCGCTGAGGTCCAGCTCCTGCAGCTCGGTCAGTGTGCTGAGCGCCTCAGACACACGCTCGCCGTTGCGAATACCGTTGTATGAAAGGTCCAGCCTTTCAAGCCCCCGCAGATGCCGAATGCCGACCGGTAGTGCTTCCAGGCGGTTGCGCGCCATATTCAGACGGCGAACATGCCTGAAGCAACTGAGGAAGGCATCTGGCACCACCTGCAGTGGCGTATTGACCATGGCCAGGGCGGTGATGTGATGGAAGTCGATCGCGGCATTCAGTTGAGGCAAGCTGCTCACACCATGCCCACTCAGGTCCAGAACGAAGCCGCGCAAACCATTCCCGTGGGCATCGACCGGCAACTGCCTGCGCCAGGCTTGTAGCAACCTTTGCCCAAGCAGGCGACGCGCTGCCCGTTCCCCTTCTGGCCCATCAGCTATCCACGTCCCCAGGCAATGGTCGAGCATCTGACAGTTCTGCTCTTCCAGAACCAGAGCTGCGTAGGGGTTGGCAGCGTCCAGAATGCGATTCAAATGCTCATCGATCTGCCTGGGCGAATCGCCCTGATAGAGCCTGGCCAATCGCCGCCGGGCCCGCCACCCCGGCCTGCGCAACTGAGAGGCACTGCCGCCCAGCGGATACCCGACACGGCCATCGTCCAGCTGCTGCCCCGGATTGAACCAGCCCGGCTGCTCCTGCCAGGCCAATTGGTTTACCAGCTTTTGCCGGCCTGTGGGCAGCTGCTTGACGACCAGTCGCCGTAGCTCGCCTGCCTGCTCCTCGCTGCCGAGGCCAAGGGCGGTTTTCTGTGCCGCTGTCAGTACGGTGGCAATGGCCTGGAAGAAGTCATCAGGAACGCTGCTCTGCTCTTCCAGCGGGAGGCCTTGAGCGTCATACAACCGGAACGCCCCCGCATGACGTACCATCGTTATTGGCTCTCCCTGCGATGCCTGCGTGTTGATAGCTGCCAGCAAGCGCCCCTCCGCCGACCCGAGGCGTATTTCGAGGCGACTCGAGAAAGACCAATGGTCAAGCCTGGACAGCAGTCCCAGCGCTAACTCGTCGCTGCTATCACAGAACGCGTTTCGCAGCATCACGCCTTGTACAGCATGATTCAGCCTGGCGAGCTGAAGCAGGGAGCGCGCTTTGGTAGAGACAGACAAGGGCAGCCGCTGCCGCAACTGCACCTCTTCCCGCTCGTCTGCGCTCACCTGACAGGCCAATTCGATGGCGTAATCGGTAGGCAAACCAGGAAAATCCCGCTTCAGCACTTGAACAACAAGGTCAGAACCCGGCTCGACGAATGTGAGGTGATCTAACAGGTCCTGACGTAGTTGGATCTGTTGATCAAGAATCGCCCCATGTCGCTCGGCGGCTGTCAACTGAACTAAATCGAGGCGCTGCTCGCACCAGTCAAGCAGCGCCAGGTCATCGGCCCCCGTCGCACCGGGCGCCAGCGACCTGAAGAAGCGCTCGATCCTTTCATCGGCCTCGAAACGGCGCAGGGTATCGCGCAGGTTCGCCGGCAAAGGACGATTCTCCACCAGGATCCCGCGCAGTTCGTCTATATCGCTGCAAGCCGCTTGCAGCACCTGCTTGGCACGTAGCTGGTCAAGGGGAATTTGCTGTGGCCAAAGGCGGGCGAGCATCTGCTGTGGGTCATTCCAGCCCATGGGCGAGTCGTCAGGTAACAGCCACAGGCGCTCGGCGTTGCGCTGCAGCACCGGCCCGTAAGCCTGTGGCCGGTCGTGATGAAGCAGCCGCCAGGCCCCGTTCTCACTCGGCTGATGCACCTCGTAATAGTGCTCGTCGACCCTTAGCCAACGGCGGTTGCCTTTGAAATACAAACCATCTGCACCCATGACCGCATCATCCGGCAATTCACGCTGGTAGATACTCAGGTCGCCGCTCCACAGCCCTTGGCTGTCATCGTCCAACGTGACCGCTTCCAGGCCCTCTTCCAGCGCCCTGTCGACCAAACGGCCAGCAGCGGCGCCCGCACCCCCCGCAGCCCCCGTGGCAACGACAACCTGCGCCACGTTCAGTGCATGTTGCAATGCTTCGTGGTCATGCCCCTTGGCCCAGTCTGTAACGCCTTCGAACACCTGGGCGCAAACATCCTTCAGCAACGCCCCCAACAGCACGGCCCCTACCGCGGGGATGAAGAACCCGGCCAGCCCGACCAGCCCCCAGCCAAGCGACTTCCAGTCCTCCAGGCGTTGACGGCTGGCCTCGGCATCAGCGTCTGCGGTAGGTACGAGCAGCACCTTGGCATCCGCGCGCACCCGCTCGACCTGCTCATCCACCCAGTGGGTGAAGACTGTGCCGTGCCCGGTCATGCCCTCTATCTGCAGGTCAGGCACGTCATCCATCAAGCGCAATTGCAGCTGCTGGAAGAACGCGCTGCGAGCATCCAGCGCGATCAATTGCAGGAGTTCACGCTGATAACCTTGGTGCTGCAGGGCGGATACCATTTCAACTTGCAACTCCTGGGTGGAGCTGTGCCAGCGCAGTGGATTGTCGGCATCGCCAGGCATGTAGATCACGACACCTGCACTGTTGCCATCGGCAGTTTTCAACTGGATTATCAAAGCCTCATGAACCAGCACCCCCAGCATGGACATCAGCCCTGGGTACGCCGTGAGCCTGGGCTCGGTAGCCGTGCCGCCAGGGCTTTCGGCATAGTGCTCCAGTGCGTCTCGGACATCGTTGTCGATCTTGCCCTTGAGAAAGGCGACCTGCACGGCCAGCTTGAAGCCCGCAAGCTTGTCCGCCACCAGCAGAGCCTTGTTCTGGGTGAAATGTTGATCAAGCAGTGCCTGGTACTGCTTTCCAGCATCCAATTGGCGGCACGCTTCGATCAATTGCGCGGTATTGCCAATGACCCCTTCATCGTCAGCCTGGACAACCAGACCACTGCCGCTCAAGGGGATGTCATCTTCGGCGAAGTTCTGCACCAGGCGCGACAACGCTGGCTGCACTTCAAAAGCGTCTTCCAGGTGGGGAACCGAATGGCCAACCGGTCTGCGAGTCTTCCTTCGCCACTGCAACGCGTTCAGTGTCTGCCCACTGGGCAGCATGCCTGCCAGGGCTTCGGAGAATTTGCTCTCGGCGAACGCCTGCAGGGGTACCGCTGCCTTGGTCGCCCCGGCCACGGCTATCTGGCTGGCTCTATGGCTGGCGATCAATACTCGCAGCTTGTAGATGTTGGCTTTTGAGGCACCTTTGATCCATTCAGGTAGCGATTCGGTAAAAGCCGTAGCAGCCTTTTGCATATCTTGGGCAGTGACACTGTTACGGGTACTGGGTACAGCCGGAAATGTGCGCATGAGGAACCCTCTGTGCTGATGAGAGGGCACAATCTTTCACTCATTGCGGCAACGCTTCAGAGGGAAGCCGAACAGCTGTCGCAGTCAAGGCAGACAGCCGCTCAGCAGTGAGGCTCACGCGCCTGGACCAACGCACGGTAATGGCCGGGGTTGCAGCCAAACCACTTGCGAAAGGCCTTGTAGAACGAGCTGCTGTCGGCAAACCCCAGCCGCTCGGCAATGTCCGCCATGGCGGGTTCAGCCTCGCTGAGCCAGGCAATCGCCAATTCACGTCGCACGCTGTCTTTCAGCCCTTGGTAGGTCTGCCCTTCTTCGGCCAGGCGCCGGCGCAGGGTGGAAGGTGACAAGCACAACTGCCGGGCCAGGGCATCGGCGTCGGGCCACTGATTGGGGTGCCGATGCAACAGATCGTTGCGCACACGCCGCCCCAGGCTGGCAGGGTCGCGATACTTGACCAGAATATTGCCCGGCGCTTCGGCCAAGAAGCGTTGCAATTCCTGGGGCGTACGCTTGATTGGCAGGTCAAGGCTGTCGGCGGCAATGATCATGCGCGTACGCGGCCGATCGAATTGCAAACTTTCCGAGAACATGACCCGGTAATCATCGCAGAACGAAGGCTCGGCGCAGCGCATGTCGATGGCCAGGATCGGGATGCGCCGGCCCGCCAGCCAGCAGGCGACGCCGTGCACGATCATCCAGAAGGTAAAATAGGTGAAGGCTCGCCGCGACTGTTCGCGGGGTTCATTGATGACGATTTCAGCCAGGCTCTGCTGGCGTATCAGGGTTGGATGCAGGTCCGCGAGCATCAACGAGAGAAAACCCAGCGCGACGTCCAACCCCTCACCGAGCGTCGGCTGGGCCATGGCTGCACGGGTCATGAAGGCCAGGCTGCCGACGGCCAGGCCACGCGGGTCCATGGCGAAGAATTCATCGTTGCAGCGTCGCGCCAGCAGCCGCCAAAGCTGGGCATAGGCATCAGCACTCACCCGCGCCTCTGGCAGCTCAAGCTGCGCCGGGTCGATGCCGGCACGCCGCAGCACACCGACATCGGGTTGCCCTGCCGGGCAGGTCTGCAACAGCGCTTCGCGCACCAATTGCATGGAGATGGTGTCTTTTTCGCTCATCGGCCATCCAGATTGATCTGTGCCGGCCATCTTAGGCCCGGTCAGGAAAAACACCAGCCCTGCCTCACAGGTTCGCGGCCAGGCCCAGGAATGCCTGAATCAAGCGCAGTTCGCGACGACGCTCCAGGCAGCCGATCATGTGCTGATTGACCAGGCCCTCTCCGGTGAGCGGCCGCGCCACCACACGGGGGTCGTTGGCCACCTCGGTCGACGAAACCACCCCAACGCCCAGCTGCGAAGCCACCGCCTCGGTGACCGCCTCGCGGCTGTCCAGCTCCAGCAGCACACGGGGGTGCACACCCGCTGCGGCACAGGCCTTATCGAAAGTGCGGCGGGTGGTAGAACTGGGCTCTCGCAACACCATGATCTGCTGGTTGAGCTCGGCCAACGGCAAATCCCCCTCGCCGCTCGCCCAGGCATGCCCCGCCGGCAGCAGCGCGCACAGGCGCGACTCGCACAGGGCCTGCAGGTACAGGCCCTTGCGTGGCTCGATCTCGGTCAGCACGGCAACATCGGCATGTTCGGAAAGCAATGCAGCCAGCGTCTCCTGGGCATTGCCCAGGCGCAGGTTGACGGTGATGCCCGGGTAACGCTCGCGCAACTGAGCCAGCATCGGCATGACCCGGTGCGGGCCGTCCGCAGCGACCTCCAGGCGGCCAGTGAGCAACTGCCGATTGGCCTCGAGCATCGCCTGTGCTTCTTGCGCCAGGCCGAACATGGCCCGGGTAATGGCTGCCAGGCGGGTGCCCTCTTCGGTCAGCTCTACCCGCCTTGCGGTGCGCCGCAACAAGGTGATCTGGTAGTGCTCTTCCAGCGCCTTGACGTGCCCGGTGACCGCCGGCTGGCTGATGAACAACCGCGCGGCGGCGCGGGTGAAGCTGCCTTCGCGGGCAACTGCATCGAAGGCACGTAGCTGAAACAGGTTCATATTTATCGGCCTGACTTATAGCTCGAATAACAACAAACAATTTGATTGATAGGAAGGGGAATTGCAACCTAGCCCCGTAGTTTCAGCGCCAGATTATTCGGCTGACCACCCGCCGCTTGTGAGGAACCACGGAATGAGCACCGCCCCGATCCTGCTGACCCCCGGCCCCCTGACCACCTCCGCTCGCACCCGCCAAGCCATGCTGGTGGATTGGGGCTCCTGGGACCGCGACTTCAACCAACTCACTGCCAGCGTCTGCGAACAATTGCTCGCCATCATCGACGGCAGCGCCAGCCACCACTGCGTCCCTCTGCAGGGCAGTGGCACCTTTGCCGTGGAAGCCGCCATCGGCACCCTGGTACCACGCGACGGCAAGGTGCTGGTATTGATCAACGGCGCCTACGGTCAACGCCTGGCAAAGATCTGCAAGGTTCTGGGGCGCACCTACACTACTTTCGAAACCGCCGAAGATCAGCCGACCACTGCTGCCGATGTCGATCGCCTGCTGGCCGCTGACCCGGCCGTGACCCACGTGGCGTTGATCCACTGCGAAACCAGCACCGGTATCCTCAACCCGCTGCCAGAGATCGCCCAGGTGATCAAGCGCCACGGCAAGCGCCTGATCATCGATGCCATGAGTTCGTTCGGCGCGCTGCCGATCGATGCCCGCGCAATCCCCTTCGAGGCGCTGATCGCCGCCTCCGGAAAATGCCTGGAAGGCGTACCGGGCATGGGCTTCGTCTTCGCCGAAAAAACCGCACTGGCCGCCGCCGAAGGCAACGCCCACTCGCTGGCCATGGACCTGCACGATCAGCACACGTACATGGCCAAGACCGGCCAGTGGCGCTTCACGCCGCCCACGCACGTCGTGGCTGCACTGCATGAGGCGCTGCAGCAATACAACGAGGAAGGCGGCCTGCCCGCCCGCCACCAGCGCTACGCCAATAACTGCAAGACGCTACTCGACGGCATGGCTGCCATCGGCCTGCGCAGCTTCCTGCCGGCCGACATCCAGGCGCCGATCATCGTCACCTTCCACGCCCCTGACGACACTCGCTATCAGTTCACGGATTTCTACCAACGGGTCAAAGCCAAGGGCTTCATCCTCTACCCAGGCAAGCTGACCCAGGTCGAGACCTTCCGCGTCGGCTGCATAGGCGTGGTCGGCCCGGACGGCATGCAAGCCGCTGTAAATGCCGTGGCCGACGTGCTACGGGAAATGGAAGTACTGGATATCTGACCCTTTGCCCACCCGATTTCAGGAATCACCGCACATGAACTACAGCAACCCTACCCAGCTGCAAGCCGCCATCCTCGACTGGGCCGGCACCGTGGTCGACTTCGGCTCCTTCGCCCCGACGCAGATCTTCGTCGAAGCCTTCGCCGAGTTCGACGTCCAGGTTTCCATTGAAGAAGCCCGTGGCCCGATGGGCATGGGCAAGTGGGACCACATACGTACCCTGTGCGACGTGCCTGCCATCGCCGAGCGTTACCGCACAGTATTCGGCCGTACCCCGACTGACGATGACGTCACCGCCATCTACAACCGCTTCATGCCCCTGCAGATCGAAAAGATCGCTGTGCACTCGGCGCTGATCCCTGGCGCCCTGGACACCCTCACCGGCTTGCGCAAGGGCGGCCTGAAGATCGGCTCGTGCTCGGGCTACCCGAAAGTGGTGATGGACAAGGTGGTGGAGCTGGCGGCGCAGAACGGCTATGTCGCCGACCACGTGGTGGCCACCGACGAAACCCCGAACGGCCGCCCATGGCCGGCCCAGGCACTGGCCAACGTGATTGCCCTGGGCATCGACGATGTGGCGGCCTGTGTGAAGGTTGACGATACCGTGCCGGGCATCCTGGAAGGTCGCCGCGCCGGCATGTGGACTGTGGCCCTGGTGTGCTCCGGCAACGCGCTGGGCCTGACCTGGGAAGGTTACCGGGCCTTGAGCGCAGAGAAGCTGGAGGGCGAGCGCAAGCGAATTCACGCAATGTTCGAAAGCTCGCGCCCGCACTACCTGATCGACACCATCAATGAACTGCCTGAGGTGATCGCCGACATCAACCGGCGCTTGGCCAAAGGTGAAATGCCGCAGGCGTTCTGACGCAGCGGTGCTGCACCCATCGCGGGCAAGAGCGTGCCCACAGCTTCGCCATCGAACCTGTGGGCGCGGTCTACCCGCAAAAGCGCCTGTTCGTCACGCGGGGGAACAAGGTCAGCGAATACGGCCGCGCCCCGCACTCAACCTCGACTTCTTTCCAGGCTGCGAACGAGCCGCAAGGTGAGCTCCAGCCTCAAGGCATGGGTATCGGCGTCCTGCTCATTGTCCAACTCGTCAAGGTCGTTCCGGTACTGCGGCTCACCCAACTGAGCGCGCTGCCCTTCGATCACGTTGCGCCTCTGCTCGTAGAGTTGTACCAGGTCGTTGAAAGGTTCAGCATTCACCAGTGCCAGGTGTCGCCGCCAGAACGAGCGTCGACACAGGCTAGCGGCCAAGTGTTCAGGTGTTTCGGCCTCACGCAAGGCACGCAATGCCTCCAGCAACTGGTCCTCGGTTACCCTACCGTCCTGCGATTCGCGCATTGCCAGCGGCTGTCGGGGCAAGCTCAAGCGCTGCCGCAGACGCACCCGATAGCCCAGGATAATGGCTGTACGGTCTACGGGTACTCGCAACGTCTGACGTTGGGCGATATCCCGACGCGCGTACTGGTCCAGAAAATCCAGGCGCATGAGCGCCCGCCCCAGTTCCACCAGGTCGGCACTCCGCCCAGCCGCTACAAGGGCCTCTGCCCGGGCGATATGCAAGCGTAAAGTCAACTGGCTGAAGCGCTCGATAGCCGCGTTGTGATCCATCAGCGGCCGCTCCATCAATCCGTCGATTTGCCCGCGAAATTCCGCATTGTGTTCCCATTCGTTCAGCACATCCCAACCCTGCTCGATCAGATACGATCGCGGCCAGCTGAAGTCGGCGAACTCGATAAGTTCGCTCAACAGTGCAACAAGCCGTGCCCCAGTTACCGATGCCGTCAATGCGCTCCAACGAGTGTCACGAACAACCCGCAGTGCGGCATCCTCGCCGACCCACCATGCACGGGCATCGGTCGCCGCGATCCGCAACTGCGCCGGCTCTTCCGGAATGCTGTCCAACGCATAGAAACGCTGCAATGCCTGGCTAGATAAAGGGTTGCCGTCGAGTTGAAAAATGCGGCGAAACTCATAAGGCATCTGCAGCAAGACATCAGGCGCAGCGTGCAGCTGGTTGTCACGCAAGTCAGCTATTTCGAGAAAGCCACAGAGCTCCACACCCTCCGGCCAGGCACCCAAACGACAATTGCGCATAAAGAGGCTCACCATGTGCGACAGGTGATTGAACCTCATTGCGAACTGGCCCAGCGGATTGTGGCTGAGATCGAGATAGGCAAGACGCGGCAGCGTGCTCAAGGCCTGCTGGGCTGCCGCATCCAATCGGATGTTATTACGCGCCAAGCGCAGCTCGCGCAGTTCGATCAGGTATGAAATACCCTCGGGAATGCGCAGCAGCGTATTCCCCCCCATATTCAACACCTGCAAGCTGGTGAATGAACTGAGAAACTGTGTCGGCACTCCGGTAATCGTTGTACCCTCCATCACCAATGAAGTGATGAAAGTGAAATTCAGGCGCAGGGGTAACTCTGGAAGCGTGGTGATATTCAGGCCGGTGAGGGTCAGGCGCTGCCCTGCTACACCGCCATTGTCGGCGGGGAAACGCTCGCCCTGCGCAGCCCAGGCGCTTCGCATGCGCTGGGCAACGTAACCCCGCGTGCGCCGCCGGGTATCGTTGAGCTCACTCCCCTGCCAGCGCTGCAGCGCCCTTTCCAGTTGCTCATGCTCGTTCTGCACCTCGAGCAGAAGCTCGTACGCCGATGCCTGTCCTTCAAGCCTGCGTTGCAGCTCCTCGTCAATCTGCGCTTCGCTCAAGCCAGGAAAGTACCGGCGCAGACCGTCGCGCAACACGTCCCTTGGGGTTCTGCGCTGGCCTTGACCACGACCACTGAGCAAGTAACCGACCCGGCCATCGTCCAGGCGTTGCCCGGGGTTGATCCAGCGTGCACGTTCCGGCCATTCCAGGAAACGCGCAACTTCTTCATGAGTTCGAGGCAGTTGCGCCAGCGCCCGAGCCAGGAGCAGCTGACTTGCATCGTCACTCCCCGCTATTCCCAACTCGACACGCTGAGCGGGAGTTAGCAGTGCGACGACTACCTGGAAGAGATCTCCTGGGTCGCCTGCTGAAACCGTGACCTCGCCGCCATTGGCCGCGAAAACATTGAACCTTCCGTCCTGGTGGACGAGTATCCGCAACGGCGTCCCTTGTTCCTGCGCCACCAGGCTTGCAATAACACGCCCGTCAACTTCACCTTCACACAGATTGATGTTGATGGTCCGAGGCCCCAGCTGATTGAGCAATGCGAATACCAATTCGCCTGTCTCGGTGGCATATCCATTGGCCAGGTAGAGGCCCGCCAAGGCCTTGTTGATTCTCGCAACACGCAATAACGACGCCGCCTTGAGCGCCAAAGCCAGGGGCAGCTTGCCGGTTCTGAACCCTTCATTGTGTTCTACTGTACTGGCCTCGCCTGCCAGCATCTGAGCATACGCATCCCCCAACCCAGGAAAATCCCTCTTCAACTGCTGCAGCAACGGGTCATCGCCAACACGGTCCAGACGCGTCAGGTGCGCGTAAAGCTTGCCACGCAGTTGCAGCTTCGCCCCCAGCACCTGCGCAATGCCTTTGCCGACATCGGGAGATGACTCGCACCACGTCAGCAGTTCCTCGTCCTGTGCATCCAGACGTTTGCGCTGCAAATGATCGAAGAAGCGCTCGATCAGCCCGTCCGCTTCAAAGCTGCGCAGGGTTTCCCGCAGGTTGACAGGCAACGCTCGGTTTTCCATCAGGATGCCGCGCAGCTCGTCTTGATCGACCCCTGCTACGCGCAGTACCTGCTCGGCCCGCTGCGCGTCTATCATCGGGTGCTGTGGCCACAACCTGTCAAGCATCTGCGCGTTGTCAGCCCACACCCAGGGCCGTTCGCAAATCGGCCGCCAGCAGCGCTCGTCGTTATGCAGCACGACGGGCTCGTAAGCGCCTGAACGTCGTGAATGGCGGAGCCGATAGGGGCCCTCAGGTTCGGGCCGATGCACTTCATAGTAACGCGAACCGGAGCGCAGCCAGCGCTGACTGCCATCGCCATACAAGCCGTCGGAACGCAGGCTGATATTTTCAGGTACCGACTCGTAAGGTACGAGGCTGTCGTCCCACAAACGCTGAGTGCCGGTTCGCACATTGACGGGCTCCAGGGCAGCTACCCAGGCGCTGCGCAACACAATCACGCCAACCACGGTCGCCGTTGTCGCTACCAGCGCTTCGGCGACACCGAGCATATGCTCCAATGCTTCATGCCGGTGGCCCTCGTACCAGTCCTGCGCGCCTTCGAAGACCTCACCCAAGGTCTGCAGTACCAGTTGCCCCAGCAACACGGCCCCGACCACCGGGATGAACAGCCCTGCCAGATTGATCAGGTTGAGGCCTGCCGACTTCCAGGCCTCGTGCCTGGCGCGGGCTGCCTTGGCATCGGCCTCGGCGGTTGGCACCAACAGCATCCGCGCATCTGCCATGGTGCGCTCGACCTGGGCGCTGGCCAGCGCTGTAAAAATGCTGCCCTGAATCACAACACCTTCCATCTCAAGATCAGGGGATGGGTCTTGGAGACGCTTGCCGAGCAGGTCGACAAAATTGGCCCGAGCGCTCAGGCTGATCAACTGAGAGAAGAACGAGCGATAGGTTTCACCTTGCAGCAAGGTGGCCATGGCGCTGTTCATCGACGCTTCATCAGCAAAATAGCGCAAGGCCTGCTGCGGATCGCTTGGCAAGTAGAGCAGGATACCCTTCTGCGTACCCTGCACATTGCGCAACCGGACGAGCATGCCGTCGGCTGCTGCCTGGCCAAGCACCTGCAAAGTGCCACCATAACCGCGCAGCCCCGACTTATGAAGGTGCGACTCTGCACGGGTCATCTCGAGCAGCGCTATTTCCACCTCGGCCGTAATGTCGCCTTTCATCGCTGCAATCTTGCCTGCCAACGCAAGCCCGGATCGCTTGTCGTCGGCCAGAATACTCAAGGCCGTAGCATTGAAGATCCGTTCCAGTTCATCCTGGTACTTTTGCCCCACATCCAGCCCTCTGCACTCGGCCGCAAGCAACGTTTCCGAGATTGACAACACCCCATCATGCCCCGGCGCGACCAGGCCAGAGCCTGCGTATAAGGGGCTGTCAGATTCGAAGTTGCTCATCAGCCTCAAGATGCCGACGGTGCGTGATGCCTGGTAACCAAACGCCTGCATGTCAGAGCTGCCGAGCGTACCGATCCAGGGCGTCACTTCCAGCCACTCGAGCTGCGAAAACTCCACCCCCGCAGGCAGCGGCTTGGCCAACAGCGACTTGAGATGCTTTTCGGCGAATACATCCAGCGGTTCAAGCTTGAGGGTGAGCCCACGCAGGCGCGCCTGGCTGGCCTGATGGGCATTGAAGGCGGCACGCAACCTCGTCATCTGGGCACGCGAGGCGCGCTTCAACCACGCTGGCAGCCTTGCGGCGATAAAGTCGTCAGTGGCAGCAAGGGTCTTTTCATCGACCGTGCGCGTCGCCGAGGAATTGTGCGTCATTGTCGCTCCAGCAATCAGGTTCAGGAGCGCCAATACTGTAGGAGGGCCTCGGCATCACCGCAGTTGGAATGGATGCCGCGTGCACGGCTGGCGAGGCCGTGCCTGGCATCCGGTGAGGGCTTGAATTCAGACCGCCCGGTTCAACTTCACCCACGAAGCGAACTTGTCGATAAAGCCCTGCAAGAACGGCCGGGTCTTGTCACCGAGCTTGCCGCTGTCCTCGAACAGGGTCGCCGCCCCGCCGATATAGGCCTCTGGCATCTGCATGCACGGCATGTCGAGGAACACCAGCGACTGACGCACGGCATGGTTGGCACCAAACCCGCCAATGGCCCCCGGCGACACGCTGACCACCGCAGCCGGCTTGCCACTCCAGGCGCTTTGCCCATACGGCCGTGAGCCCACGTCGATGGCATTCTTCAGCGCGCCGGGTACTGAACGGTTGTATTCCGGGGTAACGAACAGCACCGCATCACTGTGGCGGATCTCGTCGCGAAAACGTTTCCAGGGCTCTGGCACGCCAGCCGCCTCGACATCTTCGTTGTACAACGGCAAGTCGCCGATCTCTATGATTTTCAGGTTGAGACTGGACGGCGCCAGCTCTGCAAGGGCGCGGGCCACCTTGCGGTTGTAGGAGTCCTTGCGCAAGCTGCCGACGACGACCGCTACCGAATACACCTGGCTCATGGCGATTTCCAACCTTTGCTGGGTAAGAGACTTGGTAGTTATAGATGACCGTTCTTCGGCGCTTTGGTTTTTTTTAACGGGGCGGAAAACTTCCGGGTACCTTCCACGGTCTATTCAGGCAGACATTTCCTACGTATTTCAGAGGTTTTCACCTAAATGGCAGCAGTAATGGTCGGCCAATTCCACGCCCGTGACGCCGAAGGCCGTATCTACCCCGTTCACGAGTTCCAGGAGTCCACCCTGCAGACCGATGGCAGCGCCCTGGGCTCGCCGATCACCACCTATCGCCTGGCCATCGGCGACCGGGTCAACCACCTGGGTGAAGACCGCTTCGAACTGGCGCAGACCGGCGTCGAAATCATTCGCATTCCTTGACGCAGTCCACGGTGTAGGTGCCGGTCTCGTTCTGCAGGCCATGCACATCGGCGACGAAGCCCGGGAAGCCGCTGTTGAAGGCACGGGCAAACGCCAGGTATTCCAGGATCGAGCGGGTCGCTTCGGTGAATCGCTCGCCTGGCATGATCAACGGAATGCCGGGTGGGTACGGCACCAGCATCACCGCCGCGATGCGGCCGAGCAACGCGTCTATCGGCACCGCCTCCACCTCTCCCCGCACCATCTGGTCGTAAGCCCGAGCCGGGCTAAGTGCTGCATCCGGCAAACGGCTGAATAGCCGCTTGAGCTGCTTGGCCGTGGCATTCACGCGGTAGCAGTCATGCAGCTGGTCGCACAGGTCACGCAAGCCGATACCTTGATAGCGCGCCCCATCGACCGCAACGATGCTGGGCAGGCACAGATTCAAGGCAGTGTTGGCATCATAATGGCGCTTGAATTCCAGCAGTTCGGTCAGCAGCGTGCTCCACTTGCCTTTGGTGATACCCATGGAGAACAGCACCAGGAAGCTGTACAGCCCGGTCTTCTCCACCACCAACCCGCGCTCCCAGAGAAACTTGCTGACCACCGCCGCTGGAATGCCATGCTCGCCTGCAACGCCGTCGGCACTCAGCCCTGGCATCACCAGGGTGACCTTGAGCGGGTCGAGCAGCACATAATCGTCAGCCACCTCGCCAAAGCCATGCCATTGCGCCCCCGGCTGCAGCAGCCAGTCGTGCGCGGCCAATAGGGCAATGCCCTCTGCTGCCGGCGGTTGCCAGATGCTGAACCACCAATCGTGCGCAGCGATGTGCTCGCGCAGGTTGGCCAGGGCACGACGAAAGCTCAACGCCTCGTCGAACATTTCCTGCAGCAGCGACCGCCCGGCGGGGCCTTCCATCATGGTCGACGCTACATCCAGTGACGCCAGGATGCTGTACTGCGGGGAAGTGGAGATGTGCATCATGAATGCTTCGTTGAAGCGGTCGCGGTCCAGTTGCCGCTGCGCACCGTCCTGCACGTGGATCATCGACGCCTGGCTGAAGGCTGCCAGCAGCTTGTGCGTCGAATGAGTGCTGAACACCAGCGGGCTCCCCTCCGTGCACTCGGTGCCAGGCATAGCGGCCGGTGAAGAACTCATGAAACGCCGCATAGGCGAACCAGGCCTCGTCAAAATGCAGCACCTCGGCGCTGCTGCCCAGGGCCTGCTTGATCAGCCCGGCGTGGTAGCACAGGCCGTCATAGGTGGAGTTGGTCACGACCGCCAGCTTGATGCGCGGTTCACGGCCCTTGGCCAAAGGGTTGGCCAGTATCTTGGACTGGATCGACTCGGGGCTGAACTCACTGAGAGGAATCGGCCCGATGATGCCTAGCTCATTGCGCTCCGGGCACAGGTAGATGGGGATGGCGCCCGTCATGATGATCGCGTGCACTACCGACTTGTGGCAGTTGCGATCCACCAGCACCAGGTCGTCGCGGCCGACCATGGCGTGCCAGACAATCTTGTTGGCGGTGGAGGTGCCGTTGATGACGAAGAACGTATGGTCGGCACCGAAGTTGCGCGCGGCGCGGGCTTCGGCCTCGGCCAAGGGCCCGGTATGGTCGAGCAATGAACCTAGCTCTGGCACCGAGACGGACAGGTCCGAGCGCAGCGTATTCTCGCCAAAGAATTGATGGAAGGCCTGGCCCACCGGGCTTTTGCGGTAGGCCACACCACCGCCATGGCCGGGGGTATGCCAGGAATAGTTGGATTGTGCGGTGTGCTGCACCAGGGCCTTGAAGAACGGCGGCAGCAGGCCGTCAAGGTAATTGTGCGCGGCACGGGCCACCTGGCGGGCCAGGAAGGGCACGGTGTCTTCGAACAGGTAGAGGATGCCGCGTAGCTGGTTGAGCTCGCTCATGGCCTCGGCGGGGGCGTTTTCCAGGGTGACCTGTTCGCCCAGGGCGAAGATCGGCAGGTTCGGCGCACGCTGGCGGGCCAGGCGAATCAGCTCGGCGATGTTCTGCAGCAGGTGGGTGTTTTCGCCAATGCCTTCAGCGGCGATCAGCATGCAGGCCAGGCCGTGATGGGTCGCGGCGACCAGGCGCGCTTCGGCGTTATCCGCGGCGGCGAGGATGGCGAAACCGTCCTGGCGCAGCTCTTCGGCGATCCCCCGCACGCGTTCGCCGGCAACGCTGTCGGCCTTGATGGCGCGGTGGACGATGAGGATCGGGAACTTGAGGTCCTTGTACATCAGGCGGCTACCTCCGAAGGACGGATCGTCCATCTCAGGGTAGTTGAGCCTGATGGTTTAAGTGCCGGCCCTGTCGCCGGCACGGACGATCAGCTAGCCGGCAGGTGTTTCGGTCAAGGCCTGCCACATCGAAGGCCCGCCCGCCGACTTGGCAATGGCCGCCAGGCGCTCGGCATGCGCCTCCAGCTCCTCGGCATTGGCCATGATCACCCGCCCCGGCGCACGCCCGGTAATGCGGCGAATCTCGCTGCCACCGCTGCCCTGGCCATCGTTGTCACCGTCCTGCCCGTTGCCCGCCAGCGAAAGGCTGGTCTGGCCACCGGTCATCGCCAGGTAGACGTCGGCCAACAATTCCGAGTCGAGCAATGCGCCGTGCAGCTCACGGCCGGAGTTGTCGATGTCGTAACGTTTGCACAGCGCGTCGAGGCTGTTGCGCTGGCCGGGGTGGCGGGCACGCGCCAGCAGCAAGGTGTCGAGAATGGTGCAGTGCTGCGAAATGTCGGCGCGGTCGCGCTGCCCCAGCAAGGCGAATTCGTTGTTGATGAAGCCGACGTCGAACGCCGCGTTGTGGATGACCAGCGTGGCGCCCTGGATGAATTCGAAGAACTCGTCGGCCACATCGGCGAAACGGGGTTTGCCGATCAGGAAGGCGTCCGTGATGCCGTGGACGTTGATCGCGCCCTCGTCACTCTCGCGGTCCGGCTGCAGGTACACGTGGAAATGCCGACCGGTCAGGCGCCGGCCCATGACTTCCACGCACCCGATCTCGATGATCCGGTGGCCTTCGCTGACCGGCATGCCGGTGGTTTCGGTATCGAGAATGACCAGGCGTTTATCTTGTTGCTGCTGCTCCACGCGGGGCGCTCCGACTTGCATCAGTTACAAAGCCGGGGATTGTACCCCAGCTCAACGCTTGGCGCGCACCTCGTCGACACCACGGTTGGCCAGCTGGTCGGCGCGCTCGTTGCCAGGGTGGCCGATGTGCCCGCGCACCCACTTCCAGGTGACCTTGTGCCGGTTGACCTGCTCATCGAGCTGCTGCCACAGGTCGGCATTTTTAACCGGCTCTTTCGCGGCGGTCTTCCACCCGCGTTTCTTCCAGTTGACCATCCACTCGTTGATGCCCTTCATCACGTACTGCGAGTCGGTGGTCAGCACCACCTCGCATTCGCGCTTCAGCGCCATCAAACCCTGGATCGCAGCCATCAGCTCCATGCGGTTGTTGGTGGTTTCGCGCTCGCCGCCCCACAGTTCCTTTTCGACGCCCTTGTAGATCAACAGGACACCCCAGCCGCCTGGGCCGGGATTGCCCTTGCAGGCACCATCGGTATACAGCTCGACGCTATCGCTCATGTACCACTCATGTTCAGTGCTTTTCGGTGTCAGGGCTAGCCGCAGTGCGGTTGACCTTGGCCAGAGGCAATGGCAGCAACTTGCCCATCGGCTCGCGGCGCTCCAGGCGCAGCGGCCTCAGGCCGACCACCATCTTGCGCGCCACCAGCAGGTAAACCCCGCCGCCCGAGCTTTGCCAACCGCCTGCAACCCGTTCCCAGCCCGCCAGGCGTTGTTGCCAGGCCGGCGAGGCAAGCGGCGGACGATAGCACCCGAAGCGGCGTTTCTCCAGCGCGAAGCCCAGCAGGTTGAGCCAGTCGCCGACCCGGGACGGCGAGATGCAGCGGGCCTTGCGCAACGCGCCATGGCTAAAGAAGTGGCGCACGCCCCAGCTGCTCCAGGGGTTGATGCCAACGATCAGCAGGTGGCCACCCGGGCGCACTGCGCTGGCTGCCTCGCGCAGCAGGCCATGGGGCGACAGGCTGAAGTCCAGGCCGTGCTGCAGCACGACCACGTCGGCGGCGTGCTCGCTCAACGGCCAGGCCTGTTCCTCGCAGACGATCTCCACCCCCGGCAACGGCGCCCCCAAACGCACGTTGCGCTGCACCTGGGGTGCGCTGGGCGGCGCTTCGGCGCAGGGGCCGTAATGCACCAGGTAACCGCCGAAGAAGCGCCCGAGCTCTTCCTCCAGCAGTTTTTCCTCTTCCTTCAGCATCAGTTGGCCGAGTGGGCCGTTGAACCACTCACGGGCCAGGCTGATCAGTTCGACCCAGTCCGGGTCGGCCTGGGCAAAGGCTTGGTCGGTCATTGCGCTCTCCCTCGAAGGTTCTCGCACCGCGCCATCGCGGCTAAGATGCCCTCATGTGCCACGCTTGGCGATACGGATCCGCACCATGATACAGATCGATGCTCTCCCCGCTTTCTCCGACAACTACATCTGGTTGTTACAGGATACTGCCAAACGACGCTGCGCGGTGGTCGACCCCGGTGATGCCGGCCCGGTGGAAGCCTGGCTGGCCGCCAACCCCGGCTGGGTGCTGGCAGACATCCTGGTGACCCACCATCACCAGGACCATGTCGGCGGTGTGGCACGGCTCAAGCAGCTGACCGGTGCCCGCGTCTGCGGCCCGGCCAACGAGCAGATCCCCTGTCGCGACCTGGCCCTGGACGAGGGTGACCAGGTCACGGTGCTGGGCGTGACCTTCCAGGTACTGGCCGTGCCTGGCCACACCTTGGGCCATATCGCCTTCTTCAGCCCGCAGCCTGCCACACCCGTGCTGTTCAGTGGCGACACGCTGTTCGCCGCCGGTTGTGGGCGGATGTTCGAAGGTACGCCGGAGCAAATGCAGCCTGCCCTCGCCCGCCTGGCGGCGCTGCCTGAACAGACCGAAGTGTACTGCGCCCACGAATACACCTTGAGCAACCTGCGCTTCGCCAAAGCTGTCGAACCGCAAAGCCCACACGTTCTGCAACGTTTCGAGGACGTTACCCGGTTGCGCGCCGACAATCGCATCACGTTGCCATCAACCATAGGCCTGGAACGGCTGACCAACCCCTTTTTGCGTACCTCTGAAACATTAGTTAAACAAAAAGCAGACGAATGGAAGGGACGTTCAAACGACACGCAGGTCACTGTTTTTGCTGCCTTGAGGTCTTGGAAGGACAGCTTCTGATAACCTGAAGATATATCGCAAAGTGCCACGGAAGGTTGACCCGGCTGGATGCGGTTCCTAGAATCGCCGAAATTTTTTGCCCGGATACCTGTCCCAGCCGATGTCTTCCCGTAGCCGCAGAACCTCTCATTCAGTCGCCTTGACGCGCCTGGCCCAAATCAGTGCGCTGGCGCTGGCCGCCACCCTGGTGGGCTGCCAGAGCACCCGTCAGCTCGACGAATCCGACAGTGTTCGCGCCCACAGCTACCAGGCGCGGATCAAGCACAAGCCAGCCCCGCTCGCGGTGAAACCCGTCGAGCAGGCGCCACAGGATGTGTGGGAACGCATGCGCCAGGGCTTCGCGCTGCAGGACAGCATCGACGTCAACCCGCGCATCGAGCAGCAGCGCCTGTGGTTCGCCAGCAACCCGACCTTCATCGAGAGCGCAGGCGAACGCGGCAGCCTCTACCTGCATTACATCGTCGAGCGTCTCGAAGAGCGCAACATGCCGCTGGAGCTGGCCCTGTTGCCCGCCATCGAAAGCGCCTACAACCCGATGGCCTACTCCCGCGCAAGCGCCGCAGGCATGTGGCAGTTCATGCCCGCGACCGGCCGCCACTTCAACCTGCGCCAGACCAATTTCTACGACGGCCGCCGCGACGTCACCGCGTCGACCAATGCCGCGCTGGACTACCTGACGCGCCTGCACGACATGTTCAACGGCGACTGGCTGCTGGCCCTGGCCGCTTACAACGCCGGGGAAGGCACCGTCAGCCGGGCCATCGAGCGCAACGAGAAGCTCGGCCTGCCGACCGACTACTGGAACCTGCCCCTGCCGCAGGAAACCCGCGACTACGTGCCCAAGCTGCTGGCCCTGTCGCAGGTGGTGTCGACCCCCGAGGCCTATGGCGTAAACCTCAACCCGATCGCCAACGAACCCTACTTTGAAGCCGTCGCCATCAACGACCGCCTCGACCTGTCGCGGGTCGCCGCCTTCGCCAACATCGACGAAGACGAGCTGATCCAGCTCAACCCGGCGTTCAAGAAGCGCATGACCGTGGACGGCCCCAAGCAACTGCTGGTGCCGACCGCCAAGGCGCAACTGCTGTCCGCCAGCCTGTCCAACCTCAAGCCAGAACAACTGGTCAGCCTGCAGCCGAACAAGGCCGTGTTCGCCCGCGCCGTGGCCGAAGGCAAGGCGCCGGCAACCGCGCGCAGCTACCGGGTGAAGCGTGGCGACAACCTGAGCACCATCGCCAAAGCCAACCGCGTGTCGGTCAAGGACATCCAGCGCTGGAACAAGCTGCCGGGTAACCGCGTGAAGGCCGGCCAGGTGCTGGCATTGCGCGGCGGCAATGCTCCGAGTGCAGCGGGTAACCGCGTCGCAGCGTCCTCGAAGCGCTCGACCCAGTACAAGGTGCGCAAGGGTGACTCACTGTATTTGGTGGCAAAACGTTTCAATGTCGAAATGCAACACCTCAAGCGCTGGAATCCGCGCAGCGGGCATGCGCTGAAGCCAGGCCAGACCCTGACCGTCTACCTGTCGCATTGATGCAAACCTGGGGCCGCTCCGCGCCCCATTCGCGGGGCAAGCCCGCGAATGGGCTGCAAGGCAGCCCCTGATGTCCCACCTGGCACACCCTTTTTCCAACCCCGCCAAGCTGTTACTGTACGCCGACCAAAGCCCAACGCCTCTGGATCGGATGCCGACTTGATACGTCCCCTCCTGCTGTCACTCAGCCTGGCCTTGAGCTTTCCCGCAGCCGCGATGGTGAGCGAAAGCCACGGATACGCGCAGTTCGGCACGCTCAAGTACCCAGCCACATTCACCCACTTCGATTGGGTCAACCCGCAAGCGCCCAAAGGCGGTACCTTGCGGGCCATGGCATTCGGCACGTTCGACACGCTCAACCCCTACACCTTCAAGGGCTCCAGCCCGGTCACCACGCCGAATTTCTTGCAGTACGGCATCAGCGAGCTGAACGAGACGCTGATGGTGGGCACCGGCCAGTACGACCCTTCAGGTGACGAACCTACTTCCAGCTACGGCCTGATCGCGCGCTCGGTGGAGTACAGCGAGGACCGCAGCTGGGTGGTGTTCAATCTGCGCCCGGAAGCCCGCTGGCATGACGGCCAGCCGATCACTTCGGCGGACGTGGCCTTTTCCTACCGCACCTTGCTCAAGGAAGGCCACCCGATCTACCGCACCAACCTGCAGGAAGTACAGCGCGTCGACATCCTCAGCCCACTGCGCATCCGCTTCGTCTTCAAGCGCGCTGGTAACCCGCTGCTGATCCTGCGCCTGGGTGAAATGCCCGTGCTGCCCAAGCACTATTGGCAAGGCCGCGACTTCCAGGCCACCACCTTCGAGCCACCACTGGGCAGCGGCCCCTACCGCATCACCCAGGTGCAACCAGGCCGGCGCCTGGTGTTCGAGCGGGTGAAGCGCTACTGGGGCAAAGACCTGGCAGTGAACCGCGGTAAATACAACTTCAACCGCGTCGAGTACGAGTTCTACCGTGACGCTACTGTGGCGTTCGAAGCCTTCAAGGCCGGCGAGTTCGACATTTATATCGAGCACCAGGCGAAGAACTGGGCCAACGGGTACAACTTCCCGGCCGTGCGCCGTGGCGAAGTGATCAAGGCCCAGATCCCTCACCGCATCCCGACCCAGACCCAGGGCCTGTTCATGAACAGCCGCCGGGCCACCTTCAGCGACAGTCGGGTGCGTCAGGCGCTGGGCCTGATGCTCGATTTCGAGTGGACCAACCGCGCCCTGTTCAGCAGTGCCTACCGCCGCTCGACCAGCTATTACCCCAACAGCGAGTTTGCGGCCGCAGGCTTGCCGACGGGCAAGGAGTGGCTGCTGCTGGCGCCGCTGCGCGACCAGTTGCCAGCAAAGCTGTTCACCCAGCCCTACCAGGTGAGCCACACCGATGGGCGCGGCATCAGCCGCCGAACCCTGCGCCAGGCTTTGGGCTTGCTCAATCAGGCCGGCTGGAATCTCGACGGCCAACGCCTGGTAGACAAGAACGGCAAGCAGCTGCGCATGGAGCTGCTGCTGGTGAACCCTAACCTCGAACGCATTCTGCAGCCTTATGTCGAAAACCTGGCCAGCATCGGCATCGACGCCCATTTGCGCACCGTCGACCGTGCCCAGTACAAACAACGCCTGGACCAGTTCGACTTCGACATGATCCTGATGACCCTGAGCCAGACCCTGAGCCCCGGCCTCGAACAGTGGCTGTACTTCCACTCAAGCCAGGCCGCGACGAAAGGCAGCAAGAACTATGCTGGGGTCAAGGACCCGGTGGTCGACCACCTGCTCGACACCTTGCTCGCCGCGCGCACCCGCGACGACCAGGTCGCCGCCGCCCGCGCCTTGGACCGCGTGCTTTCATGGCAGTACTACATGATCCCCAACTGGTATCTCGACAATCACCGCCTGGCCTACCGCAACCGGTTCGGCTTCGTCACCACGCCGCCCTACACCCTCGGGCTGAACACCTGGTGGCTAAAGACTTCGGAGAAAGCCCAATGATGCCCAGCAACCGCCTGCGCCAGCTGGCAGGCAGCCTGTTGCTCGCCTGCCTGAGCCTGCCGGCCCTGGCCGCACCGCAACACGCACTGACCCTCTACGATGAACCGCCGAAGTACCCAGCCAGCTTCGCGCATTTCGACTATGTGAACCCCGATGCGCCCAAGGGCGGCACCTTCCGTCAGTCCAGCTTCGGCGGGTTCGACAGCCTCAACCCGTTCATCAACAAGGGCGTCGCCGCCGAAAACGTCAGCGCCATCTACGACACCCTGATGCGCCAGAGCCTGGACGAGCCGTTCACCGAGTACGGCTTGGTGGCCGGCAAGATCGAAAAAGCCCCGGACAACAGCTGGGTGCGCTTCTACCTGCGCCCCGAGGCACGTTTCCACGACGGCCACCCCATGCGCGCCGATGACGTGGTATTCACCTTCAACGCCCTGATCAAGGACGGCGCACCGCTGTACCGGCAGTACTACGGCGACGTCGCCGAAGTGGTTGCCGAAGACCCGCTGCGCGTGCTGTTCAAGTTCAAGCACAGCAACAACCGCGAACTGCCGCTGATCCTCGGTCAACTGCCTGTGCTGCCCAAGCACTGGTATGAAGGCCGCGATTTCAACCGCGGCAACCTGGAGATCCCGCTGGGCAGCGGCCCGTACAAGATCACCGAGGTCAAGGCCGGCCGTTCGACCCGTTACGAACGGGTCAAGGACTACTGGGCAAAGGACCTGCCGATCAACCGTGGCCAGTTCAATTTCGATGCCATGACCTTCGACTCCTACCGCGACAACACAGTCGCCCTCGAGGCGCTCAAGGCCGGCCAGTACGACTACGGCCTGGAGGTCAGTGCAAAAAACTGGGCCACTGCGTACAACGTGCCGGCGGTACGTGACGGCCGCCTGATCAAGGAAGAACTGCCCAACGGCAACCCCACCGGCATGCAGGGTTTCATTTTCAACCTGCGCAAGCCGGTGTTCCAGGACATCCGCGTGCGCCAGGCGCTGAGCCTGCTGCTGGACTTCGAGTGGACCAACAAGCAACTGTTCAACGGCGCCTACACCCGCACCGGCAGTTACTTTGAAAACTCCGACATGGCCGCCAGGGCCCTGCCCTCCCCAGACGAACTGAAAATCCTCGAACCGCTGCGCGGCAAGGTGCCCGAGCAGGTGTTCAGCGAGGCCTTCCACAACCCGGTCACCGACGGCAGCGGCATGATCCGCGAGCAGCAGCGCCAGGCTTACAAATTGCTGCAGGACGCTGGTTGGAAGATCGTCAACGACAAGATGGTCGACAAGGACGGCAAGCCGGTCGCCATCGAGTTTCTGCTGGCCCAGACGGAGTTCGAGCGCATCCTGTTGCCGTTCAAGCGCAACCTGGCTGACCTGGGCATCGACCTGAACATCCGCCGTGTCGACGTTTCGCAATACATCACACGCCTGCGTTCACGCGACTTCGACATGATCGTCGGTGGTTATCCGCAGTCCAACTCGCCCGGTAACGAACAGCGCGAGTTCTGGTCCAGCGTGGCGGCGGACAACCCCGGCAGCCGCAACTTCATGGGCCTGCGCGACCCGGCCATCGACCAACTGGTCGAGCAACTGATCAACGCCGACTCGCGCCAGAGCCTGATCAACCACTGCCGCGCCCTCGACCGCGTGCTGCTGTGGGGCTACTACGTGATCCCCAACTGGCACATCAAGACCTGGCGCGTGGCCTACTGGAACCATATCGGCCACCCCAAGGTTTCGCCCAAGTACGACGTCGGCATCGACACCTGGTGGATCAAGCCAGGCGTCACGCCTGCCGTGACCGAAGCGCCCGTGGAAGAGGCCAACTGACATGCTGGCCTACATCCTGCGCCGCCTGCTGCTGATCATCCCGACCCTGTTCGGCATCCTGGTCATCAACTTCATCATCGTTCAGGCCGCCCCCGGCGGCCCGGTGGAACAGATGATCGCCAAACTCGAAGGCTTCGAAGGCGCCACCAGCCGCATTGCCGGTGGCAGCGCCGAGGTGGCCGTGGCCGGTTCCAACTACCGCGGCGCCCAGGGGCTTGACCCGGCCTTGATCGCCGAAATCGAGCGCATGTACGGCTTCGACAAGTCGCCGCCCGAGCGCTTGTGGATCATGGTCAAGAACTACGCCCAGCTGGACTTCGGCGACAGCTTCTTTCGCGATGCCAAGGTCATCGACCTGATCATGGAGAAGATGCCCGTGTCGATCTCGCTGGGGCTGTGGAGCACATTGATCATGTACCTGGTGTCGATCCCGCTGGGGATCGCCAAGGCGGTGCGTCACGGCAGCCATTTCGACGTCTGGACCAGCTCGGCAATCATCGTCGGCTACGCCATCCCCGCGTTCCTGTTCGCCATCCTGCTGATCGTGCTGTTCGCCGGTGGCAGTTACTTCGACTGGTTCCCGCTGCGCGGGTTGACCTCGAACAACTTCGACGAGCTGTCTACCACCGGCAAGGTGCTCGACTACTTCTGGCACCTGGTACTGCCCATCACCGCACTGGTGATCGGCAACTTCGCCACCATGACCCTGCTGACCAAGAACAGCTTCCTCGACGAGATCAACAAGCAGTACGTGGTCACCGCCAAGGCCAAGGGCCTGAGCCGCCCGCGCGTGCTCTACGGCCACGTGTTCCGCAACGCCATGCTGCTGGTGATCGCCGGCTTCCCCTCGGCGTTCATCGGCATCTTCTTCACAGGCTCCTTGCTGATCGAAGTGATCTTCTCCCTCGACGGCCTGGGCCTGATGAGTTTTGAAGCCGCGATCAACCGCGACTACCCGGTGGTGTTCGGCACCCTGTTCATCTTCACCCTGCTGGGGCTCGTGGTGAAACTGATCGGCGACCTCACCTACACCCTGGTCGATCCGCGCATCGACTTTGCCAGCCGGGAGCACTGACATGGCCTTGTCCCCTCTCAATCGTCGGCGCTTCGAGCGCTTCAAGGCCAACCGCCGGGGCTGGTGGTCGCTGTGGCTGTTCCTGATCCTGTTCGGCCTGAGCCTGGGCGCCGAGCTGATCGCCAACGACAAACCGATTGCCGTGCGCTACGACGGCGAGTGGTACTTCCCAGCCTTCAAGCGCTACCCGGAAACCACCTTCGGTGGCGAATTCCCGTTGGAGGCCAACTACAAGAGCCCCTACATCCGCGAACTGCTGGCCCAAAAGGACAGCTTCGTGCTGTGGGCGCCGATCCCGTTCAGCTACCAGAGCATCAACTACGACCTGCGCGTGCCCGCCCCCGCTCCGCCCTCGGCGGACAACCTGCTGGGCACCGACGACCAGGGCCGCGACGTGCTGGCGCGGGTGATCTACGGCTTCCGCATCTCGGTGCTGTTCGCCCTCACCCTGACCCTGCTCAGCTCCGTTGTCGGCGTGATTGCCGGCGCACTGCAAGGCTTCTACGGTGGCTGGGTCGACCTGGTCGGCCAGCGCTTTCTGGAGATATGGTCCGGTTTGCCGGTGCTGTACCTGCTGATCATCCTGGCCAGCTTCGTACAGCCCAACTTCTGGTGGCTGCTGGGCATCATGCTGCTGTTCTCGTGGATGAGCCTGGTGGATGTGGTGCGCGCCGAGTTCCTGCGCGGGCGCAACCTCGAATACGTGCGCGCCGCCCGCGCCCTGGGCATGCGCAATGGCGCGATCATGTACCGGCACATCCTGCCCAACGCGATGATCTCGACCATGACCTTCATGCCGTTCATCCTCACCGGCGCCATCGGCACCCTCACTGCCCTGGACTTCCTCGGCTTCGGCCTGCCACCCGGCGCGCCGTCGCTGGGCGAGCTGGTCGCCCAGGGCAAGTCCAACCTGCAGGCGCCGTGGCTGGGCATCAGCGCCTTCGCCGTGCTGGCGATCATGTTGAGCCTGCTGGTATTCATCGGCGAGTCCGCCCGCGATGCCTTCGACCCGAGGAAGTGAAATGAGTGAACAGAACCTGATCGAAGTGCGCGACCTGGCGGTGGAATTCGTTACCGGCGACCAGGTCAACCGCGTGGTCGACGGCATCAGCTTCGATATCCGCAAGGGTGAAACGTTGGCGCTGGTGGGCGAAAGCGGCTCGGGCAAGTCCGTGACTGCCCACTCGATTCTGCGCCTGCTGCCCTACCCGTTGGCTCGCCACCCAAGCGGCACCATCGGCTATGAGGGCAAGGACCTGCTGCAGCAAGGCGAAAAAGCCATGCAGCGCATTCGCGGCAACCGCATTGCGATGATCTTCCAGGAGCCGATGACCTCGCTGAACCCGCTGCACTGCATCGAAAAGCAGATCAACGAAATTCTTCTGATACACAAAGGCCTTACCGGCAAAGAGGCCACGGCGCGCACGCTGGAGCTGCTGGAACTGGTAGGCATTCCAGAGCCGCGCAAGCGCCTGAAGGCCTTGCCCCACGAGCTGTCCGGCGGGCAGCGCCAGCGGGTGATGATTGCCATGGCGCTGGCCAACGAGCCGGAGCTGCTGATTGCCGATGAACCGACCACGGCCCTCGACGTGACCGTGCAGTTGAAGATCCTGGACCTGCTCAAGGAGCTGCAGGCGCGGCTGGGCATGGCGCTGCTGCTGATCAGCCATGACCTCAACCTGGTGCGGCGCATTGCCCACCGGGTGTGCGTGATGCAGCGCGGCAAGATTGTCGAGGAGGCCGATTGCGCAACCTTGTTCAGCGCGCCGCAGCACCATTACACGCAGATGCTGATCAATGCCGAACCCAGCGGTGGCCCTGCGCACAACCCTGTGGGGGCACCGCTGCTGGAGGTAAATGACCTGAAGGTGTGGTTCCCGATCAAGAAAGGGTTGCTGCGGCGCACGGTCGACCACGTAAAAGCGGTGGACGGGATCAACTTCAGCTTGCCGCAAGGGCAGACGCTGGGGATTGTCGGTGAGTCCGGGTCGGGCAAGTCGACGCTGGGGTTGGCGATCTTGCGCTTGATCTCAAGCCAGGGTGGCATCCGCTTCCACGGGCAGTCACTCGAAGGGTTGAACCAGAAGGAAGTACGGCCCCTGCGCCGGGAGATGCAGGTGGTGTTTCAGGACCCGTTTGGCAGCCTGAGCCCACGGATGTGTGTGGCAGATATCGTTGGCGAGGGGCTGCGCATCCACAAGATCGGCACCGCCGAAGAACAGGAAGCGGCGATTATCGCCGCGCTGGAGGAAGTGGGACTGGACCCGCGTACCCGCCACCGTTACCCCCATGAGTTCTCCGGTGGCCAGCGCCAGCGTATCGCCATTGCCCGAGCACTGGTGTTGAAGCCCGCATTGATTCTGCTGGATGAACCGACCTCGGCGCTGGACCGGACGGTACAGCGCCAGGTCGTGGAGTTGCTGCGCAATCTTCAGCAAAAGTACAACCTGACGTATCTGTTCATCAGCCATGACCTGGCGGTGGTCAAGGCGTTGAGTCATCAGCTTATGGTGATCAAGCACGGGCATGTGGTGGAACAGGGTGACGCGCAGGCCATCTTCCATGAGCCCCAGCATCCGTACACCCGCAAACTGCTGGAAGCCGCGTTCCTCAAGGTAGAGGCGGTCGGCACCCAGCAATAGTTTGCAAAAGCCTACCTTGCAAGCCCTGTAGGAGCGGGCTTGCCCGCGATCACGGGCAAGCCCGTGCCATTCGACTCAACCTGACCACTTGAAATCTCAGCAGCAGAAACTCGACGGGTCGATCTGCCAGGTGTCAGAAATCAATCGTGCCCGAGAACTTCACCAAGCGCGGATCGCCCTGGGTCATGTAACCGCCATTGGCCGAGGCCCAGTAGTTCTTGTCGGTGAGGTTTTCAACGTTCACCCGCAGCGTCAGGTCTTTCTCGGCGAGCTTCAGCTTGTACCGGGCGCCGGCGTCGAAGCGGTTCCAGGTCGGCAGGCTGAGGTTGTTGGCGGCGTCGACGTACTGGCCGCCGGTGCGCAACATCCGAGCGTTGAGCGCCAGGCCAGGGACGCCGGGCACATCCCAGTCCACGCTGGCGTTCAGCTGGAAGGTCGGCACGCCGATGGCGTGGTTGCCGTCGTTGGTACCGTTCAGGGTCTTCTTCTGCTCAGACGTCATGCGCGTACCGCCCGCCATCAGGCGCAGGCCTTCGATGGGTTCGCCATACACACTCAGCTCCAGGCCTTTGTTGACCTGCTCGCCATCGCGGATATAGGTGTTGCCCAAGGTATAGCCATCCGACGGCTTTTCGATGCGGAACACCGCCAGGTTCGCGCCATAGGTCTGCTTGTCGAGCTTGATGCCCGCCTCGAGCTGCTTGGTGCGACCGGGTGGGAACATCTGACCCGCGTTGACGGTGTTGGCCGGCGCGGTCGGGCCCTGGGCCAGGCCCTCGATCCGGTTCGCGTACAACGAGATGCTGTCGGTCGCCTTGAACACGATGCCATAGACCGGTGTAGTGACGCCTTTTTCGTACGGGTCGCCATTGCGGCTGCCGTCATTGGCGGGGTTGGCGACGCCGTTGGATGTAGTGCCGTCATACAAGTAGTTTTCTACTCGCAATTGCTGGCGGCGCACGCCGTAGGTCAGCAGCAGTCGGTCGTCGAACATACCGACCGTGTCGGAAACGGCAATGCTGCGGTTACGGGTTTTGCCGGTCACACCCGGGTCACCCATCTCGCCACCCGTGATACTCACATCCGTCGGTTTCGTCAGCGCCACCGGGTTGTAGATATTGGTGTTGCCGGCGGTGGAGCGATAGAAGGTGTAGGCGTTTTTCTGCTGCGTCCACAGGGTTGTGGCGCCCACTGCGATCTGATGGCTGAAGGGGCCGGTCTGCAAGCGGCCATTGAGACCGGCGCTGAAACTGGTGTTGTCCTCACCGTGAACGATATCCGACCCGGAGAGCGTGGCCAGGCCACTATTGCCGACCAGCACCGGCGTGCCGTAGGTACCGTGCTCGCGGGTATGCCGGGCGCCGCCGGCCAGGTAGGCGGTCCAGCTGTCGTTCAAGTCCCATTCGCCACGGGCCATGCCGAAGGTGTCTTCCGACTCGCTGTAGGTCCAATCCTGGCCGTAGTTGCGGCTGGCGTCTGGCGCCGTCGGCACTTTGCTGGCTGTGCCAGGGCGCACCGAGTTACGCAGGTGGTTGATGCGCTGCTTCTGGTAGCCGACGTCGGTCGAAACACGGAAGCCGTCGCCTCGGTAGTCGAGGCCGGCAGTGAACAGCTTGGTGCGCTGGTCCTGGTCATCGACGGCAGTTTCGCCTTCGCGCTGGCTCAGGTTGAGGCGTGCGCCAAAGCGGTTGTCTTCGCCAAAGCGCTGGCCGATGTCCAGGTGCTCGCCGATGCGCCCATCAGAGCTGATGTCCTGGGTGTAGCGGCGGGTCGGGACGTCGTCGGCGCGCTTGGGTTGCAGGTTGACGTTACCGCCCAGGCCGGTGCCGGTCGGGCTCACACCGTTGAGAAAGGCATTGGGGCCTTTGAACACCTCGACACGCTCCACACCGTCGGTGGACATGATCTGGCGCGGCAGAATGCCGTACAGCCCATTGAACGAAATGTCGTCCCCGGCCAGCGGCAGCCCACGAATCACGAAGACCTTGGCCTGGTTACCGAAACCATACGACTCTCGCACTGACGGGTCATTGGCCAGTACATCGCCGATGTCCTCGGCCTGCTGATCCTCAATTACCTTTGACGTGTAGCTGGTCATGGTGAACGGGACATCCATGTTGTCCTGGTTGCCCAACACCCCCATCTGCCCACCCCGTGCGACCTGGCCACCGGCAAATGCCTCCGGCAGCGCATTGGGGCTGGGCTTCACGGCATCGGCGTTGACGTCGGTGGCTTCGAGCTGGATCGGTTCGCCAGCGTGCGCCATCAACGTTACGGAACAGCAGAGCGCCAGCAAGGCTGGGCGTGATGGAAAGCGAGACGCCATCGTTCGAATCCTGACAGGGAGTAGGAAATAGGAGTGAGGGCGTAAATGTTAATGCTTCGCAAATACAAACATCAACCTGCAATGCGGCCAAATGCCATGTACTGGACAAGTGGTGCCTGAAGCCTTCACCGGACGAGCATGCTAGAGCGCTGGCGACAACGCGTATTGCAGCGATGTGCTCTGCCGGGGGAGTTGCTCCCCCGGCGCTTTGCAGGCTTGGCTTCAGGCTTGGGCGGCTTTGCCCACCTCTATTCCACAGTCGGCCGCCATTCCCTCGCGCATCCGCTGTGCATCCCGGCTGAAGCACCGCGACGCCGCCAAGAGAAACACCATGGTCAGCATCAGCGCCACGGGTATCAGGTACATCGCGTCATGCAGCCCTTCGGCCTTGAACGCCTCGTTCATCACTGCTTCCCCCGCCGCGTCCATGGCGGCCACGGCGAAGTGGTCTGACAGCCCTCCCACCACCACCGGGCCCAAGCCGCCGCCGAGCAGATACAGGCCGGCGAAGTACAGGGCCATGGCCGTGGCCCGCAGGCGGGGTTGCACCACGTCCTGGATCGCGGTGTACACACAGGTGTAGAAGTTGTACGAAAACAGCCAACCGACACCGAAAACGGCCACGAACAGGCCCAGTTCGATACGCCCGGCGTGCAGCGCCCAGGCGGTGGCCAGCGTTGCCACCAGCATGCTCAATACGGCGAACAGCAGCCGACCGTTGGCGAACCGCTGATGCACCTTGTCGGCCACCCACCCACCAAGGGTCAGCCCCACCAGGCCAGTCAGGCCGACGATCATGCCGGTGGCCACCGCTGCCTGCTGCAGGGGCAATTCGAAGTAGCGCTGCAGCATCGGGACCATAAACGAATTGCAGGCGTACGAAGCAAAATTGAAGGTCAGGCCGGCCAGCACCAGCCAGGCAAATGTAGGCACGCTGAGTACCCGGCGCAGGGGGTGGTCCACTGGCGCCTGGGAAACGGCTACCACCTCCGCCGCGCCACGTGCGGGCTCGCGGATCATGAACAGGAACAGCGCCAGCAGCACGCCGGGCACAGCGGCGATGAAGAACGGTGCTCGCCAGCTGCCGAAGGCCTGGACCATGGCGCCGATGGTGAAAAAGGCCAGCAACAAGCCCAACGGCAGGCCGAGCATGAAAATGCCCATCGCCCTCGCCCGCCGCTCGGCGGGAAACAAATCGCCGATCAGCGAGTTGGCGGCGGGCGCGTAACTGGCCTCGCCGATGCCCACGCCCATGCGTACCAGCAGGAAACTCCAAAAACTGCCGACCATGCCGTTGACCGCCGTCAGCCCGCTCCAGGCCATCAACCCCCAGCCCATCAAGCGGCTGCGTGAACCGGTGTCGGCCATGCGCGCCAGCGGCAGGCCGGCTATGGCGTATACCAAGGTGAAGGCGGTGCCGATCAGGCCGATCTGGAAGTCGCTGAGGTGCCACTCCAGGCGGATCGGCTCGATGATGATGGCAGGGATGGTGCGATCGAAGAAGTTGAACAGGTTGGCCAGGAACAGCAGAAACAGAATGCGCCAGGCGTTGCTCGCTTGGGTGGCGGTCCGCATTGTCGGGTCCCTCGTTATTGTTGTTCGGGGCTTCCAGCACGCCTGACGAATCTACCGGCGGAGCGTGGATCCGTCTGCCAACATTGACCGCGCTGATGACGGGGAATGGGGATCGCCGCGTCTACTCCAGTTCAGCGCGCTCCAATGGCTATCTGCAGAAACTAGGCTTGTGCATGCCGTTAGTTGACAGGCGCCACCAGCCTGTAACCAACACCCGCCTCGGTAATGATGAACCGCGGTGCCGTAGGGTCATCCCCCAGCTTCTGCCGCAGATGCCCCACCACAATGCGCAGGTAATGGGTGTCCTCCACATGCGTCGGCCCCCAGATATCCTTCAGCAGTTGCTGCTGGGTTATCACCCGCCCCGGGTGCCCGGCCAGCTGCGCCAGCAGCGCGTACTCCTTGCGGGTCAACGCCACCTCTACGCCATCCAGGGTCACCTTGCGAAACGCAAGGTCCACAGTCAACGGCCCGAAACTTGCCGCCACCTCGCCCCCTCCAGCCTGCGGTACCTGGCGCAACAGCGCACGCACACGGGCCAGAAATTCCTGGATGCCGAACGGCTTGGTCACATAGTCGTTGGCGCCACCATCCAGCGCATCGACCTTCTGCACTTCGCTGGCACGCACCGACAG
The DNA here is from genome assembly GCF_039672635.1 of Pseudomonas sp. P39-UII1. Taxonomy (NCBI): domain Bacteria; kingdom Pseudomonadati; phylum Pseudomonadota; class Gammaproteobacteria; order Pseudomonadales; family Pseudomonadaceae; genus Pseudomonas; species Pseudomonas sp. P39-UII1. Next base: position 57,303 of record NZ_JBDFPP010000016.1, read on the forward strand.
CACCATCACCGGCACTGCACTCCACTCGCGCAATTCGCGCAGCACCTGCTGCCCGTCCATGTCGGGCAGGCCGAGGTCGAGCACCACCAGGTCAGGCTTGGCCAGCGCGGCCTGGGCCAGGCCTTCGCTGCCGGTGGCGGCTTCGAGCACCTTGTAACCCTGGGAGGCCAGGCTGATGCGCAGGAACTTGCGGATCTGCGGTTCGTCATCGATGACCAGGAGGGTGGCGGACTGGCTCATGGGGCTTCGCTTTCGGCTTCAGGTTGTTGAGGCAGCGGCAAGCATAGTGTGATGCAGGTGCCGTGGCCATCGATGCCTTCGCTGACCAGAATCTGCCCGCCATGGGCGCCGATCATGCCCTGGCAGATCGCCAGGCCCAGGCCGGTACCTTGCCCGCCACGGTCGCCGCGGGCGGCGGTGTAGAACATGTCGAAAATCTTCTCGCGCTCTGCCACGGGGATGCCAGGGCCCTGGTCACTGACGGCGAAACACAGGTGTTCGTCGTGCACCGAAACCACCAGGTCCAGGCGACCTTGGGCCGGCGAAAAGCGCGCGGCGTTTTCCAGCACGTTGACCAGCGCCTGCTCGATTAACGCTGCGTGGACGAACAGCAGTGGCAGTTCGGCAGGGACATCGGTGTGCACGCGCAGTGGCGCCAGCACCACGCGCAGGCGGTTGAGGGCGCTGCCGACGATATCGGCGGGCGCCACCCAGTCGCGGGCAAGCTTGAGGCCGCCGTGGCCGAGGCGGGTCATGTCGAGCAGGTTCTGGATGTAGCGATCGAGGCGTTCGGCTTCGTTGCGGGTGCCTTCCAGCAGCTCGCGGCGGTCCTCGACGGGGATGGCCTCGCCCAGCGCCAGCAGGCTGTCGATGCTGCCACGCATGGCAGTCAGCGGGGTGCGCAGGTCGTGGGAGACCGAAGCCAGCAAGGCGCTGCGCAGTTGTTCGGTTTCGCCGTGCAGGCGGGCCGCTTCCAGCTGCTCGGCCAGGCGTGCGCGTGCCAAAGCCTGGGCCAGGGGCTGGCCAAGCGCCATGAGCAAGCGGCGGCGCTGAGCACTGAGCGGCTCGCCGGACCGTGACCGCACGCCAAGCAAGGCCAGGGGATGCTCATCGACCGCCAACGGCCACCACCACCAGCGGCCGTTGGGCAGTGTGTCGCTGCCGTGGCCGGCGGCCTGGCCGTGTTGCCAGGCCCATTCGGCGGCGGCACGTTCGTTGTCGCTCAAACCATGCGCCTCGCCACTGGCCAGCTGCAGCAAGCCTTCCGGGTTGCGTTCGAGCAGGCAGACCTGCACGTCCTGCCAGCCATCGAGGTGCTGGCCCGCAGCGTTGAACACGGCCTGGCGGTCGGCGGCGACGGTCAGGCGGCGCGACAGGTCGAGCAGTTGATTGGTCTGTGCCTGGGTTTCGCGCAGGGCCTGCAGCTGGCGGCGCTGGCGCGCGGCGAGGTTGCCGGTGAGCGCGGCCATCAGCAGGAAGAAGACCAGGGTCAGCACATCTTCTTCACGCTGGATGCTGAAGGAAAAGTTTGGCGGAATGAACAGGAAGTCGTAGGTCAGGAACGACAGTGCGGCGCAGGCCAGCGCCGGGCCCAGGCTGCTGCGCACCGCGACCAGCAGCACTGCAGCAAGGAACACCAGGGAGATGTTGGGCAGCGCCAACACGCTGGACACCGCCCACGACAAGCCTGCCGCCAGCGCGGTAGCGACCAGCGCCAGCACGTAGTGGCGCCACACCCATACCCGTTGCACGGCAGCACTCGCAGGCGCCGGCTGGTTATCCCGGTCGAGGACGTTGATTTCCAGGCCATGGTTCTCGCGTAGCAGCCGCGCGGCGACGCCTGCGCCGAACAGGCGGCGACGCAGGCGATCACGCGACTGCCCCACCAGCACCAGGCTGGCACGGCGCTCGCCAGCATGCTGGATCAGCGTGCGCGCCACTTCACCCGCACGCAGCAGCACCACTTCCCCGCCCAGGCGCTCGGCCAACTGCTGGGCGGCCTGCAGGCGCTGGCGGGCGGTTTCGTCACGCAGCCGGCCGTTGTCGACATGCACCAGGCTCCAGGGCAAATGCCGACGCTGCGCGACGCGGCTGGCGTGGCGCACCAGGCGTTCGGCCTGGTCGTCGCCATCCACGCCCACCAGCAAGCGCCCACGCAGGGCCGGTGCCTCCTGGCCGCGCTGACGATAGCCGTGGGCCAGGTCGGCGTCGACCTGGGCGGCGGCGGTCTGCATCGCCAGCTCGCGCAGTGCGGTCAGGTTGGTCTGGGAAAAATACGCATCGATCGCCGCCCGCGCCTGCTCAGGCACGTACACCTTGCCCTCGCGCAGGCGTTCGAGCAGCTCGCGCGGCGGCAGGTCGATCAGCACCAGCTCGAAGGCTTCCTGCAATACCCAGTCCGGCAAGGTTTCGCGCACCTGCACGCCGGTGATGTCGCGGACCTTGTCGTTGAGGCTTTCCAGGTGCTGGACGTTGACCGTGGTATACACGTCGATGCCGGCGGCGAGCAGTTCCTGCACGTCCTGCCAGCGCTTGGCGTGACGGCTGCCCGGCGCGTTGGTGTGGGCCAGCTCGTCGACCAACGCCAACGAAGGCGTTGCCTTGAGCAGCCCATCGAGGTCCATTTCTTCGAGGGTGACGCCACGGTAGTCGCTGCGCAGCAGCGGTTGCTGAAGCAGGCCGGCGAGCAGCGATTCGGTTTCCGCGCGGCCGTGGGTTTCGACCACCCCCGCCAGTACCTGCACGCCCTGGCGTTGCTGGGCATGGGCGGCCTGGAGCATGGCGTAGGTCTTGCCTACACCGGGGGCGGCGCCGAGGAATACCTTGAGCCTGCCACGGCCTTCGCGCGGGAGGTTGGCCAACAGCGCGTCTGCGCGGGCTGCGTCACTCATGTTTCATCCTTCGAAATGGCGGCGATCGACAAGGGTTGGGCCTGCTTCGCAGGCCAATCGCCGGCAAGCCGGCTCCTACAGGGAGCTCACAGCGAGCGGTGCAATAGCTGTGGGAGCAGGCTTACTGCCCCAGCTTCTCCAAGGCCTGGTTCAGCGCCAGCACATTGACCACAGGCGGGCCGATCAATGGGTGGAGGGTGGCCTCTTCGAGCAAGGCTTGCAAGCGCTCGGCCGGTAGCTTGCGCGCTGCCGCCACGCGCGCAATCTGATAGGCCACAGCTTCAGGCGGCAAATGCGGGTCCAGGCCACTGCCAGAGGTGGTCAGCAGGGCCTGCGGCACTGGCCCCTGCTCAGCCTGATACAGCTTCGCAGCATCACTGCCTACCCGCTCGGCCAACGCCGGGTTGCTCGGCGACAGGTTGCTCGCACTGCTGGCCACGGTGGCATAAGCCCCCGCCGATGGCCGCGAGTGGAACCAGCCATCGCCTTGGAAATCCTGGGCGATCAGCGCAGAGCCGCGCACCTGGCCCTGGTCATCGCGCACCAGGCTGCCATTGGCCTGTTCAGGGAACGCCACCTGGGCAATACCGGTCACCGCCAGCGGATACAGCGCGCCGGTGACCACCGTCATCAGCAGGATCAGGCTCAGCGCCGGGCGTACATAAGTGTTCATGATGGCCTCCTCAGACCAGGTGCAGAGCGTTGAGCAGCAGGTCGATCAGCTTGATCCCGGCAAACGGCACGATGATGCCGCCCAGGCCGTAGATCAGCAGGTTGCGCCGCAGCAGGTGGGCAGCGCTGGCGGCCTGCACGCGCACACCGCGCAGGGCCAGGGGGATCAGCGCGATGATGATCAGTGCGTTGAACACGATGGCCGAAAGGATCGCACTCTGCGGGCTGGCCAGGTGCATCAGGTTGAGCACGCCCAGTTGTGGGTAGATGGCGGCAAACAGCGCCGGCAGGATAGCGAAGTACTTGGCCACGTCGTTGGCAATGGAAAAGGTGGTCAGCGCGCCACGGGTAACCAACAGCTCCTTGCCGACCTGCACCACATCCAGCAGCTTGGTCGGGTCGCTGTCCAGGTCGACCATGTTGGCTGCCTCGCGCGCCGCCTGGGTGCCGTCGTTCATGGCCATGCCCACGTCGGCCTGGGCCAGTGCCGGGGCGTCGTTGGCACCGTCGCCGCACATCGCCACCAGGCGACCGTCGTTCTGTTCCTGGCGGATGCGCGCCAGCTTCTTCTCGGGCGTGGCCTCGGCCAGCACATCATCCACCCCGGCCTCGGCGGCAATGGCGGCGGCGGTCAGCGGGTTGTCGCCAGTCACCATCACCGTGCGGATGCCCAGCTTGCGCAGTTCGGCGAAACGTTCGCGGATGCCCGGCTTGACCACGTCCTTGAGGTGGATCACGCCCAGCAGACGCTTGTCCACACATACCAGCAGCGGCGTGCCACCGCTTTGGGCGATGCGCTCGATTTCGCGGGCCAGCGCGGCCGGCATCTCCAGGCGTTGCATGCCGACGAAGGCCAGAACCGCATCCACAGCCCCTTTGCGGTAACGGTGTTGCTGCAAGTCGATGCCCGACAGGCGCGTTTCGGCGCTGAAGGCAATGGCCTCGAACTGCCCGGCTGCCGGCTCGACGAAGTCGTGCAACTGGCGCAGGTACTCGACGATCGACTTGCCTTCGGCAGTGTCATCGGCCAGCGAAGCGAGCAAGGCGCCCTCGCCCAGCTCCTTGGCGGTTACGCCCGTGGCGGCATGCAAGGCGCTGCAGCGGCGGTTGCCGAAGGTGATGGTGCCGGTCTTGTCGAGCATCAGCGTATGCACATCACCGGCCGCCTCCACCGCACGGCCCGAGCGGGCAATCACATTCAGGCGCACCAGGCGGTCCATGCCGGCGATGCCGATGGCCGAGAGCAGGCCGCCGATGGTGGTGGGGATCAGCGTCACCAGCAGCGCCGCGAGGAAGATCAACGGCAGGCTGCCACCGGCAAAGTGGGCGAACGGCTGCAGGGTCACCACTACCACCAGGAAGATCAGGGTCAGGCCGATCAGCAGGATATCCAGCGCGATTTCATTGGGGGTCTTCTGCCGTTTCGCGCCTTCGACCAAGGCGATCATGCGGTCCAGTGTCGATTCGCCCGGGTTACTGGTGATGCGGATCAGCAACCAGTCGGATACCAGCCGGGTGTTGCCGGTAACGGCAGAGCGGTCACCGCCGGACTCGCGGATCACCGGTGCGGACTCGCCGGTGATGGCCGCCTCGTTGACGGCAGCGATGCCTTCGAGCACCTCGCCGTCACCGGGGATCATGTCGCCGGCGACGACACGGACCACGTCATCCTTGCGCAGCTGGGTTGCGCTGACGGTTTCAAAGGTACCGTCGTGCTTGCGACGCTGGGCAGTCAGGCCTTGGCTACCCGCCTTGAGGCTGTCGGCGCGTGCCTTGCCGCGGCCCTCGGCCAACGCTTCGGCGAAGTTGGCGAACAGCACGGTGAACCACAGCCACAGGGCAATCTGCACGGCAACGCCGGTACTGACACCACTGCCGGGTGCGAAGCACAGCACGGTGGTCAACACCGCGGTCAGGGCGACCACCAGCATCACCGGCGAGCGCTTGAGCTGCCGTGGGTCGAGCTTGACGAACGCCTGCACCAGCGCCGGGCGCCACAGCGCGCCAATGCGGGTCTGGTCCTTGGCGCTGCGCGGGGCATTCACTTCAGGAATGGGCATGTTCATGATCGGTCCTCAGAAACCCAGGCTCAGGTGTTCGGCGATTGGCCCAAGGGCCAGGGTCGGCAGGAAGGTCAGGCCGCCGACCAGCAGGATGGTCAGCAGCAGCAGGCCAGTGAACAACGGGCCATGCGTGGGGAAGCTGTTCAGCCCTTGTGGCGCGCTTTTCTTCGCCGCCAAGCTGCCAGCCAAGGCCAGAATTGGCAGGATGTAGCCGAAGCGGCCGATCAGCATGGCCAGGCCGATCATCACGTTGTGGAACACCGTGTTGGCGCCGAACCCGGCGAACGCCGAACCGTTGTTGGCGGTGCCGGAGGTGTAGGCGTAGAGCAACTGGCTGAAGCCATGGGCGCCAGGGTTGCTGACCGCCCCAGCGGGGCCCGGCAGGCTGGCGGCAATGGCGCCCAGCACCAGCACACCGACCGGCATTACCAGCAGTGTCGCAACCAGCAACTGCACTTCCCGCGCCTGCAGTTTCTTGCCAAGGTATTCCGGCGTGCGGCCAATCATCAGGCCCGCCAGGAACACCGCAATCAGTACGAACAGCAGCATCCCGTACAGCCCCGCGCCGACACCGCCGAAGATCACCTCACCCACCATCATGTTGACCATCGCAACCATGCCGGTCAGCGGGTTGAGGCTGTCGTGCATGGCGTTGACCGAGCCGTTGGACGCTGCGGTGGTGGTCACCGTCCACAACACCGAACCGGTGGTGCCGAAGCGGCTCTCCTTGCCTTCCATCGGCGCGCTTTGCTGCACCTGCGCACTTTCCAGTGCCGGGTTCGGCTGGTGCTCCGACCACAGCGCAGTCGCACCGCCAATCAGGAACAGGCCGAGCATGCAGGCCAGGATCGCGCGGCTCTGACGCAGGTCCTTGACGTAGTGGCCAAAGGTAAACACCAAGGCGACCGGAATCAGGATGATCGCGGCCACTTCGAACAGGTTGCTCCAGGCCGTAGGGTTCTCGAACGGGTGCGCCGAGTTGACGCCGAAGAAGCCGCCACCGTTGGTGCCCAACTGCTTGATCGCGATCTGGCTGGCGGCAGGGCCCAGCGGGATGGTCTGGTCGGCGCCTTGCAGGGTTATGGCGTGGGCGTAATCGGCGAAGGTCTGCGGCACGCCTTGCCACACCAGCAGCAGCGCCAGCAACAGGCACAGTGGCAGCAGGCCATAAAGGGTGGCACGGGTCATGTCGACCCAGAAGTTGCCCAGGCTGCTGGTGGAGCGCCGGGCGATGCCGCGGCACAGCGCGACCAGCACGGCCAGGCCGGTGGCGGCACTGACGAAGTTCTGCACGGTCATGCCGAGCATCTGGCTCAGGTAGCTGACCGACGCCTCACCGCTGTAGGCCTGCCAGTTGGTGTTGGTGACGAAGCTCACCGCCGTGTTGAAGGCCAGCGACCATTCCTGGCCGGGCAGGTGCTGCGGGTTGAGCGGCAGATGGCCTTGCAGCAGCAGCACGGCGAACAGCACCAGAAAGCCGGCGAGGTTGAAGGCCAGCAGAGCCAGGGTGTACTGCTTCCAGTTCTGCTCCTGCTCGGCGCGCACGCCAGCCAGCCGGTAGCAGCCCTGCTCCACCGGGCCAAGCAGTGGCGTCAGCCAGGTACGTTGGCCCTCCATCACCTTGTAATAGAACCGCCCGAGCCACGGTGCCGGTAGCAGCACAATGACGAAAAACGCCAACAGCAACGCGAAGTCATAACTGTGCATGGCCGCTCCCTAGCTGCGATCGGCGCGCAGCAGCGCCACCAGCAGGTAAACCGCCAATGCCACTGCCAAAAGCAGTGACAGCCCGTCGAGCATGTTCATGTGCAGATCTCCCCTGGGTGCGGCTTGGGCCGCTTTGGGGAGATTGTCCGAGGGAGGGGCGTAAAGAGGCGAGATCGAGGGGTGGGGATGGGAATAAAGAAAGCGTAAAAATCAGCGACTCATGGGTGGCTGTGCCGGCCCAATCGCTGGGCCGGTTCGCGCTTACCGCTGGGGCGTCTGTTGCCCGGCATTGCGGCTCCAGTCCAGCAGCAGGCTGTACCCCACCGCCAGCAAGGTCGGCCCTATGAACAGGCCGATGAAGCCAAAGGCGATCAAACCGCCGAACACCCCAAGCAGTACGATCACCAGCGGCAGGTTGCCCCCACGGCTGATCAGGTACGGTTTGAGCACGTTGTCCACGCCACTGATCACGAAGGTGCCCCAGATGCCCAGGAACACCGCCATGCCGTACTCACCCTTCCACACCAGCCAGCCCGTCGCGGGTATCCATGCCAGTGGCGGGCCCATGGGGATCAGGCTGAGCATGAAGGTCACCAGGCCCAGCACGATGGCGCCTGGCACACCGGCAATCAGGAAACCGATGAGGGCCAGCAGTGCCTGGGCGGCTGCAGTACCGATCACGCCGTTGACCACCCGTTGCACGGTGCCGGCCACCAGCTCCAGGTAGTACTCGGCGCGGTCCCCTACCAGGCGGTTGAGCAAGCGCAGGACGAACGCCGACAGGCGCGGGCCATCACGGTAGAAGAAGAACACGAAGACCAGGCTCAGGGTCAGCTCCAGCACGCCGCTGCCGATCTGTGCGCTGCGCGCCAGCAGCCAGTTGCCCACCTGGCCGAAGTAAGGCTTGGCCGAGGCGATCAGCGCCGCGCCCTGCTGGTCGAGGGATTGCCACCAGCGCACCAGGCGCTCGCCGACGAAGGGAATGCCACCCAGCCAGTCCGGCGCCTCGGGCAGGCCGTCCACTTGCACGTCACGCACAAAGGCCGTGGCATCGCGGATGTGGTCAGCCAGGTTGAACCCCAGCCACACCAGCGGCAAGGCCACGATCAGGATCCAGGCGGTGGTCAGCAGGCTTGCAGCGAGTGTTTCGCGCCCGCCCAGCGCCCGCGTCAGCAGGCGCATCAGCGGCCAGCTGGCAAAGGCCAGGATCGCCCCCCACAAAAGCGCCGATATGAACGGCGCCATCACCCACAGGGCAGCCCCGAGCAAGGCCAGCAGGACGATCTGTATCAGCAGGCGATCATTGTTGGCCATGGTGGCGCTCGTTCAACGGATCAATTCCAGGTGCAGGCCGTCGGTAGGCGCATTGCCGACCTCGAGTCGGTTGCTGCGTACGCCCGCCTTGACCAGTTGCTCGCGCCAGGCCTCGGCCTCGTTGCCGCTGAGGCTGGCGCGCAAGGTGCTGTCGAGGTTGAGGCTGCGGCCCAGCAACGCCACCCAGGCAGGTTGCGGCGTGGTCAGGTCAGGGTAGTCGAGCTTGCCGGTGTCGCGCATTTCGCGCAGCACCGTAGCTGCCGTGGGCAGCAGCTCACCGAGCGGGCTGCCGGCGACGAACTCTTCCACATGCAGGTAGGCACGGCGATTGCCGCGCGTGACGCTGTACAGCGCCACCAGGGTATCGGCCTCTTCGGCGGAGCGGCGCAGCAGGATGAACGCCTGCTGCTCGTCACCGCCATTGAGCCGTGCACTGGCGAACACATCATTGGCCCACAGGCTGGCTTCGCCGCAGTCGCGGCCCTGGCACCAGAACAACGGGTAGCCACCGTCGCGCTGCAGTTCCTCGCGGGCGCTGGTGAACGCTTCGCGGGCGGTGCGCTCCACCGGCAATTCATAGGTGACGGAACTGACCTGCCCGCGGCTCTCGACCTTGTCATCGACCCTCAAGCGGCCGCTGATCTTGCGCAGCGGCCCCATGGGGTAGATGCGTTCTTGCTCGACCACCGGCCGCTGGTCGACCACCTTGGCGTCCACGGGGACCGGCAGGTTGCCGGCCCACAGCAACGGGCTGGCGAACAGCAGGCTGGCGCAAACGGCGGTGCGCATGGCAACGGGCGCGCTCATCGGCGGCCCAGACGGCGACCGGCGCCGAAGTGAAGCTCCAGAATGTCTGGCAGTTGCATGGTTGTCTCCCTTTCAACCCGCCAAGCCTCGACACTTGTCCGATGCAAGTCAAGCAAAGCCAAAGAAGCGATTGATACAGTCTGCGACAAGGGCCGCGCCCTGTTCATCGTTCAGGTGCAGGTGATGCCCACCGGGCAGCACCGTCTGTTCAAAGGTTAGCTGCTGCAGCAGCTCGGTGTGACGTGCCAGCATGCCATCGGCGGCCACCACCAGGCAGGCCGGGCAACTCACCCGGTGCACATGGGCCATGGCCTGGGCCTGGCTCAGGCGCACAGGCGATGGCAAGGTCAGGCGGCTGTCGCTGCGCCAGCTGTAGCCGCCGGGCACCGGCATCAGTCCGCGCTGGGCGAGCAGCTCGGCGGCGTCACGGCTGACCGCAACCATGCCTTTCATACGCGCCTGCACGCCCTCCTCCAGCGTCTTGTAAACCGACTTGCGCTTGCCATCCAGGCGCAGCTGCGCCTGCAGCGCCAGCCCCAGGCGTTCCCCGGCATCCGCCTCGGCGCCGGTCGGTGGGATGACGCCGTCGATCAGCACCAGGTGGCTGACCCGCTCCGGCAAGGCGCCGGCCAGTTGCACCGAGATGATCGCCCCCAGCGAATGCCCGAGCAGGGCAAACCGTTGCCAGCCCAGTTGCTCGGCAACCCGCAGCACATCGTGGGCATAGTCGGCCAGCGCATAGCCAGCCCCCGGCGGGCGGTGTTCGGAGTAACCATGCCCGGCCAGATCCAGGGCGACGATACGCAGGCCTTTCAGTTGCGGCGCCAGGCGGGCGAAGCTGTTGGCATTGTCCAGCCAGCCGTGCAGGGCGATCGTCGGCAGCCCCTGCTCGGGGCCGAACAAGTGCGCCGCCAGTTCGATATGGCCGAGGCTGAGGCGAATTTCCTCGACATGCGCGCTCATGCCTGGCTCCAGCGGTCGAACAGGCCTTTGATCAGGCTGGCGGTGTCGGTTGGCCGTTCCAGCGGGAACATGTGCCCGCCTGGCACGCTGTGATACTCGCCACGTGGCATGGCGCGCACGGCCAGCGTGTGATGGCGCCGGATAACATTGCTGCGGTCACCCCGCACCATCGCCAGCGGCACCGCGAGCTGGCGTGCCGGTGCCGGGCTGGCGTGGGGGATGCTGCGGTAGATGCTGATTTCGGTAGCCGGGTCGAAACGCAGACGCAGGCCTTGCTCTGCGTTTTCGAGGCCATGTTCCAGGTACGCCTCAAGGCATTCGGGGTCAAAATGCCGGAACAGGCTTTTGCTGGCGAAGTAGTCACGCGCGCTGTCGCGGTCGGCGAACGCTTCGCGCCGGCCAAGGGTGCGGCCTGCCGGGGTAATGCGGTCGATGAAGCCGAAACGCTTGGCAGTGCGCAGTAACCATTGGTCGGCACGGGTCAGCACCGGCGAATCGAGCATTACCACCCCTCGGTAGTATTCAGGGCAACGCAGCGCCGCATGCAGGTGCAGCACGCCCCCTAGCGAGTGCCCGACGCCCCAGACCGGTTGGCCCTGACGGGCCAGGTGGTGCAACAGTTCGTCGACCAGGCTCTGCCAGTTGTCGTTGACCGGAAATCGCGGGTCGTGGGCGTGCAGGGGCAGGTGCTGCACCTGATAGTCCGGTGCCAGGGCCGCGAACAGCTTGCCGTAGGTGGCAGACGGGAAACCGTTGGCATGGGCGAAGAAGATCTGCTGCGACATGGCGCCTGGTCCGGAGCGGGGATGATGGCCCATTGTCGGCATCGCGCTGATGCTCGGCAACATCTGTAAAGGTCAACGCCAAGGGCAATCAGGTCATGCGCTGCTGTCAAAGCTCGCCAGGGAACGTTGCAGGCAGGCTTGCATGTAGGCCACCTGACTCTCCAGAACCTCTCGGGCAAGGCGCTGGTCCTGGTAGTCGAGCTCCAGCCGCCGCAACGCCAGGCAACTGGTCTGCACCAGATGGGAGACGCGCAGGCAGGCGTCCTGCAGCTTGCGTAAATCGTCTTCACCTTGCTGATGGCGGGTATCGCTCTGCTGGCCTCTGCGGCGCAGCTTGCCCATTAAATGGTAAAGCTTGGCATCGGCCGATTCGCGCAGCAGGCTGTACTGGGCAAAATCCAGCACAACGCCGCGCTGCACGCTTTCAACCGTTGACTGCAGGTCCAACGAACGCAACAACTCTGGCATCAGACCACTCATTCCACCACTCCATGCCACACTGATTCGCTTGTGCTCCAGAACCAACGCTAACAATGGATCCAATCTACCGGCAACTGGCAAAACTGCCAGTTGCCGCAGTCAGTCAGGTGAATTAAGCGCGCGAAGCGTCATCAGGCCCGCCAGCGGCCAATCGCCTTCGAGTTCTGCCAGGCTCGCCGTGCTCATAGGCGCCGGCTGCTGAAGGTGCCCGTGCTCGAGCATGCCGACCAGCGAGCCCACCAGCGGCTGATGGCTGACCAGCAGCACATGCTCAAGGCCCAGGCGCTCGATTTCAGCGATGGCCTGCTGGACGCTGCTCTCCGGCGTCAGCCAGGGCACGGTACGCACGGGTTCAGCAAACCCCAGGGTGTCATGCACCAGGGCTGCCGTCTGCTGCGCCCGCACGTAGGGGCTGGCGATGATGGCCTGCAGCGGTTGGCCGAGCAGATGCGCCGCACTGCGCAGTACCTGTTCACGGCCATGGGCCGTCAGGCGCCGCTCGGCATCGGTATTGGCCCGTGGCTCAGCCTCGCCGTGGCGTAGCACCCACAGCTTCACAGCTTGGGCTCCTCGTCGCGCACCGGGTGTGGGGCTGGGGCCACGGCATGTGGCGCTTCACCTTCCGGGGCACGTGGGGCAGGCCAGTCGGAAAACGGCCAGGGTTTGTTGTCGGTGTGGAAGGTGCCGAAGCGTCCGATCTGCGCAAGGTACTGGCTGAGGCTGTCGCCAAAGTTCATCAGGCTGGCGCTCGGCGCACCGTAAATCAGCCGGTAGATGAGCTGCACCAGCACCAGGCCGCCCAGCAGCAGTTCCGCCAGTTGCCAGACCACCAGGAACACCAGCATCCACACCACGCGCAGGATGATCGACTCGCGCTGGGCGCGCTCGGGGGTATCGTTCATGTATCGCTCCTTGCTCTGATCAAAGACGCTAAAGGCTCATTCGGGACGCTGGTGGCTCAATTGAAACCGCTGGTGGAAATGAAGTCGACATCGGTCTTGGGTTCGGCACGCATCAGGCGCTCAATCACCTGGTTCAGCGTGCGCCCTTCGAAGAGGATGGCATGCAGGCCGGCCACCAGCGGCATGTATACCTGTACTTCCTCCGCCTTGGCCTTGAGCACCTTGAGGGTATTGACCCCTTCTGCCACCTCGCCCAGGCGACTGACCGCCTGCTCCAGGGTCAGCCCCTGGCCTAGGGCGTGGCCGACCTGGTAATTGCGGCTCTTGGGCGAGGAGCAGGTAACGATCAGGTCGCCTACGCCGGCCAGGCCAAGGAAGGTCATGGGGTTGGCGCCCTGGCTCACGGCGAAGCGGGTCATCTCGGCCAGTGCGCGCGTGATCAGCATGCTCTTGGTGTTCTCGCCCATGCCCAGCGCCACGGCCATGCCGGCGATGATTGCGTAGACGTTCTTCAACGCGCCACCCAGCTCGACGCCGAAACGGTCGTTGCTGGCGTAGACCCGGAAGGTGCTGCCATGCAGCACGGCCTGCACACGTTCGCAGAGCGCTTCGTCCTCGCTGGCGACCACCGTGGCGGTCAGTGCATGTTCGGCGATCTCGCGGGCCAGGTTCGGCCCGGACAGCACGCCGATACGCGCTTGCGGGGCAATCTCTTCAAGAATCTGGCTCATCAACTTGAAGCTCTGCGCTTCGATGCCCTTGGTCAGGCTGACCAGGCATTTGCCACTCAGCAACTCGGCATGCGGCGCCAGCACGCTGCGCAGGGCACTCGATGGCAGCGCGACGAAAACCAGGTCGCTGGACTGCAAGGTGGCCAGCAGGTCGTTGACCGGCTCGACGCCATCATGCAGCCGGATACCCTTGAGGTAGCGCGGGTTCTCGCGATTGACGCGCATGGCTTCGGCCTGCACGGGGTCGCGCATCCATTGGCGCACCGGCACACCGTTTTGCGCCAGCAGGTTCGCCACGGCGGTGCCGAAGCTACCGCCTCCCAGAACTGCAACAGGTTGCTGTTGAGTCATATTCAATCCGTTAGAGCCATTAATGAAGTGGCGACGGGGGCATTATACGGTGCGCAGGCGACAGAGCCAGTGGCAGTGCCCGTGAAGCGGTCGGCACTCATGCCGCAGATCACTGGCAAAACCCCCACGGTCAGTTAACATGCCTGTTTCAACCCTGATACAAGGCCGTATCGTGTTCCCTGGCACGCCTCCCTACCCTCGCCTGTTGCTGCTGACCGCCTTGCTCGGTGGCCAGGCTTTTGCCGACGACCTGTTCATCGACAACGCCGACCTGCCGCAGGTTCTGACCGCCACGCGCCTGAAACAATCCCCGGCCGCCGTGCCGGGCAGCATGACCGTGCTCGACAGCGAGCTGATTCGTGCCAGCGGCGCCCGTGATATTCCCGAGCTGCTGCGCCTGGTGCCAGGCATGATGATCGGCTACGGCGCCGGCAACCAGCCGACGGTCAACTACCACGGCACCAGCGTCAACGAAGCCCGGCGCATGCAGGTGCTGATCGACGGCCGATCGGTGTACCGCGCGGGACTGGCCACGGTCGACTGGAGCGATATCCCGGTAGCGCTCGAGGATATCGAGCGCATCGAGGTGTTCCGCGGCCCCAACACCGTCAGCTACGGCGCCAACGCGCTGATGGCGGTGGTCAACATCCTCACCCGCAACCCGGCCGACAGCCACGGCACGCGCATGAAGCTGACCCGCGGCCAGAACGGCATCGACGACTACTACCTCAGCCAGGGCCTGGGCTGGGACGGCGGCGACCTGCGCCTGTCGGTATCGGGCCAGAAGGATGACGGCTTCGATGAAAACCAGTTCGGCCAGGATTACCGCGACAGCCGCCGGCTCAACCGCTTCAACCTCAGCGTCAGCCACACCCTGGCGCCGAACCAGACGCTGGAATGGCAGTTGGCGGCCAAGGAAGGCAGCAACCAGCGGCCCTACACCTATCAGCCGGTGTTCCCCTTCGTGACCGAAAGCGGCGACAACGCAGACGTCAACGCCAAGGATTATGCAGGCTCGGTGCGCTGGAACATCGATTTCAACCCCGATCACAGCCTGTACGTGCAGGGCTCGGCCCAGCACTTCGACCGCCAGCAGGTCTGGCGCGCGTGCGACGCGGCACTGTCGTTCAGCCCGGAGTTGACCCGGCTGTGGCAACTGAACCCGAATTTCGCCGAACAGGTCGCCCGCGGGGCCAACAACCCGCCCAGCAGCAGCAACCCTGAAGAACAGGCGCTGGTCGACGCCATCAAAAACCAGTGGAACAACCAGGGTGGCAGCAATGTGGTGTGCGGCGATGTCGACCAAAGCACCCGCGAAACCCGCTACGACCTGGAAATCCAGGACACCCTGAGCCTGACCGACAGCCTGCGCCTGCTCAGCGGCATGAACTACCGCTATGATCGCGCCGACTCGCAGACTTACTTCGACGGCAGCCTGGACGATCAGACCTGGCGCCTGTTCGGCCAGCTGGAGTGGCGCGCCGACGAGCACTGGATCGTGCAGGGCGGCGCGATGTTCGAAGACTCGCAGCTGTCCGGCAGCTCGTTGACCCCGCGCATGGCGGTCAACTACCTGATCACGCCACGCCACGGCTTGCGCGCGGTGTACTCCGAAGCCGTGCGCTCGCCGGACATGTTCGAGAACAACGTCAACTGGAGCTACACGGTCAAGAACCTCACACCCACCGCATTCGGCCAGCAGCACGGCGAATATTTCGTCAAGACGCGCGGGCCGGGCGACCTCGACCAGGAACGCATGCGCTCGCGCGAGCTGGGCTACAACGGGCAGTTCAGCGACATCGACCTGAACATGGATGTGAAGCTGTTCTACGACGAGATCACCGGAATGATCAGCGAACCCTTGAAGAACAACCAGTACATCGCCAGCAACGCCAACAAGGCCCGCTTCAGCGGCAGCGAGGCGCAGCTGGACTGGCGCCCCACCCGGCGTGACCGCCTGCGCTTCACCTACGCCTACGTCGACGCCTGGGCCAGCAACCCCGTCGACAGCGCCAACACGGCCCGCAACAGTGGCTCGGCCGGCTGGATGCGCGAATGGGGCCAAGGCTGGTCGAGCGCGCTGTTCTATTACGGCGACGCTACGCTCAACCAGTACCGCTACGAGCGCCTCGACCTGCGCGTAGCCAAACGCTTGCGCATCCAGGGCAGCAACCTGGAGCTCGCCGCGTTGTGGCAGCAGCGCCTGGACGACGAGCCGATTACCACGGCCCAGAACCGTTACGACAGCCGACACCGCCTGAGTGTCAGCGCGGAGCTGGAGTTCTGATGGCCCGACTGCTGCGCCTGCTGCTGTTCTGCTTGTTGCCACTGGGTTCGCTGTCTGCCAGCGAAATCCTGCTGGTCGGCGGCGAGGACCAGCCCGGCATCCGCAGCTTTGCCGCAGCGCTCGAAAGCCGCCGCAGCCATGACCAGGTGCGGTTTCAGACCGTCGCCGAACTGCCCCGCCCCGGCCTGCTCAAGGCAGATACACGCCTGGTGCTGCTGGACAGCGCCGCGCTGGACTGGCGCCTGGGCGAAACTGCCGGCCCACCGGCACTGGCCATGCGCATCAGCCGCGTGCAGGCCGAGCAACGCCTGGGAAAGTCGCGCCCGGCCTTCCTGACCTTGCTGTGGAGTGACGCGCCACTGGCCCGGCAACTGCGCCTGGCCCGCTACCTGCTGCCCCAGGCCCAGCGCATCGGCGTGCTGTACGGCGAGCATAGCCATTTTCTGCTCGATGAACTGCGCCAGGCGGCGCGCCCGCTGGGGCTGGAGGTCGTGGCCCAGGACTGGCCGGACCAGCGCGACAGCCGCCCGCTGCAGCATGTGCTGGGCAACAGCGACGTGCTGCTGGGGCTCGACGACCCCGACCTGTACAACTCCAAGACCGCCAAGAACCTGCTGCTCAGCAGTTATGGCCGGCAGATGGCGCTGATCGGCCCGAACGCCGGTTTCGTCCGCGCTGGCGCACTGGCCAGCACCTACAGCGACCAGGATGACTGGCTGGCGGTCCTCGACCAACTGCTCGACCATCCGCCGACACGCTGGCCCCGCAGCCTTTACCCGGCACGCTTCGGCGTCAGCGGCAACCAGCAGGTGGCCCGCGCCCTGGGCCTTGAACCGATCGATCCGAACGCCACCGCCAAGGCCCTGGCCGAAGGAGAACACACCCCATGAGCAAACGCCTGAGCTGGGACATCCATACCCGCACCCAGATCATCAGCCTGGGCCCCGCGCTGCTGCTGACCTTGCTGCTCATCAGTTTCTTCACCTTCGTGCGCATCCAGGACTTGCGCCAGGAGCTCAACCACACCGGGCAACTGATCGCCAACCAGCTGGCCCCAGCGTCCGAATACGGCGTCATCTCGGGCAATAATGAAGTGCTCGAAGGCTTGATGCGCGCCACGTTGAGCATCCCCCATGTGCGCTTCCTGGAGGTGCAGGACAGCCGCAACCACATCCTGGTGTACGTCGAGCAGTCCGACGAAAGTGCCAACCGGGCTCAGCGCGTGGAAGTATTCCAGGCGCCGATCCGCCTGCAGCAGATCCGCCTGGACAACGACTTCCTGCAGCAGGGCAAGGCCCCGCAGCCAGCGATCGGCGACGACTACCTGGGGCGGGTGATCGTCGGCATGTCGGACGACGCCTTCAGCCAGCGCCAGCAGGAGATCGTGATCAAGGCCGGCATCCTGGCGCTGTTCGCGCTACTGTTCACCTTCCTTCTCGCCCGCCGCCTGGCCATGAGCCTGGCCAAGCCCATCAGTGACATGGGCCACGCGGTCAAGGCCATCCAGCAAGGTGAATACAACACGCCGCTGCCGGTGGTCGACGACAGCGAACTGGGCCACCTGGCGCACCACATCAACAACCTGGCCAACGCCCTCGAACAGGCCAGCACGGAACAGAAGCAAGCCATTGCCCAGTTGATCCAGGCCCGTGAAGAGGCCGAACAGGCCAACGGCGCCAAGTCCGAATTCCTGGCGATGATGAGCCACGAGCTGCGCACGCCCATGAATGGCGTGCTGGGCATGCTGCAACTGCTGGAAACCACCCCGCTGACCAGCGAACAGGCCGAGTACACGGCGGTGGCAAGCGAATCCACCGGGCACCTGCTGAAGGTGATCAACGACATCCTCGATTTCTCGCGGATCGAACGCACCACACTGCAGCTGGAACACATCGATTTCAACCTGGGCGAGCTGATCGCCAGCAGCGTGCAGTCGTTCCAGCACAGCGCCCAGCAGCGCGGCTTGCACCTGCACCTGCAGTTACCCGACGACAACGGGCCGTTGCAGGTGGTGGGCGACCCCACCCGCATCCGCCAGATCCTCCTCAACCTGGTCGGCAACGCCTTGAAGTTCACCGAACGTGGCCAGGTCCAGGTGGAGGCCCGCTGGCAGGTACTCGACCGCCAGACGCTCTGGTTCACCTGCAGCGTGCGCGACACCGGCATCGGCATCGACAGCGAGCGCCTGGAGATGATGTTCGTTGCGTTCCAGCAAGCTGACAGTTCGATTTCGCGGCGCTATGGCGGCACCGGCCTGGGTTTGTCCATCGCCCGCACCCTGGCGGAACGCATGGGCGGCAAGCTGCGTGGCGAAAGCCGCGAAGGGCTGGGCTCGACGTTCACCCTGGAGATGCCGCTGGCACTGGCCACCGCCACGCCTGCAGCACTGCCAGGCGCAGCGGTGACCCATGGGCAGCTCGCGCAAGGCGGACGCATCCTGCTGGTCGAGGACAACCCGGTCAATCAGAGCGTCATCGAGGCCATGCTGCGTAGCCTGGGCCTTGAGGTCAGCGTGGCTCACGACGGCATTCAGGCGGTAGAACAGGTCAGCCAGCATCGGTTTGCCGCCATCCTGATGGACTGCCGGCTGCCACAGGTGGATGGCTATGAAGCCACCCGGCGCATCCGCCTGCTGCCCAATGGCGGCCTGCTACCGATCATCGCCTTGACCGCCAATGCCTTGCAGGGCGATCGTGAACGCTGCATCGACGCTGGCATGAACGATTACCTGAGCAAACCCTTCCGCCGCACCGAACTGCAGCGGGTATTGCAACGCTGGTTACCCGGCCAGACAGCCGCGACTGGCGATAAATGCTAAAGTGCGGCAGTCTTAAGTACTGGACAGGACCTTCTTCGGCCCTGAAAATAGACGTTTCAGTGCACACCTGTACTTCTTTCGCCAGGTGCGCTGTGACTTTCACCACAACGCAATAGTCTACCTGTAGGCTGCCGCTCGGAGAGATGCCGGGTTGGCCGGGAAGATTCATCCCCTGCCACAGGGGGTTATTGAGGAGCTCGCATGACCAAACAACACGCCTTTACTCGGGAAGACCTGCTGCGCTGCAGTCGCGGTGAGCTGTTCGGCCCAGGTAATGCGCAACTGCCCGCGCCGAACATGCTGATGGTCGATCGCATCACCCATATCAGCGAAGAAGGCGGCAAGTACGGCAAAGGTGAATTGGTCGCCGAGCTGGATATCACCCCGGACCTGTGGTTCTTCGCCTGCCACTTCGAAGGCGACCCGGTAATGCCGGGCTGCCTGGGCCTCGATGCCATGTGGCAATTGGTCGGTTTCTTCCTCGGCTGGCAAGGCCTGCCAGGCCGTGGCCGCGCCCTGGGTTCGGGTGAAGTGAAATTCTTTGGCCAGGTGTTGCCTACCGCCAAGAAAGTCACCTACAACATTCACATCAAGCGCGTCCTGAAGGGCAAGCTGAACATGGCCATCGCCGATGGCTCGGTCAGCGTTGACGGCCGCGAGATCTACACGGCCGAAGCCCTGCGGGTCGGCGTGTTCACCTCCACTGACAATTTCTAAGGGTTATTCGCATGCGCCGCGTCGTTATCACTGGTCTGGGCATCGTATCGTGCCTGGGCAATGACAAAGCTACCGTCACCGAAAACCTGCGTAACAGCCGTCCGGGTATCCGTTTCAACCCGGAATACAAGGAAATGGGGCTGCGCAGCCAGGTTTCCGGGTCCATCGACCTCAACCTCGAAGAACTGATCGACCGCAAGGTCTACCGCTTCGTCGGCCACGCTGCGGCGTACGCCTACCTGGCGATGCAGGACGCGATCAAGGACGCTGGCCTGACCGAAGAGCAGGTTTCCAACCCGCGTACCGGCCTGGTGGCTGGCTCCGGCGGCGCCTCGACCCTGAACCAGATGGAAGCGCTGGACACCCTGCGCGAGAAAGGCGTCAAGCGTGTCGGCCCTTACCGCGTCACCCGCACCATGGGCAGCACCGTTTCGGCATGCCTGGCTACCCCGTTCAAGATCAAGGGCCTGAACTACTCGATCTCGTCGGCGTGCGCCACCTCGGCCCACTGCATCGGCACCGCACTGGAGCAGATCCAGTGGGGCAAGCAAGACATCGTCTTCGCCGGTGGCGGTGAAGAAGAGCACTGGAGCCAGTCGTTCCTGTTCGATGCCATGGGCGCCCTGTCGACCAAGCGCAACGACACCCCGGAGCTGGCCTCGCGCGCCTACGACGCCGACCGTGATGGCTTCGTCATCGCTGGCGGCGGCGGCATGGTCGTGGTCGAGGAACTGGAGCACGCCCTGGCCCGTGGCGCCAAGATCTACGCCGAAATCGTCGGCTACGGCGCCACTTCCGACGGCTACGACATGGTCGCGCCAAGCGGCGAAGGTGCCATCCGCTGCATGCAGCAGGCGATGTCCACCGTCGACACCCCGATCGACTACCTGAACACCCACGGCACCTCGACCCCGGTCGGTGACGTTGCCGAGATCAAGGGTGTTCGTGCAGTGTTCGGCGACAAAGCGCCGAAGATCAGCTCGACCAAGAGCCTGTCGGGCCACTCGCTGGGCGCCGCTGGCGTGCACGAGGCGATCTACTGCCTGCTGATGATGGAAAACAACTTCATCGCCGGCTCCGCCAACATCGACGAGCTGGACCCGGAAGTTGCGGACCTGCCGATCGTGCGCAAAACCGAAGAAAACGCCAGGATCGATACGGTCATGAGCAACAGCTTCGGCTTCGGCGGCACCAACGCCACCCTGGTGCTCAAGCGCTGGGAAGGCAAGTAAGGCCTTGATGCTGTGACAAAAACGCCCCGACTGGTTCGGGGCGTTTTTTTTGCCTGTAGGTTGTGTACTGAGCTAGCGAGCCCTGGGCAACACCGCCAGGAAGTTGTCCCGCGCCACCTTCTTCGCCACCCCCTCCGGCAAAGCATCCAGAAACGGCTTGAAGCCGTGCATCTGCTCACCCACGCTACCGAATTTACCCACCACGTCGGACCCCAGCATGAAGCGCTCCGGGTACCGCTCGACCAACGCCAGCCACGCCTTGCGAGGCGCGCCCTGGTCATCCAGCAGATAGGGCTCCAGCACACTCCAGGACAGGTCGATATACAGGTTCGGGTAGTCCTCGAGCAAACGCGTCAGCACCGGCAGCAGAAAATCCATCTGCGTCTGATGCCGATGGATCTCCATGCTGGTGCCCGCATGTGCCCAGATGAACCGGGTATGCGGATGGTTGCGCAGCGGCTCTTCGATCTCGGCCAGGTACAGCGGGTTGCGCTCGCGCTTGGAGGTGATGTTCGAGTGCAGCAGCACCGGCATGTCGCGCTCGGCGGCCAGGTGATAGATGCGCGTCATCGCCTCGTTGTTGGCACGGGGCGTGTCACCGCTGGTCAAGGCCGTGAGGTCGTCGTGGCGGGTGAAGACTTCACCAATGCCTTGCCACAGCCCGGGATACAGATCGAGCATGCGCTCGATATGGCTGACCGCGTTCTTGTCGACCGGGTTGAAGCCCGTCAGGAACGGATGAAAGCGTTTACGCTGCGCTTCGGGCAATGTCTGCAGCGCTGCCGCCACGTAGGTGTCCGTGGCGCTGTACCAGTACGCATCGGCATCGTCACCGGCGTAGTAGCGCGGGCGCTTGGGCTCGTCTTCATGCCACTTCTTGGCCACCGGTACGCCGGAGATCATCGAGTGCTCGATACCGGCGTCATCCATCGCCTTGATCAGCGCAGGCATGCCCTCGGTCTCCTGGAAGAAGTCCACATAGTGCAGGTGGGCGTCGCTGTAACGGTAGTCACGCGCCTGTGCCGCCTGGCACAACCCTCCACATAACAGCAGGCAGGCCAGCGCTCTGGCGATCATGGGCAGCTTCCTTCTCCGGGTATGAGCAGAGTAGACCCGGCCGCGCAGCTGGCGGTTCAGCAATGCACCGCAAACAGCTATGCTGGGGGCACTTGCACCCCGCCTGGAGCCCAGCATGAGCAGCCCCCTGATCATCCGCCCGCGCGCCGAATCGGTCGAGGGCCAGCCGATCCTGCGCCCGCTGCCTTCGGCCCAGTGCCGCAGCGTCGGGCCGTTCGTGTTCTTCGACCATATGCTGGAAACCGACTACGCGCCGGGCCATGGCATGGACATCCGCCAACACCCGCATATCGGGCTGTCGACGCTGACCTACCTGTTCGAAGGGGCGATCCTGCACAAGGACAGCCTGGGCTCGAATCAGCGTGTATTGCCGGGCGATGTCAGCTGGATGACGGCCGGCAGCGGCGTGGCGCATGTCGAGCGCACACCGGCGGATGCGCTGGCGCACGGTTCGCGCTTGCATGGGCTGCAGGTGTGGCTGGCGTCGCCCCGCTCGCTTGAGCAAGGCGTACCGAGTTATAGCCATCACCCCGCAGCCAGCCTGCCGGTGAGCGATACCTTGGGCGTGCGTATCTGCATGATAGCCGGCAGCGGTTTCTGCCTGGAGTCACCGGTGCCTGTGCTCTCCCCTACCCTGTATGCGCACGTACGGATGCAGCCGGCAACGACGCTGCTGATACCGACTGACCACGCGCAGCGGGCGCTTTACCTGCTGGATGGCGAGTTGCTGCTGGGCGATCAGGACGTAGAGCCTTGCAGCCTGGTGGTGCTGCCCGAGGGCGAAGACATGACGCTGTATGCGCAGGGCGAGTGCCAGCTGGTGCTGATTGGCGGGGAGCCGCTGGACGGGCCGCGGCGGATGAACTGGAATTTCGTGGCCAGTGACCCGGAACTGATCGAGCAAGCCAGAGCCCGCTGGGCTTCGGGGGATTGGCCGCGGGTACCTGGGGAAACCTCAAGGATCGAGTTACCACGGTGATTTTGGGGCTGCTCTGCAGCCCATCGCCGGCAAGCCAGCTCCTACAAAGAGCGGCCTACGCAGTACTGTGGGGCTGGCTTGCCGGCGATGGGGCGCAAAGCGCCCCCTGCCATATCAGCGCTGGAACACTTCAGTCAGCAGGTTGTGCATCGAGCGGAAGGCCCGCTCCGAAGTGCGACGGTCATACTGCATCTTGCCCGGTACATTGGCATTCGGGTCGGTAAACGAGTGCACCGCCCCGCCGTAGCTCAGCAACTGCCAGTCCACCTTGGCCGCATTCATCTCCTCCTCGAACGCCGGCAACTGCTCCTTCGGCACCAGTGGGTCCGACGCGCCGTGCAATACCAGCACCGAGCCCTTGATGTGCTTGGCATCTTCCGGGTTCGGGGTATCCAGCGTGCCATGGAACGACACCGCAGCCTTCAGGTCGGCGCCAGTACGGGCCAGCTCCAGGGCGCAGCAACCGCCAAAGCAGAAGCCGAACGTTGCCACCTTGCCCGGCTCCAGCAGTGCCTTCGACTGCGCCAGCAGCTGCTCCAGCGCCCCCTTCATGCGCTTGCGCAGCTCGCTGCGGTCATTCTTCAACGGCATCATCGCCGCCCCCGCCTCGTCGGCATTGGACGGGCGCACCGATTGCCCATACAGGTCGGCAATCAGCACCACGTATCCCTTCTCGGCCACTTCCTTGGCAATGCGCTCGGCACCTTCGCCAATACCCATCCAGTTCGGCGCCATGACAAGCCCCGGGCGCCCCAGCGCGCCGGGCTCGTACACCAGGCGGCTTTCATACGTCTTGCCAGACAGGTGATAAACCAGCGATTCGACGATTACCTTGCTCATCAAGCACTCCTTAAGGCTTCACCATGAAAAAAGCCCGCCGAAGCGGGCTTTCCTTTGCATCAACTCAAGCAGACAGCTCGACCAGCAGCTTGTTCAGGCGACGAACGTAAGCCGCCGGGTCCTTCAGGCTATCACCGGCCGCCAGCGCCGCCTGATCGAACAGGATGTGCGACAGCTCGGCGAAGCGGTCTTCGCTTTGCTCGTTGTCGAGCTTCTCGATCAGCGGGTGGGTCGGGTTGAATTCGAAGATCGGCTTGGAGTCCGGCACCTTCTGCCCGCTGGCTTCGAGGATCTGGCGCATCTGCAGGCCCAGGTCCTGCTCGCCGATGGCGAGGATCGCCGGCGAGTCGGTCAGGCGGTGGGACACACGCACTTCAGCGACGCTGTCACCCAGCGCACCTTTCAGGCGCTCGACCAGGCCTTCCTTGTCCTTGGCGACTTCTTCCTGGGCCTTCTTGTCTTCTTCGGAGTCCAACTTGCCCAGGTCCAGGTCGCCGCGGGCGACATCGACGAAGGCCTTGCCGTCGAACTCGTTGAGGTAGCTCATCAGCCACTCGTCGATACGGTCGGTCAGCAGCAGCACTTCGATGCCTTTCTTGCGGAAGACTTCCAGGTGCGGGCTGTTCTTGACCTGCGCGTACGACTCGCCGGTGAGGAAGTAGATCTTGTCCTGGCCTTCTTTGGCGCGGGCCAGGTAATCCGCCAAGGCAACGCTCTGCTCGCCGCTGTCGTCGTGGGTGGAGGCGAAGCGAAGCAGGCCGGCAATCTTCTCTTTGTTGGCAAAGTCTTCGGCTGGGCCTTCCTTCAGCACCTGGCCGAAGTTTTTCCAGAAGCCCTTGTATTGTTCAGGCTCGTTCTTCGCCAGTTTATCCAGCATGTCCAGCACGCGCTTGGTCAGCGCGGTCTTCATCGAGTCGATGATCGGGTCTTTCTGCAGGATCTCGCGGGAAACGTTCAGCGACAGGTCGTTGGAGTCGACCACACCTTTGATGAAACGCAGGTACAGCGGCAGGAACGATTCGGCCTGGTCCATGATGAACACGCGCTGCACGTAAAGCTTCAGGCCGCGCGGTGCTTCGCGCTGGTACAGGTCGAACGGAGCGCGGGCCGGCACGTACAGCAGCGAGTTGTACTCAAGCTTGCCTTCGACCTTGTTGTGGCTCCAGGCCAGCGGGTTTTCGAAGTCATGGCCGATGTGCTTGTAGAACTCCTGGTATTCCTCGTCCTTGATCTCGGTACGCGGACGAGTCCACAGGGCGCTGGCGCGATTGACGGTTTCCCATTCTTCGGCTGGCTGTTCTTCGCCTTCGGCGGCAGCCTGCTCCTTGGGCAGCTGAATGGGCAGGGCGATGTGGTCGGAGTATTTCTTGACCACATTGCGCAGGCGCCAGCCATCGGCGAACTCCAGCTCGTCCTTCTTCAGGTGCAGGACGATGCGCGTGCCGCGCTGTGGTTTTTCGACCGTGGACACCTCGAAGTCACCCTCGCCTTTCGACGACCAGTGCACGCCCTCGGCAGCCGGTTGGCCGGCGCGGCGGCTGAACACATCGACCTTGTCGGCAACGATGAAGGCCGAGTAGAAGCCCACGCCGAACTGGCCGATCAGGTGCGAGTCCTTCTTCTGGTCACCGGTGAGGTTCTTCATGAAGTCGGCAGTGCCAGACTTGGCGATGGTGCCCAGGTGTGCGATCACGTCTTCACGGCTCATGCCGATGCCGTTGTCCTCGAGGGTCACGGTACCGGCGTCCTTGTCGAAGCTCACGCGGATCTTCAGGTCGCTGTCGCCTTCGAACAGCTCCGGCTTGGCCAGGGCTTCGAAACGCAGCTTGTCGACGGCGTCGGAAGCGTTGGAAATCAGCTCACGCAGGAAGATTTCCTTGTTCGAGTACAAGGAATGAATCATGAGGTGCAGCAGCTGCTTTACCTCGGTCTGGAAGCCCAGGGTTTCTTTTTGTGTTTCCACACTCATGGTCTTCAAAACTCCGATCTGATGGCAGTGGGCGCCGGGCAGCCGATTCGGCCTGCGTTAACGGCGGATGTCATGCAGATGGGGGCTGCCCAGACGATTTCAAGGGCTTTTCCGGTTCGATCTTGAAATGAGCACGTGCAGTGGCGATCGGCGCTTGCCGATCGCCTTGCCAGGCGGTGATCGCCACGTTGGTCACGCGCCGGCCCTGGCGCCACAGCTGGCATTGCGCGTAGGTATCGCGAAAATGCCCGGCACGCAGGTAATCGATGGAAAAATCGATGATCTTCGGAATGCTCGCACTCTCGCTGTAAATAAGCAGGTACAAGGCGGCAGAAAGCTCCATGAACCCGGCGATCACGCCACCATGCACTGCCGGGAGCAAAGGGTTGCCAATGTTGTCGGCATTGGCCGGCAGGCGGAACAGCAGGTCATCGCCCTGGCGCTCGCACTCGATACCGATCAGGCCGGCGTAGGGGATCAGTTCCAGCAATGGCTGATAATCGCCAACGGCGTGGGCCTCGTTAAGGCGTTTACGGACATCCTGCGGAATCATGCGCGGCCCTCTTTCAGGTCTTTGCCGAAACGGATACCGCCTTTGATGCCCTGGCCCAGGCGCATGAAAGTGCCCACCACCTGGCAGATCGGCTGGCTGGGGTCATCCTGGTAAGCCGTGCCACGGGTAAAGATCACGTCACGGGTGACCCGGTAGCATTGGGCGTGGCCGTAGATGGCTTTACCGGCTTGCGCGGGATGCATGTAGTCGATGCGCAGGTCGAGGGTCGGGCACACCTCAAAGCTTGGCAGCACGCAAAGTGTGGCCATGCCGCACGTCGTGTCCATCAACGTGGTCAAGGCGCCGCCATGCACGGCGCCGGTTTGCGGGTTGCCGACAATGGCAGGCGACCAGGGCAACAGCAGGGTCATGCCCTCGGCATCCGCATGGGCCACTTGCATGTGCAATACTTGGCAATGCCTGAGCGCCGACAAGAAGCGTTCGGCCATGGCCATCAAGGTTGAATCGGTCATTGGTAGTGTCCCTGATCAATGCGCATGATTACTGCCACGGCGGCATAAAACCGGTAAAAAGTCTATATAGAACGCGGTGTTATATATCTGTAACTGATGCGGAACTATTTCTGCACGGGCGAACTCGAAGGAACAAGTCACTTATTCCACCAAGGAGAAACACCCCCATGCGTAAACCATTTGCTTTTGCTCTGATGCTGGCTGCTGCCATGGGCCTGGCTGCTTGCGATAAAGCGAGCGAAGACAAAGCCCAGGACGCACAAGAACACGCCGAGCAAGCCCAGGAAAAGATGGGCGAAGCTCAGGATAAGATGAACGACGCTGCCAAGGAAAACGCCGAAGCCGCCAAAGATCAGGCCGAAGCCGAGAAGAAGGCTGCCGAAGAAGCCGCTCCGGCTACTCCGGCTCCATCGACCGCGCCTGCCGAGCCTGCCAAGCAGTAATCGCGCCGTACAAAAAAACCCGACAGTGTCGGGTTTTTTTGTGCCTGCAACTTAGCGATTAAACGTTTCAGGTATTAATGCTGGCGTTTTCTTTGCTGGCATCGCTCGGTGCACTTTCGGTGGGCGTGAATACCATCACTTCCAGCACATCGGAATGGAACTCGCGCCGATACAGGATCAGCACTACACCCACACTCACCACCATGAACAACCACGGGCTGATGAACCAGGTGAGCATGGCCATGCCGAAGTAATAAGCGCGCAGGCCAAAGTTGAACTGGTTGGCCGCCAGCGACAACACCCTCGCCGCGCGGGAAGCGAACGCCTTGCGCTCGAGTTCATTGACCAGGCGCTCACCGATCATTGGCGCGGACCCTACCAATACGGCGGCGAAGTTGTATTGGCGCATGCACCAGCTGAAGGTGAAGAAAGCGTAGACGAAAACCGCCGCCAGGCACAGCAACTTGATTTCCGACATCCCCTGCGACGCCTGCTGCACCAAGGGCAGGTCTGCCAACAGTGACAAGGCGCGATCCGAGGCACCCAGCACGGTGAGGATGCCGGCGAGGATAATCAGGGTACTGGAGGCAAAGAACGAGGCGTTACGCTCCAGGTTGCCGATCACGCTGGCATCGGCGATGCGGTTGTCGCGCAGCAACATGCGCCGCATCCAGTCTTCCCGGTACAAGTGCAGCACACTGGCCAGGCAGGCCGTGTCGCGGCCCTTCCAGATGGCGTAGCGGGTGTAGCCGCCCCAGCAGAGGACGAACCAGCTGACGGCCAGCAAATCGTGGAGGTTGCTTTGGATGAAATTCATGCAGGGCTCCCGAAGGCCAGGTGCACTAAGGATAGAGACCGGGTTTCGACGCCCGCAAACACGGAAAGGCACACCCCTGTAACAAAAAACCCCGCATCCTTGAGGATACGGGGTTCAGGGCATCGACCTGCGGCTGGCACCCTACGGCTTGTGGCCGGTACCAGCGGCGGGCTTCAACGCATCATGCCAGCGCTTCGCGCGGCTTGCCGAGCATACGGTCGCACGCCACGGCGCCAACCAGGGTGACCACCGAAGGCACCAGCCAGGCAAGGCCCTGATCGCTCAGCGGCAAGTGCGCCATGAAGTCTGGCAGCACGTGGGCAATGCTGCTGCCCTTGACCGCATCGACGATGCCGAACACCAGCGACACCAGCATTACCGGCGCGAGGATGCGCGTCGGCGAATTCCACAGGTCTTTGACGAAGCTCAAACCCACCACCACGATGCATGGCGGGTAGATGGCGGTCAGCACCGGGATCGAGAACATGATCAGCTTGGTCAGGCCCAGGTTGGAGATCAGCAGCGAGAAGCCCGCCAGGATCACCACCAATGCACGGTACGACAGCGGCAGGATCTGGCTGAAGTACTCGGCACAGGCGCAGGTCAGGCCAACGGCCGTTACCAGGCAGGCCAGCGCGATCAGCACGGCAAGGAAACCACTGCCAAGCGAGCCGAAGGTGTGCTGCACATAAGCGTGCAGAACCGCCGCACCATTGGTGGCGTCAGCCGCGATGTCGTGGCTGGTGGCACCCAGGCGGAACAGGCTGATGTACACCAGCGCCAGGCCCACACCGGCAATCAGCCCGGCGATGATGGCATAGCGGGTAATCAGCTTGGGCGACTCGACACCACGCGAACGGATGGCGTTGACGATGACGATACCGAAGACCAGAGCCCCCAGGGTATCCATGGTCAGGTAACCATCAGAGAAGCCTTTGGAGAAGGCCGCCGCAGCATACGCTGGCTGTGCCTCACCAATGCTGCCCGCCGGCAGCGCGAAGGCAGCGATGCCCAATACGGCCAGGGCAATGATCTTCAGTGGCGCGAGGAAACGGCCCACGGTATCAAGCAGCTTGCCCGGATACATGGAAACCGCCAGCACGACGATGAAGTACACCAGGCTGTAGATGAACAGCGCCAACGGGCTTTCGCCGGTCAGCGGCGCCACGCCGACTTCGAACGACACGGTCGCGGTCCGCGGAGTCGCGAACAGCGGGCCCACCGAGAGGTAGCAAACGGCCGCCAGCAGGCCACCGAAGAACTTGCCGATCGGGCTGCTGAGTGCATCCATGCCGCCACCGACTTTGGCCAGAGCGACCACGGTGATGACCGGAAGGCCCACGGCAGTCACCAGGAAGCCGAGTGCGGCCATCCACACGTGCGGCCCGGACTGCAGGCCAACGATAGGCGGGAAGATGATATTGCCGGCGCCTACGAAAAGCGCAAACGTCATAAAGCCAAGTGCCAGGATATCCTGGCCTTTTAAAACTTTCATTTAGGGTAGTACCACACTGCTGAAATCGGGATTCGAGAAGGGATTTCCCCATGGATGAGGGAAATGCTGCCCGGCTTGATAGGCCAGACCCGTTTAGCGTGTCGTTCCCTTTTGGGGTACGGGCACAGAGTGAACGCGTAGATTAACCGTTTTACCCCACAAACGCACTGGCACAGTGCTGCTTGTCCGATGTGCGTACATGTTTGTCGTCTGGTTGACCGTCTCAGACGACAATTTATTGCTGAATCACGCGGATGTCTGGTTGAAAATCCTGATAGGGGTAATCGAATTTTCTGAAGCGCAGTTACACCAGAGAAACGACAAAGGCCACCCGAAGGTGGCCTTTGTGCGCGTGGGGGTATTACGTGTTACTTACTTCTTGGCTTCCCAGCCAGTCAGCTCGGCCAGGGCCTTGCCGATGTCAGCCAGGGAACGCACGGTCTTCACACCCGCGTCCTGCAGCGCAGCGAACTTCTCGTCCGCAGTGCCTTTGCCGCCGGAGATGATGGCGCCAGCGTGGCCCATGCGCTTGCCCGCAGGTGCAGTAACACCAGCGATGTAGGAAACGACAGGCTTGGTGACGTGGGCCTTGATGTAGGCCGCAGCTTCTTCTTCAGCCGAACCGCCGATCTCACCGATCATGACGATCGCTTCGGTCTTCGGGTCTTCCTGGAACAGCTTCAGGATGTCGATGAAGTTGGAGCCCGGGATCGGGTCACCGCCGATGCCGACGCAGGTCGACTGGCCGAAGCCGGCGTCGGTGGTCTGCTTCACGGCTTCGTAGGTCAGGGTGCCGGAACGCGACACGATACCGACCTTGCCTGGCAAGTGGATGTGGCCTGGCATGATGCCGATCTTGCACTCGCCCGGTGTGATCACGCCTGGGCAGTTAGGGCCGATCAGGGTAACGCCCAGCTCGTCGCACTTGACCTTGGCATCCAGCATATCCAGGGTAGGAATGCCTTCGGTGATGCAGACGATCAGCTTGATGCCGCCGAAGGCCGCTTCCAGGATCGAGTCCTTGCAGAACGGAGCCGGAACGTAGATCACCGAAGCGTCAGCGCCGGTCGCTTCCACAGCTTCCTTGACGGTGTTGAACACCGGCAGGCCCAGGTGGGTGCTGCCACCCTTGCCTGGGGTAACGCCGCCGACCATCTTGGTGCCGTAGGCGATGGCTTGTTCGGAGTGGAAAGTACCCTGCGAGCCGGTGAAGCCCTGGCAGATGACTTTGGTGTCTTTATTGATCAGGACGCTCATTACTTGCCCTCCGCAGCTTTGACAACTTGTTGAGCAGCGTCGGTCAGGCTGGTTGCCGCAATGATGTTCAAACCGCTTTCTGCCAGTACTTTAGCGCCCAGTTCGGCGTTGTTGCCTTCGAGGCGAACGACGACCGGAACTTTAACGCCGACTTCTTTCACTGCACCGATGATGCCTTCGGCAATCATGTCGCAGCGAACGATGCCGCCGAAGATGTTGACCAGAACGGCCGCGACATTGCTGTCGGACAGAATGATCTTGAACGCTTCGGTAACGCGCTCTTTGGTGGCACCGCCGCCTACGTCGAGGAAGTTGGCTGGTTTGCCGCCGTGCAGGTTGACGATGTCCATGGTACCCATGGCCAGGCCAGCACCGTTGACCATGCAACCGATGTTGCCTTCCAGGGCCACGTAGTTCAGCTCGAAGCTGGCAGCGTGGGCTTCACGAGGATCGTCCTGCGACGGGTCGTGGAAGGTTTTCAGCTTAGGCTGACGGTACATGGCGTTTGCGTCGATGTTGATCTTCGCATCCAGGCAGTGCAGGTCGCCGTCGGCCTTGATGACCAGCGGGTTGACTTCGAGCAGGGCCAGGTCGTGCTCTTTGAAGAGCTTGGCCAGGCCTACGAAAATCTTGGCGAACTGAGCAACTTGCTTGCCTTCCAGACCCAGCTGGAATGCCAGTTCACGACCCTGGAACGGCTGAGCGCCGACCAGCGGATCGATAGTAGCCTTGATGATCTTCTCAGGAGTTTCGTGAGCAACTTTCTCGATGTCCACGCCACCTTCGGTGGAGGCCATGAACACGATGCGGCGGCTCGAGCGATCGACTACAGCGCCCAGGTACAGCTCTTTGGCGATGTCAGTGCAGGATTCGACCAGGATCTTGGTCACTGGCTGACCGTTGGCGTCGGTCTGGTAGGTTACCAGACGCTTGCCCAACCATTGCGCAGCGAACGCCTTGGCGTCTTCCTTGCTGCGAACCAGCTTGACGCCGCCCGCTTTACCGCGACCACCTGCGTGAACCTGGGCTTTGACAACCCACTCGGAACCGCCGATCTTGTCGCAAGCTTCTGCTGCAGCTTCAGGGGTGTCGACTGCGAAACCCTTGGAAACTGGCAGGCCGTATTCAGCGAACAGCTGCTTACCCTGATACTCGTGAAGATTCATGCTTTTTACCGTCTTCGTTAGGTACTGCGCTTCGGCGCTGCGCCATTGCTGGCGCCGCACCACCTGTGACCGTCAACCCCGGGTTTTCCCGTGTAGTTCGGTCCGGCGAACGTTCCGCGGTGAGTCATGCACGCAAGACTCACGACGGGCAGCCCGCCGTGGTTTCTTATAATTAACGCTTCTTACGGTTGGCTACGTGAATGGCGCCGCCATTCACTGCCAGCGCTGCTTCATGCAGCGCTTCGGACAGGGTTGGATGGCTGAAGACCATCATGCCCAGATCCTCGGCACTGGTGCCGAATTCCATTGCGATTGCGCCCTGCTGTACCAGTTCGGCAGCCGATGGGCCAATCACGTGCACACCCAGTACGCGGTCGGTCTTGGCATCGGCGATGACCTTGACGAAACCACCGGTGTCGTTGGCTGCCATCGCCCGGCCGCTGGCGGCGAACGGGAAGGTGCCTACGTTAACCTCAACACCCTCGGCCTTCAAGGCTTGTTCGGTCTTGCCGACCCACGCGATTTCCGGGTGGGTGTAGATAACCGACGGGATCAGGTCGTAGTTCATCTGGGCTTTGTGGCCCTTGATGCGCTCGACGACCATGATGCCCTCTTCCGAGGCCTTGTGTGCCAGCATCATGCCGCGTACCACGTCACCGATGGCGAACACGCCCGGAACGCTGGTGGCGCAGTGATCGTCGACGAAGATGTAGCCACGCTCGTCGATGGTCACGCCGCTGTCGGAGGCCAGCAGGTCAGTGGTCACCGGGCGACGGCCGACCGCGACGATCAGCTTGTCGAAGGTGATCTTCTGCTCGCCTTCGGCGTTGGTGTAGGTGACTTCGACTTCGTTGCCGTTGACTTTCGAACCGGTGACGCGAGCGCCCAGCTTGATGTCCAGGCCTTGCTTGGTCAGCGTCTTCTGAGCTTCTTTCGACACGGCGGTGTCGGCAGCCATCAGGAAGGTGTCCAGGGCTTCCAGGACGGTGACTTCAGCACCCAGGCGAGCCCATACCGAACCCAGTTCCAGGCCGATCACGCCAGCACCGATCACGCCCAGGCGTTTAGGTACGGTCTGGAATTCCAGGGCGCCGGTGGAGTCGACGATGACGTTCTGGTCGACCGGAGCCGGCGGAATGTCGATCGGACGCGAGCCGGAGGCCAGGATCACGTTTTCGGCTTCGATGATTTCGGTGGTGCCATCAGCCTTGGTGACTTCGACTTTCTTGCCAGCCAGCAGTTTGCCGTGGCCCTGGATCGAGGTAACGCCGTTGGCCTTGAACAGGGTGGCAACGCCACCGGTCAGGTTCTTGACGATGCCAGCCTTGCGGCCAACCATCGCGGCGACGTCCATCTTCACTTCGCCAGTGGAGATACCGTGGACGTTGAAGCTCTCTTTGGCTTCCTTGTACTTCCAGGAGCTGTCCAGCAGCGCCTTGGACGGGATGCACCCTACGTTCAGGCAGGTGCCGCCCAGGGCCAGCTTGCCCTCGGCGTCGGTGTATTTCTCGATACAGGCAGTCTTCAGACCAAGTTG
The DNA here is from genome assembly GCF_039672635.1 of Pseudomonas sp. P39-UII1. Lineage (NCBI taxonomy): Bacteria > Pseudomonadati > Pseudomonadota > Gammaproteobacteria > Pseudomonadales > Pseudomonadaceae > Pseudomonas > Pseudomonas sp. P39-UII1. The sequence goes on from NZ_JBDFPP010000016.1 coordinate 90,629, forward strand.
GGCAGCCTTGATGGCAGCCACATAGCCGCCAGGACCTGCACCAATCACCACTACGTCGAATTTCTGGGTCATAAAAGATTCCTTTTTAGCTTCAAGCGGCAAGCTGCAAGCCGCAAGACCAGCAGGCTTCGGCTTGAAGCTTGCGGCTTGCAGCTTACAGCTGCGCGATTAGATGTCCAGCAGCAGGCGAGACGGATCTTCCAGCAGGTTCTTGATGGTGACCAGGAAGGTTACCGCTTCCTTGCCGTCGATCAGGCGGTGATCGTACGACAGCGCCAGGTACATCATCGGGCGGATAACCACTTGGCCGTTGATGGCCATCGGGCGCTGGATGATGTTGTGCATGCCGAGAATGGCGGCCTGCGGCGGGTTGACGATCGGGGTCGACATCATCGAACCGAAAGTACCGCCGTTGGTGATGGTGAAGGTACCGCCGGTCATTTCTTCGATCGACAGTTTGCCGTCACGGGCTTTCTTGCCGAAGGTGGCGATGCCGTTCTCGATTTCAGCCAGGCTCATCGACTCGGCGTTACGCAGTACCGGTACCACCAGGCCACGGTCGCTGGAGACGGCAACGCCGACGTCGGCGAAGCCGTGGTAGACGATGTCGTTGCCGTCGATCGAGGCGTTGACAGCCGGGAAGCGCTTCAGCGCTTCGGTGGCGGCCTTGACGAAGAACGACATGAAGCCCAGGCGCACGCCGTTGTGGGTCTTCTCGAACAGGTCCTTGTACTTCGAACGCAGGGCCATGACTTCGGTCATGTCGACTTCGTTGAAGGTGGTCAGCATCGCCATGTTGGATTGGGCTTCGACCAGGCGCTCGGCGATCTTGGCACGCAGGCGGGTCATCGGCACGCGCTTCTCGGTACGGTCGCCAGCGGCGGCCACAACCGGGGCAGCAGCGGCAGCGGCAGGCTTGGCAGCCGGCGCAGCGGCAGGTGCCGACTTCTTGTTGGCGACTGCAGCCACCACGTCTTCCTTGGTGACGCGACCGCCTTTGCCAGTGCCGGCAACGGTAGCCAGGTCGATGCCGTTTTCTTCAGCCAGCTTGCGCGCGGCTGGCGCGGCGACCGGGTCGTCTTCGCCAGCGTCGGCAGCGGCAGCAGCCGGGGCAGCAGCGGCCGGAGCGGCCGCTGGAGCGGCGGCGGCAGCGCCGCCTTCGACGATCGAACCCAGGACTTCGTCGGACAGGACGGTATCGCCCTCGCCCTTGACGATGTCGCCCATCACGCCGTCAGCGGTGGCCAGTACTTCCAGGACCACCTTGTCGGTTTCGATGTCGACGATCAGCTCGTCACGCTTGACGGCTTCGCCCGGCTTCTTGTGCCAGGTGGCAACGGTGCCGTCGGCAACCGATTCCGGGAAGGTTGGGGCTTTGATCTCGATAGCCATTATCTGTGTTTCCTTAAATTCGGTTTCAGGTGCGCGAAGGCGTTAGACAGTGAAGGCGTCTTGCAGCAGTTTTTCCTGCTGTTCGGCGTGCTTCGAAGCGTAACCACAGGCTGGTGCGGCAGAAGCGTCGCGGCCGGCGTATTCCAGGACCAGCGCCTTGTTGTGGCGGCCCAGGATACGGCGCATGTGGTGCTGACTGCTGTACCAGGCGCCCTGGTTCATCGGTTCTTCCTGACACCAGACGGCATGCTTGAGGTTGGTGTACGGCGCCAGGATGTCGACCAGGTCGTCTTCCGGGAACGGGTACAGCTGCTCGATACGCACGATGGCGATGTCTTCGCGGCCTTCGGCACGGCGTTTTTCCAGCAGGTCGTAGTACACCTTGCCGCCGCACAGTACCAGGCGCTCGACCTTGGCCGGATCCAGGGTGTCGATTTCCGGGATCACGGTCTGGAACGAGCCTTCTGCCAGGTCTTCCAGGGTCGAGATGGCCAGCTTGTGGCGCAGCAGCGACTTCGGCGTCAGGACGATCAGCGGCTTGCGCAGCGGACGGATGACCTGGCGACGCAGCAGGTGGTAGATCTGTGCTGGCGTGGTTGGTACGCAGACCTGGATGTTGTGCTCGGCGCACAGCTGCAGGTAACGCTCCAGGCGCGCGGAGGAGTGCTCCGGGCCCTGCCCTTCATAACCGTGAGGCAGCAGCATGGTCAGACCGCACAGGCGGCCCCACTTGTGCTCACCGCTGGTGATGAACTGGTCGATCACCACTTGCGCACCGTTGGCGAAGTCGCCGAACTGGGCTTCCCAGATCACCAGCGCGTTCGGCGTGGTGGTCGAGTAACCGTATTCGAAGGCCAGTACCGCTTCTTCCGACAGGAAGGAGTCGTACAGGTCGAAGCGCGGCTGGCCCGGGAACAGGTTCTGCAGCGGTACGTAGGTGCTGGCGTCCTTCTGGTTGTGCAACACCGCGTGGCGGTGCGAGAAGGTGCCACGGCCGATGTCCTGGCCGGTCATGCGGATCGGGTGACCTTCGAACTGCAGCGTGGCGTAAGCCATGGTCTCTGCATAACCCCAGTTGATCGGCAAGCCACCGGCCTGCATCTTCTGGCGATCTTCGTAGATCTTCGAAACCTGGCGCTGAACCACGAAACCTTCCGGCAGCTCCAGCAGCTTGGCCGACAGGTCCTGCAGGGTCTTGAGGTCGAAGCGGGTGTCGTGACGCGCGGTCCAGGCGTGGCCCAGGTAGGGACGCCAGTCGACGAACAGCTCGCGGTTCGGCTCCTTGACCAGGCTCTTGACCACGTGCAGGCCGTTGTCCAGGGCGTTGCGGTACTCGTCGATCTTGGCCTGAGCGCGCTCGGCGTCGATGCGACCAGCCTGGATCAGCGCTTCGGCATACAGCTCACGGGTGGTGCGCTGCTTGCTGATCTGCTGATACATCAGCGGCTGGGTACCGTTGGGCTCGTCGGCCTCGTTGTGGCCGCGGCGGCGGTAGCAGACCAGGTCGATGACCACGTCACGCTTGAACTGCATGCGGTAATCGATGGCCAGCTGGGTCACGAACAGCACGGCTTCCGGATCATCACCGTTAACGTGCAGGATCGGCGCCTGGATCATCTTGGCAACGTCGGTGGCGTACTCGGTGGAACGCGCGTCCAGCGGGTTGCTGATGGTGAAACCAACCTGGTTGTTGATCACGATGTGCACGGTACCGCCGGTCTTGAAACCGCGGGTCTGCGACATCTGGAAGGTTTCCATGACCACGCCCTGGCCGGCGAAGGCCGCGTCGCCGTGGATCGAGATCGGCAGCACCTTGTCGCCGACGGTGTCGTTGCGACGGTCCTGACGGGCGCGCACCGAACCTTCAACCACTGGCGAGACGATTTCCAGGTGGGACGGGTTGAACGCCATGGCCAGGTGAACTTCGCCACCGGTGGTCATCACGTTCGAGGAGAAGCCCTGGTGGTATTTAACGTCACCGGAGCCCAACTCGTTCATCTTCTTGCCTTCGAACTCGTCGAACAGCTCGCGCGGGTTCTTGCCGAAGGTGTTGACCAGCACGTTCAGACGGCCGCGGTGGGCCATGCCGATCACGACTTCCTTGGTGCCGTAGGAGCCGGAGCGCTGGATCATTTCGTCCAGCATCGGAATCAGGCTTTCGCCGCCTTCCAGGCCGAAACGCTTGGTGCCCGGGTACTTGGTGCCCAGGTACTTCTCAAGGCCCTCACCGGCCGTCACGCGCTCGAGCAGGTGAGCCTGCACGTCGGCGGAGAATTCCGGACGACCGCGCACGCTTTCGAGGCGCTGCTGGAACCAGCTGCGCTGCTCGGAATCGACGATGTGGGTGAACTCGGCGCCAATGGTGCGACAATATGTCTTCTGGAGCGCTTCGACGATCTCGCGTAGGCTCGCTTCCTCTTTGCCGATGAACAGGTCGCCGGCACGGAAGGTCGTATCAAGATCGGCATTGGTCAAGCCGTAGTGATTGATCGACAGGTCTACGGGCGCAGGGCGCTGCCACAACCCCAACGGGTCGAGCTTGGCAGCCTGATGGCCGCGCATACGATAGGCCTGGATCAGTCGCAGAACTTCAACCTGCTTCTTCTCGTGTTCACTGCTCACGCTCCCGGCGGACACCGGTTGGGCGCGGCGCTGGTTCTTTGCCAGCAGTACGAAATGGTCGCGGATTGTCGAGTGCGATACATCAGTAGCGGTGCTGCCATCAGCAGGCAACTTCTGGAAGTAAGTGCGCCACTCTTCTGGCACAGCGTTAGGGTCGTGCAGGTAGAGCTCGTAGAGCTCTTCCACATATGCAGCGTTACCACCTGAAAGGTGGGCGCTTTCCCACATGCGCTGCATCACGCTTTCTTGCATGCTTGGTCACCCTCGATTAGGGGACTGATCGGCGAGAGCCACAGCAAACCTGGAAAAGTCCGAACACAGCGACTGAACCACGCCACTTGGATCTTGCTGATTTTCCGGGTACCAGCCCGGAAAGCCCCTGCTGGTCTCATATCTTCATAGGTATCGAGCGCGGGCTTTGTGGGCCCTTGCTCAGGTTTTACCTCAGTGCGGGCTCACCACCCGCACCTCGGCTTACTGCAGTTACAACGCTTTGAATCAGGTGCCGCTTTGCAGCAGCATGTTACGTACGTGGCCGATTGCCTTGGTCGGGTTCAGACCCTTCGGGCAAACGTTGACGCAGTTCATGATCCCGCGGCAGCGGAACACGCTGAACGGGTCATCCAGGGACGCCAGGCGCTCCTGGGTCTTGGTGTCACGGCTGTCGGCCAGGAAGCGATAGGCCTGCAGCAGGGCCGCGGGGCCCAGGAACTTGTCTGGGTTCCACCAGAACGATGGGCAGGAAGTCGAGCAGCAAGCGCACAGGATGCACTCGTACAGACCGTCCAGCTTGTCACGCTCTTCCGGCGACTGCAGACGCTCGATGGCCGGGGCCGGCGTGTCGTTCTGCAGGAATGGCTTCACCTTCTCGTACTGCTTGTAGAAGATGCTCATGTCGACGACCAGGTCACGAATGACCGGCAGGCCCGGCAGCGGGCGCAGCACCAGCTTGTTGCCCTTGACCACGCCCGACAGCGGAGTGATGCAGGCCAGGCCGTTCTTGCCGTTCATGTTCATGCCGTCGGAACCGCACACGCCTTCACGGCAGGAGCGACGGTACGAGAAACCCTCGTCCTTTTCCTTGATCAGCGCCAGCACATCCAGAACCATCAGGTCCTTGCCGCCGGTGTCGACGTCGAACGACTCCATCTTGGGCGCCGCGTCGGTGTCGGGGTTGTAGCGATAAACTTCGACTTTCAACATAGCAGCCACCCTTAGTAAGTCCGGATTTTTGGTTCGAAGGCTGGAACAGTCTTCGGCGCAAAGTTGACGCCGCGCTTGGCAACGCGCTTGACACCCGGGTAGTACAGGGTGTGGCACAGCCAGTTTTCGTCGTCACGGTCTTCGAAGTCTTCACGGGCGTGGGCGCCGCGGGACTCTTTACGGGCTTCGGCTGCAATGGCGGTAGCTTCGGCAACTTCCAGCAGGTTCTGCAGCTCCAGCGCTTCGATACGCGCGGTGTTGAAGGCCTGGGACTTGTCGTTGATCTTGACGTTGGCGATACGCTCGCGCAGACCAGCCAGTTGCTCGATACCTTTGAGCATGTATTCGCCGGTACGGAATACACCGAAGTAGTTCTGCATGCAGCTCTGCAGCTCGCGCTTGAGGCTGGCAACGTCTTCGCCAGTGGAGCGCTCGTTGAGCTTGTTCAGGCGGTTCAGGGCAACATCGATGTCGGTGTCGCTGGCGTCGAGGTGCTCGATGCCGTCGCTCAGCGCCTTCTCCAGGTGCAGACCGGCCGCACGGCCGAACACCACCAGGTCGAGCAGCGAGTTGCCGCCCAGGCGGTTGGCACCGTGAACCGATACGCACGCCACTTCACCGACGGCAAACAGGCCAGGGATGATGTGATCCTTGCCTTCTTCGTCCATGGTGATGGCCTGGCCATGAATGTTGGTAGCAACGCCACCCATCATGTAGTGGCAGGTCGGAACGACCGGCACCGGCGCGACCACAGGGTCGACGTGGGCGAAGGTCTTGGACAGCTCGCAGATGCCTGGCAGGCGGCTGTGCAGCACTTCCTCACCCAGGTGATCCAGCTTCAGCAGTACGTGGTCCTTGTTCGGGCCCACGCCGTTGCCGGCGATGATCTCTTTGACCATGGAGCGGGCAACCACGTCGCGGCCGGCCAGGTCTTTCGCGTTCGGCGCGTAACGCTCCATGAAGCGCTCGCCGTGGGCGTTGATCAGGTAGCCACCCTCACCGCGGCAACCCTCGGTGACCAGTACACCGGCGCCGGCGATGCCGGTCGGGTGGAACTGCCACATTTCGATGTCCTGCACCGGTACACCGGCACGCAGGGCCATGCCGATACCGTCGCCGGTATTGATCAGGGCGTTGGTGGTGGAGGCATAGATACGGCCCGCACCGCCAGTCGCCAGAACGGTGGCCTTGGACTTGATGTACATGGTTTCGCCGGTTTCGATGCAGATCGCGATCACACCGACGAAGGCGCCTTCCTGGTTTTTTACCAGGTCAACGGCGTAGTACTCGTTGAGGAAGGTGGTACCGGCTTTCAGGTTGCCCTGGTACAGGGTGTGCAGCAGCGCGTGACCGGTACGGTCGGATGCTGCGCAGGTACGAGCAGCCTGGCCGCCCTTGCCGAAGTCCTTGGACTGGCCACCGAACGGACGCTGGTAGATGCGGCCGGTTTCGGTACGCGAGAACGGCAGGCCCATATGGTCCAGTTCGAAGACCGCAGCCGGGCCTTCCTGACACATGTATTCGATAGCGTCCTGGTCACCGATGTAGTCGGAACCCTTGACGGTATCGTACATGTGCCAGCGCCAGTCATCGTTCGGGTCGGCCGAAGCGATGGCGCAGGTGATGCCGCCCTGGGCGGATACAGTGTGCGAACGGGTCGGGAAGACCTTGGTGACTACGGCAGTCTTGTGACCGCCCTGAGCCAGCTGCAGCGCTGCGCGCATGCCGGCACCGCCGCCACCAATGATGATGGCGTCGAAGGAAATAGTAGGAATGCTAGCCATGGATCAGATACCCCAGAGAATCTGCACACCCCAGACGAAGTAAGCGAACATCGCAACGCCGCATACCGCCTGGAACAGGAAACGAATCGCAGTTGCCGACTTGCCGAACGACATAGGCGTCAGGTAGTCGGTCGCAATGGTCCACATGCCGACCCAGGCGTGAGCGCCCAGGGCAACGAGGGCCAGCAGACTGAAGATCCGCATCGCGTTGTTGGAGAACAGACCATGCCACTGGGTGTAGTCGATGCCTGGGTGGCAGACCACGTAGCCGATCAGGAAAATGAAGTAAGCCGCGAGAACGACCGCCGATACGCGCTGCGCCATCCAGTCATAGAGGCCCGAACGCGACAGGTTCGTGACATTGGTTACCATACCCAAACTCCCACCAGAACGATCAGCACCACGGAGATGACGATCACGATTTTCGAGCCCAGCTTGCCGCCTTCCAGCGTCTCACCGATGCCCATGTCCATGATCAGGTGGCGTACACCTGCCACGAGGTGATAAAGCAGGGCGGACAACAGGCCCCAGGTCACGAACTTGGCCAGCGGGCTGGTCAGACACGCCTTCACCTCACCGAAGCCTTCCTCGGAACCCAGCGATTTGCCCAGTGCATAAAGCATGATGGCAAGGCCGAGGAACAGGATGACGCCGGAGATACGGTGAAGAATGGACGTGTACGCAGTGACAGGAAGCTTGATGGTCCTTAGGTCTAGGTTTACAGGTCGTTGGCTTTTCACGGCTTTTTTCACACTGAAGAGCCCCTAGCGAATCAGGGCAAAGTTGTTGGTAAGTGTACTGGTCAGGTACCCACCACCCAGGGAACGGCGACACCCAGCAGTTCGGGCTTGCAAGCCCCTGGGAGTCGGGTGCCGAGTATAGACAGTTAGGCTGCTTATGACAACGTGACGGGGTAGCCCAAATAGCGCATTGCCTTTAGCGAACAAAAGGCGTAAATGGGCGAGAATTTCGTGAAAAATCAGGCCTCAGAGCCGGTTTCAACCAGCCTTTAGGCAAATTGACATTCAAATTTACTTCTCTATAGTGGTGCGGGCCCTGCGTGGGGGGTCTGTCTGATGATTTCAAGCATTAATAGGAGGCCACATGGCTGACAAAAAAGCGCAGTTGGTCATCGAGGGCGCTGCCCCCGTCGAGCTGCCCATTTTAACCGGCACCGTTGGTCCTGATGTAATCGACGTCCGCGGGTTGGGGGCCACAGGTCACTTCACCTTCGACCCAGGTTTCATGGCGACCGCCTCGTGCGAGTCGAAGATCACCTACATCGATGGCGACCAGGGCGTGCTGCTGCACCGCGGCTACCCGATCGAACAGCTCGCCGAACAATCGGACTACCTGGAAACCTGCTACCTGCTGCTCAACGGCGAACTGCCGAATGCCGAGCAGAAGGCCCAGTTCGTCAGCACCGTCAAGAACCACACCATGGTTCACGAGCAGCTGAAGTCCTTCTTCAACGGTTTCCGCCGCGACGCTCACCCGATGGCGGTGATGTGCGGTGTGGTTGGCGCCCTCTCGGCGTTCTATCACGACTCCCTGGACATCAATAACCCGCAACACCGCGAAATTTCCGCGGTGCGCCTGGTCGCCAAGATGCCGACCCTGGCCGCGATGGTTTACAAGTACTCCATGGGCCAACCGATGATGTACCCGCGCAACGACCTGTCGTACGCGGAAAACTTCCTGCACATGATGTTCAACACCCCGTGCGAGATCAAACCGATCAGCCCGGTGCTGGCCAAGGCAATGGACAAGATCTTCATCCTCCATGCCGACCACGAACAGAACGCCTCCACTTCCACCGTGCGCCTGGCCGGCTCTTCGGGTGCCAACCCGTTCGCCTGTATTGCCGCCGGTATCGCCGCACTGTGGGGCCCTGCCCACGGCGGCGCGAACGAAGCCGTACTGACCATGCTCGATGAAATTGGCGATGTTTCGAACATCGACAAGTACATCGCCAAGGCCAAGGACAAGAACGACCCGTTCAAGCTGATGGGCTTCGGTCACCGCGTTTACAAGAACCGTGACCCACGCGCCACCGTGATGAAGAAGACCTGCGACGAAGTCCTGGGTGAGCTCGGCATCAAGAACGACCCGCAGCTGGAACTGGCCATGCGCCTGGAAGAGATCGCCCTGACCGATCCGTACTTCATCGAGCGCTCGCTGTACCCGAACGTCGACTTCTACTCGGGCATCATCCTGAAGGCGATCGGCATTCCGACCAGCATGTTCACCGTGATCTTCGCCCTGGCACGTACCGTGGGCTGGATCTCGCACTGGAAAGAAATGCTCTCCAGCCCGTACAAGATTGGCCGCCCGCGCCAGCTGTACACCGGCGAGCTGCAGCGCGACATCGTCGAACTGAAAGACCGCAAGTAAGCTCCCTGAGCCGACCGCAAAAAGGCTGCCCTTGGGCAGCCTTTTTTATTGCCATGTCCCGTCCTGAATAAGGTTTACACCTCCCATCCCGAATTTCCGGAGAGTCAGATGGAGCAAGGTGTAAAGCGCACACAGCGAGATTACTCACTGTCTTTTAAATTGGCGGTGGTTGATCAGATTG
>NZ_JBDFPP010000017.1:0-98235 GCF_039672635.1 Pseudomonas sp. P39-UII1
TGGCTCGACCGCCACTTACCTCGCTGGCGATACGCCGCTGCGCAGCATCACCCGCCGCTTCAACCGCTTCCACCTGCTGACCCTGCAAACGACCGAGCAGGCCCATGAGGTCTACGACGAACACGCCGCGCAGCCACGGCGCGAAACCTGCGTCGAAGAGGTCGAGACCGTCTACCACGAAACCAGCGCCAGCTTCGAGCTGCAGCCGGCCGCCTTCCAGCTGCCCAAGCACCAGCTCAAGCGCTGGAAGATCAAGGAAGATGCCAGCCGGCTACGGGAAGAAGTGGTCATCACCCAGTACGACGAGTATGGCAACCTGGCCCTGGAGTCCCAGGCCGCAGCGCCGGTGTACCAGGGCGATGCGATCGACGAGGCCGCCACCCTGGCAACCACGATCCACACCCGGCACACCTACTACCCGCATACCGGCGAGGGCAGCGATTGCCCGCCCGACCCGCAGCTGTTCACCCGCAGCCGCAAGACCAGCACCGTGCACCCGGCCGCCAATGGCGAAGGCCAGGCGGCCACCCTGCAGACTCATTACCGTTACCAGCACGTGCCGGCACTGAGCGGGTCAAGCGGGGCCACGGGCTTCCTGGCGGCCCATGAGGAAGACCTGTTGCAGGTGGGCGACGACCAGGCGCAACTCCTGCAGAACACAACGCGCCGCTTCCTCGAGGAAAGCGACCACAATGCATTCCTGCATGGCCGCCTGGACCAACAGGTGCTGACACTCAAGCATCCGAGCGACGCGGCCAAGGACAAGACTGCGACATCGACGTTCTTCCATTCGCTGGTCGACGACGAGACCCAGCAAAAGACCCTGCTGCAGATGCGCGAGACCTTCAAGGGGCATGACCTGGCAGAGCGCGTGGTCGCAAGTGCGGTTTCTGTGCATACCGGCCTGCTGTGCCGCGACCAGGACTTCAACAAGGTCGAAACCCACTACCGCTACGATGTGCTCAACCGCTTGACGGCCGAGATCATCGCCCCCGGCACGGCCAACGCAGCCGCCCGGGAATACACCTACGAACTCGGCGCGAAAGCGAACGAAACCGCGAAAGATGTCAACGGCGTGGTCACCCGCACCTGGTTCGATGGCTATAACCGCCCCATCCGCCAAGAACGGGAAACCAAGGATGAGCAAACTGGCCAGCGCAACTGGCACGACGTGCAGACCACCGTGTACGACAGCGCAGGCCGGGTCGAGTCGCAAACCTCCTACGACTACCTGCAAAGCGATACACGCACGCTGACCAGCACCTTTACCTATGACGGCTGGGGCAACCGCGTCACCAGCTTGCTGCCGGACGGTATCGTGGCATGCACTGAGCGCTCGCCCTTCGGCGAGGAAGGGTTCGTCGTACAGCACTGGCAGGAGCGCTCGGACGAAGCCAGGCCACGCAAGCGCCGGCAGTTTGTCAGCACTGAATTCAACCGTTTCGACAAACCGCTCAGCGACCGTCGCCTGGACCTCGACGGCCAGCTGGTGGGCAGCAAGCGCTACCACTACGACGGGGCTGGCCGTTGCGTGCGCGAGGTGCAGCAACTGCGTGACCCACTGGACCTGCAGGCACCACCACTGGAGCAGACCACGCGGTTCAGCTACGACGTGTGGGACCGCATGGCCAGCACCGAACGCCCCGATGGCAGCCTATTGCTACGCCGCTTTGCCAGCCACAGCACCAATGAGCTGACCACCGAACTGGAACTTTCACCCGCGAACGGTGGGGGAAGCAGCATTGTCTGCAAGCGCGCGTTCGATGGCCTGGAACGGCTCACCAGCCTGACCGTCGGCAACCGGACCGAGACCTTCCGCTATCAAGGCCAGATGACGCTGGTCGACGAACGTGACAAGGCCTCGGGACGCACCCTCAAGTATGCCTACACACCCGAGCTGACCCAGCAGCCAACTTCGATCACCCTCAAGGACGCAAAGGCCGCCACCGACGAAACCACCTTCGGTTACGACCGCCCCGATGCGGCAATCACGTTGGCAGACAACGCCGCTGGCAAGCGGGACTATGTCTATACCGACCAGGGGTACCTGCTCAAGGAAACCTGGACGGACAAACAATCGGCCGGGAACTACCACATCGACCACACTGCATCGCTTCAGGGCCGCCCGATAGAGCGCAAGATCAGCGACGGCCCCCTGACCCGGCACGCGTATGACGAAGCAGGGCGATTGACAGAAACGACGCAAGGCAACCTCAACGCCACATTCACCTATGACCCGGATGGGCGCCTGCATACCACCACCACCGTTGACAGCATCAGTAAGCGGCAGGTCATCAGCACCGTCCTTTATGACGACCTGGGACGTGAATGCGAACGCAGCGTGGCGCTGGATGACGGCAGCACGCGCACGGTGAAAACGGTGTGGCGTGACGACGACCTGCTGCACAGCCGCGCCACGCTGCGAGACGGCGAGCAGCGCCTACTCGAAACGTTCCGCTATGACAAATTGAACCGGCTGGACAAAGTCACCTATACGCTCGACGACGAGAACGACGCCGAGGCCTACCTGCCGCGTAACCGGGCCGGGCGTTCCATCACGAGCCAGGTGTTCCGCTTCGACGACTGGAACAACCTGATCCGCTGCCAAACTTCCTTCAGTGACCGCGAAACGGATGACGCCCGCTTCAGTTACGGCGCCGCGAGCGCAGGCGACCTCCACGACATGTTCCAGTTGCGTGTGCTGACCCACACCTTGCAGCCGGACTACCCGCCGACGCAGACGTTCACCTATGACGCTGATGGCAACCAAGACAACGATGAGTGGGGACGCCGGCTCGCCTACGATGAGCACGGGCGCCTGCAGCAGGTGAGCAGCAAGGATGGCAATACTGTTATCGCGCGTTACCGCTACGATGGGCACGATCATCTGGTGGGCGTAACCCACGATCAACAAGCCGAACAACTGCGCCGCTACGAAGGCTACCGCCTGAGCACAGTGAGCCAGGGCGGCGAACAGGCCCATTACCTGCACGGCGATGCTCACCCGCTTGGGCTGCAGAACCCGGCCAAACCGCAAGACACGCGCCTGCTGCTGACCGACAACGCCGCTTCGGTCACTGCCGAGTATAATGCCGCCGGGGTCAGCGAGGCGCACTTGAGCCTGTATGGTGAACGCGGTGACGATGACACGCTGCAGAGCCTGCTGGCCTTCAACGGGGAAGTACGCGAACAGCAGCTCGACTGGTACCTGCTGGGGCGTGGTTACCGTGCCTACAACCCCGGGCTGATGCGTTTCCACAGCCCCGATTCGCTGCCTCAGGAAGACGTGGGGGTGAACCCCTACCTGTATGCCCTGGGCAATCCGGTGAACTGGCGCGACCCGACCGGCCACAGGTCCTCGCCGATACCGAGCAGGGATCCGAACCCCCCCTATATCGACCCGATGGAGGAGCCTAAGAAACCAAGCATCTGGGGAACAATTTTGCCGATCATTGCCGGGATTGCAGGCTTTGCTGTCGGAGCTCTACTCACTGTATTTCTCCCCCCGGTGGGTGCGATGGTGCTCGGCGTTCTGGCTGTTGCGGGCGGCGCGACGGCAACGATGCTTGCGGCCCGGGAGGAGGATCCGACGAAAGCAATGATCTTGAACGCCGTCGGCGGATTCTTGCTCGGTGCCGGTTCGACAATGCTCTTTGCGGGAGCCAGCAAGGGGGTTAAACAGTGGAGGGCTGGACGGAGTGCAGCGCCGGGCCCTACAGACACCCCTTCGATATCATCGCCTGCGGCCACGCCGGTACCATCGCGTGCGGCCACGCCGGCACCATCGCCGGTCGTGTCGCGCCAAAATAGCATCGCCAGCCAATCCCCCCCAGCTAGTTCACGGGGGAGCCTCACCCCATCAGAGCCTTCAGTTGACTATGGTAGTTCCGCTGGCTCGAGATCAAATTCCGTGGAGAGCGTTGTTGTTGATCGGCCACCAAGTCCACCGCCAAGTCCTGCACCGTCTGTAGCGTCAAATGGCATCGATACGACCAGTTTTGTCGACCATTTGGGATTGCGACGTGTCAACTTTCGTTGGTTCAACAGATTCCCGGGGGATAACGCAGGACATGGCACATTGAGCCGGCGTTCTTCAAGGTAGTTGTCGCGTCAACCATCCAACTATGCGGCTTGCTTCACGTGCTGTTGTTCGATCAGGATTCAGCAGCACGGTACCCATTGAGCTGGTCAAGTAATTTTGGACACCGGTTAAGGTTCATGCCGCTGCCCTGAGCTTTTCCTCCATGGCTACCGGGGTCTCATAGCCGTTGTAGCTGTGGAGGCGCTTGAGGTTGTAGCGCACCAAATAACCCATGATGTCTATCCTGACACCGGGGGAGGAGATAAATCTCTGCATCATTGATGAATCCGGGGCCGCTCTGCGGCCCCCTTTCCCTTCAAACCTGATTTGCCGGCAAATTCACCCCCCCCTCCGGATATCTCCTACATATCCGTCAGCACGTATTCCCTAACGTGGCCGCAACACGCCCGTCCTCGCCCTGGGCTCATCCAGTCAACGGCAATCTCGCACCCTGCTCGAGAACCAGCCGAACAGACGGTAAATGAATCGCCGATACAAAGGATCACATCATGCTCCTGCCCTACAAGCGCAGGCCTAAATCGTCGCGCCTACGCTTTCCCAAACTCATGGCGCTTGGATCAGGCACCATGCTGCTACTTATCCATCGCCTGGTAATTGCCGAGAGCGCCGATGCAACATTCGACGCCAGCTTCATGCGCCAGGCCCCCAACCAGCCCGCCGAAGCGGGCGCCCTGGCCCTGCAGTCCCTGGCCGCCGAAACCCCACTCGCCGCTGGCCGCTATCGCCTGGAAGTCTGGGTCAACCTGGTGTTCCTCGCCGAGCGCGATGTATTGCTACAAAAAAACGATGGCCAGCACACCCTGCAACCCTGCCTGAACGCCGCCCTGCTGCGCCAGGCCGGCCTGCGCGAACAGAGCCTGGCGCAGCCTTTGCCCGAGGATGACCGCTGCCTGGACCTCGAAACCATCGCCCCCGGCGCCACGGCCAAGCTCGACAGCCGGCGCCTGCGCCTGGAGCTGTCCATTCCCCAGGCCTTCCTGAGCCGGGATACGACGCGCATGCCCAGCGCCGAGCAGTGGGACTACGGCATCAATGCCGCCTTCATCAACTACCAGGCCTCGGCGCAAATGCGCAGCCAGGCCCATGGCGGCAGCCAGAGCAGCCAGGACCTGTACCTCAACAGTGGCCTCAACCTAGGCCCCTGGCGCCTGCGCAGCAGCCAGTCGCTGCGCGAGGACGAACACGGCAGCCGCCGCTGGAGCCATACCAACACCTACGCCCAGCGCGACCTGCCCGGCAGCCTCGGCACCCTCACCCTGGGCGAAACCTTCAGCAACGGCGAGGTGTTCCGTGGCCAGCCATTCAAGGGCCTGCAACTGGCCTCCGACCTGGGCATGCTGCCCGACGTGATGCAAAACTACGCGCCCATCATCCGCGGCGTGGCGCAAACCCGCGCCAAGCTCGAAGTGCTGCACAACGGCTACCCCATCTACAGCACCTATGTTGCGCCAGGCCCCTATGAAATCGACGACCTCGCCGTTGGCAGCGGCAGCGGCGAACTGGAAATCGTCCTGACCGAAGCCGACGGCCAGGTCAGGCGCTTCATCCAGCCTTATTCCAGCCTGAGTAACCTGCTGCGCGAAGGCGTGTGGCGCTATAGCGCCACCCTGGGCCGCTACAACGGCGCCGAAGACCTCGACTCGCCGCTGCTGTGGCAGGCGACACTGGCCCGTGGCGGCGCCTGGAACACCACCCTGTATGGTGGCGTGCAAGGCGGCGACTACTACCGCGCAGGCACCCTGGGCGCCGCCCGTGACCTGGGCAACATCGGCGCACTGTCGTTCGATGTGACCCGCGCCGAGAGCGACCTGGGCAGCACCCTGGGCAAGGTTCACGGGCACAGCTTCGCCGCACGCTACGGCAAGGCCTTCGACACCGGCACCAACTTGCGCTTCGCCGGCTATCGCTACTCCACCGAAGGTTATCGCGACTACGACGAGGCCGTGCGCGAACGCAATGCCTACAGCGCGTACCGAGGCAGCCGTCGCAGCCGCCTGGAGGCCTCCGCCCACCAGCGCCTGGGCAGCCGCAGCTCACTGAGTTTTACCATGACCCAGGACGACTATTGGCAAAGCAACCAGCAGTCGCGTCAGTACCAGTTGCAGTTCAGCACCCACCTGCACAATGTCACTTACAACCTGTACGCCTCGCAGTCCCTGAACGAGCGCAACCACAACGACCGCATGTTCGGCCTGAGCGTGTCGTTGCCGCTGGGCTTCGGCCGCGCCTCCAGCGCCAACCTCGACCTGCAGTCACGCAACGGCGCCCACAGCCAGCGCGCCAGCCTCTCCAGCAGCGCCCTGGACCATCGCCTGAGCTACGTCGCCTCGACCAGCCGGGACGAACGGCACAACCAGACCTCCGCCTTCTCGGTCGGCTACCAGGGGGCCAGGGCCAGTGTTGGCGCCGGCTACACGCAAAGCGACGATTACCGTGCGCTGTCACTCAACGCCAGCGGCAGCCTGTTGCTGCATGAGCGCGGCTTGACCAGCGGCCGCTATCTGGGCGAAACCAATGCCTTGGTACACGTGCCCGAAATCGCCGGGGTCGGCGTGAAGAACGCCCCCGGCAGCCGCAGCGACAGCAGCGGCCACCTGCTGGTGCCTTACCTTCGGCCTTACCGCAACAACTCGCTGGAACTCGACACCGACGACCTCGGCCCGCAGGTGCAGATCGACAACGGCGCCCAGCACCTGACACCGCGTCGCGGCGCGATCGTGCTGGCCGAATTCCAGGCACGCAAGGTCAGCCGGCTAATCCTCACCCTGCTCCGGGCCAACGGCCAGCCACTGCCTTTCGGCACCCAGGTCAACGACGACGCAGGCACGTCGCTGGGGGTAGTCGGCCAGGCCGGCCAGGCCTTGCTGGCGGTCGAAGACAAAGCCCAGACGCTACACCTGCGCTGGGGCGAAGCCAGCGATGAGCACTGCCAGCTGCAGATCGAGCCCGCCCACATGGACCAGGCCCTGGGCTACCACCAACAGACGCTCAATTGCCCCACCCTCTGACGCACCGGAACCTATCCCCATGAACGCCTCATTCACCCGACGCGCGATCCTGCCGCTGGCATTGACAGGCCTGCTCGCCAGTAGCGACGCACTTGCCCTTTGCAGATGGGACGGCGGCGCCCCCAGCGGGCAACTGCTGTACAACATTCAACTGGATAACCTCTGGGTACCGCGCCATGCGCCCGTGGGTAGCGTAATCCGTACCGCCAGCCGCATGAGAACGACGAACGCCACAGGCCAGGTCCTCCTCTGCCCGGTGGCTGTCGTTGGCGACTATGCCGAAGTCAACCTGCCAAATACCGCAAGAATCTTCCCCGGCCCGCTGCCACCTATCGGTGGCGTCGAAACCGACCGTGTGCTCGAAACCAACATACCCGGCGTCGGCGTGCACGTGCGTCTGGGTGCCCCGTACGAGGGTGGATGGAACAACTACTGGATACCACGGACCGCTGTTTCAGTCCCCTACACTGGCTACCAGGACAATCCGGCCCCCCTGGCCATCCGCACGACCTACCTGGAAACCTACATCACCGTAATCAAGACTGGCGAAATACCGCCGGGCCCGCACGACTTTGCCGGCCAGGAGCTGTTCACCGGCAATTTCACCGGCGTAGGCAGCGTGCTCAAGGCCAATTTGCACGGCAGGATAATGCAGGCGCAATGCTCCTTGCGAACCGATGCAGTCAGCGCCGACCCGGTAGATCTTGAAAACCATGACCTGAGCAGCTTTACCGGCGAAGGCTCGGCCACAGCTGCAATCCCCTTCCACATCAACCTGAACAACTGCGATGACGACCCGGCCGGTGGCAAGGCACGGGTGCACATTCAACTGGACGTTGCCAAGGGCGCAACTGTGATCGATGCCGACAAAGGGCTGTTCAGTCTCTCACCCGACCCTCGTAGCGCGACCGGCCTGGGCGTGCAGCTGCTACGAGCCGACGGCGTGACACCTGCCGAGCTTGGCCAGGAGCTGGACGTGAGCCCGATCACCCCCGGGGACATGCGCATAGGCTTCAACGCCCGCTACTACCAGGTGGCGCCCAGTGTTACGACCGGGGTCGCCAAGAGCGCACTCAACTTCACGATATATTACAAGTAAGACCGAACGAGGATGATGGGCGCAACGGGCAGGCCTGGCCCGTTGCGCGAATGACGGCCAGCGAGGTGAGATTAAAAAACGGGCATGCAGAACGAAGAAAGGGACTTACGTCCCTTTCTTCGTTATTCGATTTGGAGCGGGAAACGAGACTCGAACTCGCGACCCCGACCTTGGCAAGGTCGTGCTCTACCAACTGAGCTATTCCCGCATTGTGAAGCTTTACCGCTAATCGGCGTGAAGCGCCATGAAGACCTTCACCACCACTGCACCGCATAGACGCCACAGTATTTAAACTGGAGCGGGAAACGAGACTCGAACTCGCGACCCCGACCTTGGCAAGGTCGTGCTCTACCAACTGAGCTATTCCCGCAAATGGCGTCCCCTAGGGGACTCGAACCCCTGTTACCGCCGTGAAAGGGCGGTGTCCTAGGCCACTAGACGAAGGGGACACACAACACTTTTCAGTGCGCCAGATATTGAACCTCACGATTCAACCTGGGCTTTCTTTTCCTGCCTCGCCGTTAAGCGTTGCCGGAGAAACTGGAGCGGGAAACGAGACTCGAACTCGCGACCCCGACCTTGGCAAGGTCGTGCTCTACCAACTGAGCTATTCCCGCAATATGGCGTCCCCTAGGGGACTCGAACCCCTGTTACCGCCGTGAAAGGGCGGTGTCCTAGGCCACTAGACGAAGGGGACACGCTGCTGGCATTACTGCCTGCTTTCACTCCCTGCCGCGTTTCGCTGTGTGCTTTACGCTGCAAGTGGCGCGCATTCTATGGATGCTTCGAACACCCGTCAACCCCTTTGTAGAAATTTATTTAAATCAATGACTTCCGGGTGGATGGGGGTGCAGATGCGGGCCGCGTTGTCGATATAGAGAGAGGGAGCGCTGTGCTGGCCTCTTCGCGGTTGAAGCCGCCCCTGCAGGGCCCGCGCCGAGGTCGAGCCCGATGCACTGCCTGCGGGAGCGGCTTTAGCCACGAAGAGGCCAGCACAGGCGCTGTTCGTCCCCAGGCGAACTCACTACACTCAAGGCTGTAATTCTTCTTCAATGAGGCATTAACGGTGACACCACTTCTGATCACCCTGCTCATCGTGGCGGGCATCGCGTTGCTGATCGTGATCGGCTACCTCAATAATGTGGTCGAAAACAGCAAGCTGGAACGCGCACGGCTGAAGATCGAGCTGGCGGACCGCCTGCGCCGCTGTGGCGAAATCACCGAAACCTTCCCCGGCCAGTTCATGACCCCGGCCTTGAAGCTGTTGCTCACCCGCCTGGAGCTGAACCTCAACCAGCGCCAACTGGCGCTGGACAAGCACAATGCCGAGCTCAAGGCGCGCATCGCCGAGCTTGAAGGGCTGATCGCGCTCGGCGACAGCATCCCGGTGAACAACCCGCCCAACCCGATCCAGACCGAGGTAAAGGCCAAGGACGTGCGCTTCCTGCTGGAGGCGCTGCACACCCAGATCGTCAAGGCCACCCAGGAGAACGTCCTGCAGACCAGCGAGGGCAAGCACTGGGTCAAGGAAATCCGCCACCTGTTGGTGCTGCTGCACATCGAATTCTTCAACAACCTCGGCCAACAGGCCCTGCAACAGGAACAGCCGGGCCAGGCCCGCCTGGCCTTCGAGCGCGGCGTGCAGTACCTGCGCAAGCAGCCTGAGCCGAAAGTGTACGAAGAGCAGCTGACGTACCTGGAAAAACTGCTGGCGCGTGCCAATGCCCAGGTGCTGGACCAGATGGAGCCAGCCGAGAACGAGCACAACGAATTGACCGATGGCCTCAAGACCGATGAGGAAGAGACCTGGAAGAAGAAGGTGATCTACGACTGATGCTTCAACCTGTCCCGGCCTCATCGCGGTCTGACTTGCCCGCGATGAGGCCGGCCCAGGCAACCTCGATCAGCAGTCAGTCAATTCCAGAAAAACCGCCGCCAACCGCTCCAGCCCCACCTGGTCCGCCTCGCTGAACCGCCCGACCTTTGGGCTGTCCAGGTCGAGCACAGCAATCAGCCTGCCCTCCTTCACCAGCGGTATCACCAGTTCGCTGTTGGACGCACTGTCACAGGCGATGTGCCCCGGGAACGCATGCACGTCTTCGACCCGCTGGGTCTGCCGAGTGGCCGCTGCCGCGCCGCACACACCGCGGCTGAACGGTATGCGCACACAGGCCACCTGGCCCTGGAACGGGCCCAGTACCAGCTCTTCGTTACGGTTGAGGTAGAACCCGGCCCAGTTCAGGTCGTCCACCTGGTTGTACAGGAACGCCGAAAACTGCGCGGCATTGGCGATGAAGTCGCGCTCGTCGGCAAACAGCGCCTGCACTTGCGCAGCCAGCAGGTCATAGCCGTCGAGGCCAGCGCCACTGGCATTGAGGTCGATCATTTATTTCTGCTCCAGCAATTGCAGCCCGACCCAGTAGCGGGCGAACTGATAGGCACAACGGCCATTACGGTTGCCGCGGCCGGTAGCCCAGCGCACGGCGAGGATGTCGAGGGCTTCGGTGCGCTGCCAGGCCAGCCCGGCAGGCTGCGCCAGCTGGCCGATCCAGTGCTCGACCACGCTGAGGAAGTGTTCCTGGGTGAACGGGTAGAACGACAGCCACAAGCCAAAACGGTCGGACAAGGCAATCTTGTCTTCTACCGCTTCGCTGGGGTGCAGTTCGCCATCGACCCGCTTCCAGTTCTCATTGTCGCTCTCCTTCTCCGGCACCAGGTGGCGACGGTTGGAGGTGGCGTACAGCAGCACGTTATCCGGCGCCTGTTCCAGCGAACCATCGAGCACGCTCTTGAGCACCCGGTAGTCGCCCTCCCCGGCTTCGAACGAGAGGTCGTCACAGAACAGGATAAAGCGCTGCGGCAGCTTCTGCAGCTGCTCGACCACGCGCGGCAGGTCGGCCAGGTGATCGCGCTCAATCTCGATCAGGCGCAGCCCGGCGCCCGCGTGCTCGGCCAGCAAGGCACGCACCAGTGACGATTTGCCGGTGCCGCGCGAACCCCACAGCAGGGCGTGGTTGGCCGGCAGGCCATTGATGAACTGGTGAGTGTTGCGGCCCAGCTGGTCACGCTGCTTGTCGACGCCGATCAGGTCGGTCAAGCGAATGTCCAGGCTGACTTGCAACGGCATCAGGTAACCGCTGCGGCCATCGCGCTGCCAGCGCGCGGCCAGGGTGGTGGCCCAGTCGATGTCCGGGCGCAGGGCCGGCAACAAAGGCTCAAGGCGCGCCAGCACGGACTCGGCGCGTTCCAGAAAACTATTCAAGCGGGCGTCCATGACGACTCCTAGCAATTCAGGTTCAGGGCTGCAGTGCGGGCCTCTCGCGGGTAAATCCGCTGCCACAGGTACGCATATGACCTGTAGGAGCGGGTTTACCCGCGAGAGGCCCGCACTGACAGTTGAGCAATCAAGGCTGAATGTGTGACAGGCCCACCAGCAGCCGGGGTTGATCGGCTATGCTTGCGCAGCGCAAGGGATGTGAAACCGGCTCGGGACCCATGGATATCAAGTTCACCAATCGCCTGTCATACAAGCAAGCCCGGTTGACAGTCCTGGTCGGCTTCATCCTGGGAACATTGCTCAGTCTCATCCAGATCGGCATCGATTATGCCAGCGAAGACGCATCCATCAACCGCGAAGTGCAGGCGTTGCTGCAAATCAGCCACAACCCGGCCTCGCGCATCGCCTACAACATCGACTCGGAACTGGCGCTGGAGCTGACCCGCGGCCTGCTGCAGTCGCCGGCGATCATCCGGGCGCGCTTGATCGACAACAACGAGACGGTGCTGGCCGATGTGCAGCGCGCGGCCCTGCAGGACCGCTACCGGCCCCTGAGCGACTTTCTGTTCGGCGAGCAGCGCCAGTTCAAGGAGCGTCTTTACCTCACCCACATGCCCGAGGAATACCTCGGCACCCTGTACCTGGACGTCGACACCTACGCCTTTGGCAGCCGCTTCCTCGAGCGTGCCGGGGTCACCCTGCTCAACGGCTTTGCCCGCAGCCTGGTGCTCACCGGCATTCTCCTGGCGCTGTTCTACATGATGCTGACCAAGCCCTTGGTGACAGTAATCGGCGCCCTCAGCGGGCGTGATCCGCGCCAGCCTGGGCAAACCCGCCTGGAGTGCCCCCATGGCCATGAGCTGGACGAGATCGGCGTGCTGGTCAAGGTCGCCAACCAGCAGTTCGTCAGCATGGCCACCGAGATCCAGCAGCGGCGCAGCGCCGAAAATCGCCTGACGCAGTATCTCAACGAGCTGGAAGATATCGTCTCGGCTCGCACCGAAGAACTCAAGGCCAGCAACAGCCGCCTCAGCCAGTCCAACCAGGAGCTGGTCGAAGCCCGCCAGCGCGCCCTTGACATGGCCCAGGCCCGCGCGGCCTTTCTGGCCAACATGAGCCACGAAATCCGCACCCCGCTCAACGGCATGCTCGGCATGATCGCCCTGGCCCTGGACAGCCCCCTGGCCAGCGAGCAGCGCCAGCAACTGTCCATCGCCCACGACTCGGGCAAGGTGCTGGTGGAGTTGCTCAACGATATCCTCGACCTGTCCAAGTTCGACGCCGGGCAGCTGGAACTCGAACGGATACCCTTCGACATGGGCGCAATGGTCGAGGACACCGCCAACCTGCTGTCACAGAACGCCGCGCAAAGCGTCGAGCTGACCTGCCTGATCGCCCGCGACTTCCCAAGCTCGGTGCTGGGCGACCCCACCCGCGTGCGCCAGGTGGTCAGCAACCTGCTGTCCAATGCCCTCAAGTTCACCCGCTTCGGCCGCGTCGACCTGCACCTGGTGCGTATCGTTGGCGGGGTGCGCCTGGAGGTACGCGACACCGGTATCGGCATACCCGAAGACGCCCAGGCGCGGATTTTCCAGCCATTTACCCAGGCGGGCGCCGGCATCACCCGCCAGTATGGCGGTACCGGCCTGGGCCTGGCCCTGACCCGCAACCTGTGCAAGGCCATGCAGGGCCACCTGCATATCCGCTCCGAACCAGGTTTTGGCAGCGTGTTCAGCGCCGAATTGCCGCTGACCACCCATACCGAAGCCATCCCGCCGGCACCGCTGCAAGGCCGGGTCGTGACCCTGAGCAACGCAGGCAGCGGCCTGTGCGAACTGCTGCAGAACGTGCTGCCGGCCTGGGGGCTGGCGTACCAACGGCATGACAGCACGGCGGCACTGGATGGCCGCGCAATCGACCTGCTGATCACCGACGACCTGGAGCATCTGTTCCAGCTGCGCCCTGCGCTCAAAACGCCGATCCTGCTGGTGACCGCCTATGGCAACTTCCTGCCCGCCGAGCAGTCAGCGCAGCTGGCGCCTCTGCACCAGCTGGCCCGCCCACTGGCGCGCAATGCCTTGTACCAGACCCTGCGCCGTACCCTGCAGGGCCATGCCCCCGAGCACCCGCTGGCCACGCCATCGCTAACCGCCGCTAGCGGCCGCGCGCGCATTCTGCTGGTGGAAGACAACCCGGTGAACCAGTTGGTGGCCAAGGGCATGCTGGCCAAGCTCGGCTGTCAGGTGCAGCTGGCCACCCAAGGCGCCGAGGCGCTGGAATGGCTGGAGCAGGCGGATTTCGACATGGTGCTGATGGACTGCAACATGCCGGTGATGGACGGCTACGAGGCTAGCAGGCGTATCCGCCAGAGTGGCCGCTGGCCAGAGCTGCCGATCGTCGCCCTGACCGCCAACGCCATGCCCGAGGAACGCGAACGCTGCCGGGCGGCGGGCATGAACGACTACCTGGCCAAGCCGTTCCGCCGCGAAGAGCTATTGGCACTGATCGACCACTGGGTGCCGCTCAGCGGCTGAGCAGGCGCTCGATATCGGCTTCCAGGGCTTGAGGCTTGGTGGTCGGTGCGTAGCGCACGACCTTGCCGCTGGCAGGGTCGACCAGGAACTTGGTGAAGTTCCACTTGATCTTCTGCGACCCTAGCAGCCCCGGTGCGCGCTGCTTCAACTCGACGAACAGCGGATGAGCGCCGGGGCCATTGACCTCGACCTTGCGAAACAGCGGAAAACTCACGCCGAAGTTGCGCTCGCAGAACTGCGCGATCTCGCGCGCGTCACCCGGCTCCTGCTTGCCGAACTGATTGCACGGGAAACCCAGCACCACCAGGCCTCGCTCGCGGTAATCCTGCCACAGCTGCTCCAGGCCCTTGTACTGCGGGGTGAAACCGCACTGGCTGGCGGTGTTTACCACCAGCAGCGCCTTGCCGGCAAAATCGCCGAGCACCTTGTGCTCGCCGCCGATCGTCACGCAGGGGATGTCCAGCATCGATCCAGCCATGTTCAGGCTCCGTTACGCGGTTTGAAATCCAGGCACACCGAGTTGATGCAGTAGCGCAGGCCGGTCGGTGGCGGGCCGTCTGGGAACACGTGGCCCAGGTGGGCGTCGCACTGGGCGCAGGTGACCTCGGTGCGGATCATGCCGTGGGAGGTATCGCGAATCTCGATCATCGCGCTTTCTGCCAGGGGCGCATAGAAGCTCGGCCAGCCGCAGCCGGAGTCGAACTTGGTGCTCGAATCGAACAGCGGCAGGTCGCAGCAGATGCAGTGGTAGATGCCCTCACGGCGCTCGCTGTTGTACTTGCCGCTGAACGGCCGCTCGGTGCCCTTCAGGCGGCACACCTGGTACTGCTCCGGGTCGAGCATCGCACGCCATTCTTCAAGGGTTTTGTCGATCTTTTGCATGTGGGGACCTCGGCAGGCTGAATTTCACCTCGCGCCGTCTTTTCCGTAGCGCGGGTGGCACGTATATTAGTTGGCTTCGTGTGCACGGGCTCCAAGTCTGGCACCCGCGCCCCGCCCTTTCAAACCTTTCGACGGCGGCGCACCGCGTATTCTCAATCGGGATCACATCATGCAGTTCAGCAAATCGAACAAGCTCGCCAATGTCTGCTACGACATTCGCGGCCCGGTGCTCAAGCACGCCAAACGCCTGGAAGAGGAAGGCCACCGCATCCTCAAGCTGAACATCGGCAACCCGGCGCCGTTTGGCTTCGAAGCGCCGGACGAAATTCTCCAGGATGTGATCCGCAACCTGCCTACCGCCCAGGGCTACAGCGACTCCAAAGGCCTGTTCAGCGCGCGCAAGGCGGTGATGCAGTACTGCCAGCAGAAAGAAATCGAAGGCGTCACCATCGAGGACATCTACCTCGGTAACGGTGTCTCCGAGCTGATCGTCATGTCGATGCAGGCGCTGCTCAACAACAACGATGAAGTGCTGATCCCGGCCCCCGACTACCCGCTGTGGACCGCTGCCGTGAGCCTGGCCGGCGGCAAGCCCGTGCACTATCTGTGCGACGAGCAGGCCGACTGGTTCCCCGACCTTGAGGACATCAAGGCCAAGATCACCCCAAACACCAAGGCGCTGGTGATCATCAACCCGAACAACCCGACCGGCGCGGTGTACTCCAAGGAACTGCTGCTGGGCATGCTGGAACTGGCGCGCCAGCACAACCTGGTGGTGTTCTCCGACGAAATCTACGACAAGATCCTCTACGACGAGGCCGTGCACATCAGCACCGCTTCGCTGGCCCCCGACCTGCTGTGCCTGACCTTCAACGGCCTGTCCAAGTCGTACCGGGTCGCGGGCTTCCGGTCGGGGTGGCTGATCATCTCCGGGCCCAAGCACCACGCCCAGAGCTATATCGAAGGCATCGACATGCTGGCCAACATGCGCCTGTGCGCCAACGTGCCGGCCCAGCACGCCATACAGACCGCACTGGGCGGCTACCAGAGCATCAACGACCTGGTGCTGCCGCCAGGCCGCCTGCTGGAGCAGCGCAACCGTACCTACGAGCTGCTCAACGCCATCCCGGGCGTGAGCTGCGTCAAACCGATGGGTGCGCTGTACGCGTTCCCGCGGATCGACCCCAAGGTCTGCCCGATCCTTAACGACGAGAAGTTCGCGCTGGACCTGCTGCTGTCGGAAAAGCTGCTGATCGTGCAGGGTACGGCGTTCAACTGGCCGTGGCCGGACCACTTCCGCGTGGTGACCTTGCCACGGGTGGATGATTTGGAGCAGGCAATTGGGCGCATCGGGAATTTCCTGCGGACGTATTCGCAGTAATTGAAGGCCTCATCGCCGGCAAGCCGGCTCCCACAGGATCACCAAAGGCCTGAAGGCTGTGGGATTACTGTGGGAGCTGGCTTGCCGACGATTGGGCTGCAAGGCAGCCCCCTACACATCTCACAAACCGATTCTTACATCCTGCAATGCTCTACCTCACAGCCCCCACCCCATCCTCTGCCATACTCCGCCGTACACAGTTTGAAATAGTCGCCTGATTGAATCCGAGCGACCGTCCCCTTATATACCCCGCATACGCAACACACTCATCCGTCAGGAGAACGTAACAACCATGATGCGCATTCTGTTGTTTGTAGCCACCAACCTTGCGGTGGTGCTGGTTGCAAGCATTACCCTGAGCCTGTTCGGCTTCAACGGGTTCATGGCCGCCAACGGGGTTGACCTCAACCTCAGCAGCTTGCTGGTGTTCTGCGCCGTGTTCGGCTTTGCCGGCTCCCTCGTCTCGCTGTTCATCTCCAAGTGGATGGCGAAGATGTCCACCGGCACCCAGATCATCTCGCAGCCGCGCACCCGCCACGAACAGTGGCTGCTGCAGACGGTCGAAGAGCTGTCGCGCGAAGCCGGCATCAAGATGCCCGAAGTAGGTATCTTCCCGGCCTACGAGGCCAATGCTTTCGCCACCGGCTGGAACCGCAACGACGCCCTGGTCGCTGTCTCCCAGGGCCTGCTGGAGCGCTTCTCGCCCGATGAAGTGCGCGCCGTGCTGGCCCACGAGATCGGCCACGTGGCCAACGGAGACATGGTCACCCTGGCGCTGGTGCAGGGCGTGGTGAACACCTTCGTGATGTTCTTCGCCCGCATCATCGGCAACTTCGTCGACAAGGTCATCTTCAAGAACGAAGAAGGCCAGGGCATTGCCTACTACGTGGCGACCATCGTCGCCGAACTGATCCTCGGTATCCTTGCCAGCATGATCGTCATGTGGTTCTCGCGCCGCCGCGAATACCGCGCCGACGAAGCCGGTGCACAGCTGGCCGGCACTGCCGCGATGATCGGCGCCCTGCAGCGCCTGCGCGTGGAGCAAGGCCTGCCGGTGCAGATGCCCGACACCCTCAAGGCCTTCGGCATCAATGGCGGCCTCAAGCATGGCCTGGCTGGCCTGCTGATGAGCCACCCGCCGCTGGAAGAGCGTATCGAGGCCCTGCGCCGCCGCGGTTGATCCTCAGGCAAAAAAAGGGCGACTTCGGTCGCCCTTTCTTTTTGTCAGACGTGCAAGCGATAAACCCGCTCCAGCAGGCTCGTTATGCCGGCCTGCTGGAACTTCGGGCTTTCGTCGATCAGCTCATTAGCCTCCAGCGCTTCAATCCTCCAACCAGCAAAGCCCTGGCTAACTTCGGCATCCCCCACCGAAAACGGCGGCCCGGCCAACAGCGCCTGGTCGTAATCAAGCGTCACCAGCATGCCCTTGCCTCCAACCGGCATCAGCGTCGTAAGCATCGCCTTGTAACGCTCACGCATCGGCGCTGGCAGTGCAATCAAGGCTGCACGGTCATACAGCCCCGCACAGTCCGCTACGTCCTCGGCCTGCAAGGCGAAGACATCGCCGCACCACAGCTCAACATCACCACTGCGCCACACCTCGAAGGCGCCATGCTGGGACACCTGCGCAGCCAGCCCATGCTCCAGGAAGAAATCCTCCACCGCCCGCCGCGACAGCTCGACGCCCAGCACCCTGTGCCCCTGCCCTGCCAGCCAGGCCAGGTCCAGGCTCTTGCCACATAGCGGCACCAAGACACGGCTGCCCACTGCCAACCCGAGTGCTGGCCAATAGCGTTGCAGATAAGGGCTGGCCTCAGCCTGGTGAAAGCCGATCTGGTTGTCGGCCCACTTTCGATGCCAAAACGCCGGCTCCATGTTTCCTCCTGGTTTTTCGATGGATTGCGCAAAAATCTTATATTGGATATCGATCTTTGACTGATCGAAGATGACTGCATCTTAACCTTCAGGACACCACCATGCTGCCCAGCCTGTTCATCTCCCACGGCTCCCCCATGCTCGCCCTGCAACCGGGTGCCAGCGGGCCGGCTTTGGCCCGGCTGGCAAATGGCCTGCCCCGCCCGAAGGCAATCGTGGTGGTGTCGGCGCATTGGGAGAGCCGCGAACTGCTGGTGACCGGGGGCGCAAAACCACAAACCTGGCACGACTTCCATGGTTTCCCCGCTGCGCTCTATGCAGTGCAGTACCCGGCGCCGGGGGAGCCCGCAGTGGCAGGCAGGGTCGAGGCACTGCTGAACGCTGCCGGGCTGGCGGCGCGCCTGGACGCTCAACGGCCGTTCGACCACGGGGCGTGGGTGCCGCTGTCGCTGATGTATCCGGATGCGAACATTCCCGTGATCCAGGTTTCGCTGCCAAGCCACGGTGGCCCTGAGCTGCAACTCGAGGTCGGCCAAGCACTGGCGGGGCTGCGTGACGAGGGCATCCTGCTGATAGGCTCCGGGAGCATCACGCATAACCTGGGCGAGCTTGACTGGCATGCCGGGCCCGATGTGATCGAACCGTGGGCGTTGGCGTTTCGCGATTGGGTGGTGGAAAAACTGGGTGATGATGATCAGGCTGCGCTGCTGGACTTTCAGCGGCAGGCGCCCTTTGCCGCTCGCAACCACCCCAGTGACGAGCACTTCTTGCCGCTGTTCTTTGCGCTTGGGGCTGGTGACAAATTCAGTATCGTCCACCAAGGCTTCACCCTCGGCGCGCTGGGGATGGATATTTATAGGTTCGACTGAAGGGCCTCTTCGCGGGGCAAGCCCGCTCCCACAAATATGTCCCAGTCTTCGCGGTGCTTGTGGGAGCGGGCTTGCCCCGCGAATGGGCCAGTTCAGGCAAAAAAAATCCCCGGCCTGGGCCGGGGATTTTTTATTGCGCCAGGATCAATCCTCGCGGTAGCGACGCAGCTTCAGCTGCTTGCCGGCCACGCGGGTGTCCTTGAGCTTGGACAGCAGGCGCTCGAGGCCGTCTTCGGGCAGCTCGATCAGGCTGAAGCTGTCGCGAACCTGGATGCGGCCGATCGCATCACGGGCCAGGCCACCCTCATTGAGGATCGCACCCAGCAGGTTCTTGGCGGCGATGCCGTCGCGGGCACCCAGGGCGGTACGGCAACGCACACGGCCTTCGGCCAGCGGCATTGGCGCACGACGCTCACGGTCACCACGGTCGCCGCCACGGTCACTGCGCTCGCCACGGTCAGGACGCTCGGTGCGCTCGCCACGTGGCGCAAAGCCCGGAACCAGCGGCTGCTCACGCTCTACGGCAGCCAGGTCCAGCGCCTGGCCGTTGGTGGCTTTGCGCAGCAGGGCCGAGGCCAGGGCGCGTGGGCTGCAGCCCAGGTCAGCAGTCAGACGATCCAGCAGCTCACCATGAGTGGCTTCGGCGTCGGCAACCAGCGGCGCCAGGCTCGAAGTCAGCTTCTTGATGCGTGCATCCAGCACCGCTTGAGCGTTCGGCAGGCGCGCTTCGGCAACCTTCTGACCGGTAACACGCTCGATGACCTGCAGCATGCGGCGCTCACGCGGGGTGACCAGCAGCAGCGCACGGCCTTCGCGACCGGCACGGCCAGTACGGCCGATACGGTGAACGTAGGACTCGGGGTCGTACGGCATATCGACGTTGAACACGTGAGTGATGCGCGGTACGTCCAGACCACGGGCAGCGACGTCGGTAGCGACGACGATGTCCAGGCGGCCATCCTTGAGCGAGTCGATGACGCGCTCACGCTGGTTCTGGGCGATGTCACCGTTCAGCGCGGCAGCCTTGTAGCCTTTGGCTTCCAGCGCGGCGGCCAGGTCCAGGGTGGCTTGCTTGGTACGCACGAAGGCGATCAGCGCGTCGAACTCTTCCACTTCCAGCAGACGCAGAACAGCCGGGATCTTCTGGTCGGCATGGACCATCAGGTGGGCCTGGTCGATCGCGGTAACGGTCTGGGTCTTGCTCTGGATCTTGACGTGCTTCGGTTCGCGCAGGTGACGTTCGGCGATCGAGCGGATCGACGACGGCAGGGTTGCGGAGAACAGTACGGTCTGGCGGCTGGCCGGGATGGCATCGAAGATCACTTCGAGGTCGTCCATGAAGCCCAGCTTGAGCATTTCGTCGGCTTCGTCCAGTACCAGGTACTGTACGGTCGACAGCACTTTCTCGTCGCGACGCAGGTGGTCGCACAGACGGCCTGGGGTAGCGACGACGATTTGCGCGCCGTTACGGATGGCACGCAGTTGCGGGCCCATCGGGGCACCGCCGTATACAGCTACCACGTTAACGCCTGGCATTTGCTTGGCGTAGGTTTCGAAAGCGGTAGCGACTTGCAGCGCCAACTCACGGGTTGGCGCCAGGATCAGGGCTTGCGGTTCGCGCTTGCTCACGTCGATCTTGTTGAGGATCGGCAGGGCGAAGGCAGCGGTCTTGCCGGTGCCAGTCTGCGCCTGGCCGATCATGTCGTGACCGGCGAGGATGATCGGGATCGACTGATGCTGAATAGCGGACGGCTCTTCATAGCCAGTGGCTACGACAGCTGCAACGATATTCGGATTGAGATCGAGAGCGGCGAATCCGCCGGTTTCCTGGGTCATGGGTCTGCCTCTAGGTGCATCCGCAAAGACCCATGCTCCAAAGCTGCACATGCCTTGAAAGACCAGAAGGTCACCCAGGCAGCTTTGGCGGCGGGGATTTGCGAAAACGATTGAAAAAGAAAAACTTGGGAAGGTCCGCCTAGCGGACGTGCAGCCGAAGCTGGACTCGGAGGATTTGCACCACCTGATTTTGAGGTCCGCTAAAAGACCGGCGCGTACTATACCCGAATTAACAGAAGGGGTGAGGAAAATTTTCGCTCTGAACTGCCAGTACAGGGCCATCAAGCAACACGGGCTGAAACGTTAATGCCCGGGTGATTATGCCGGCCTCCACAGGCAAGGCGGGAACATTGTGGAAAACTGCCTCACGTTTTGGGGAGGCCGACGTAATTCCTGTGGGAGGAGTTTCAGCCGCGAAGCAGGCGCCGCGGTGGATGGCACCGGCTTCGCCGGTGTTCGCGGCTGAAGCCGCTCCTACAGGATCCCCGCCAAATCAGTAAGTTAGCGTTTGTTCTATGAAAGCCGGTTTGCGGTCTTCAGGTAGCCGGCCGAATCACCCGGATCAACGCCTCAAGGCTATAACCCAATTGCGGCGCCAGTGCCTCGGCCCGCGCTCGCACGCCGTCCAGGTCCAGTGTTTGCTCAAGGTCCGCCGGCACCAGCAGGATCACATTGCCCTCCTTCACCGGCAGTTCCCAGTAATGCCGGTGGTACAGCCCGCGCAACAGCGCCGCGCCCAGCGGCCTGCCGTCATCCCCGGCCCACTGGTTGATCACCAGCCAGCCCCCGGGGTTGAGCTGCTTCTGGCAGTTTTCCAGGAAGGTCCAGGCCAGGTGCCCGATGCCCGGCCCGTGGTCGGTGTACAGGTCGACGAACAGCAGGTCGGCTTTTTCCGCCGTGGGCAGCAGCTCCAGGGCATCGCCGACGCGCACATAAAGGCGCGGGTCGTCGTCCAGGCCCAGGTACTCCATGGCAAGGCGCGGCACGTCCGGGCGCAGCTCGATGGCCTCGATGTCGTCCAGCGGCAGAAACCTCATGCAGGCCTGGGTCAGGGTGCCTGCACCCAAGCCAAGAAACAGCGCGCTCTCGGGCTGCTCGTGGCACAACGCGCCCACCAGCATCGCGCGGGTGTAGTCGTACTCCAGCCAGCTGGGGTCGGCGGTGAACACGCAGCTCTGCTCGATGGCATCGCCAAACTCGAGAAAGCGGTAGTCATCCACCTCGTACACGCTGATGACGCCAAAGGCATCCTCGACCCGAGCCAGCAGCCGCTCTTCCCGCTCCGTCGCCATGTACCTGCCACCTGCCTGCGCAAAAACGCGCATTGTCCGTCAACACCCTCGATGCAACAAGCTCAGCGCCAACTGTTACCATGGCAGACAGCCTATAACCGACAATACCGAGCCTGTGATGAACCGACCGTGGAGCCCTGACAGCTGGCGTGCCCTGCCGATCCAGCAGCAACCGACCTACCCTGATGCCGCGCATCTGCTCAAGGTCGAGCAGACCCTGGCCAGCTACCCGCCGCTGGTGTTCGCCGGGGAGGCGCGCGAGCTGCGCCGGCAGTTTGCCGAGGTCACCGAAGGCCGCGCCTTCCTGTTGCAGGGCGGCGACTGCGCCGAGAGCTTCGCCGAGTTTTCCGCCGCAAAGATCCGCGACACCTTCAAGGTCCTGCTGCAGATGGCCATCGTCATGACCTTTGCCGCCGGCTGCCCGGTGGTCAAGGTGGGGCGCATGGCCGGGCAGTTCGCCAAGCCGCGCTCGTCGGGTGACGAAACCATTGGCAACGTCACCCTGCCGGCCTACCGCGGCGACATCGTCAACGGCATCGGCTTCGATGAAAAAAGCCGCATCCCCGATCCAGACCGCCTGCTGCAGGCCTACCACCAGGCCACCGCCAGCCTCAACCTGCTGCGCGCCTTTGCCCAGGGCGGTTTCGCCGACCTGCACCAGGTGCACAAGTGGAACCTCGACTTCATCGCCAACTCGGCGCTGGCCGACAAGTACCACCAACTGGCCAACCGCATCGACGAAACCCTGGCGTTCATGCGCGCCTGCGGCCTGGACAGCGCCCCGCAATTGCGCGAAACCAGCTTCTTCACCGCCCACGAGGCGTTGCTGCTCAACTACGAAGAAGCCTTCGTGCGCCAGGACAGCCTGACCGGCGATTACTACGACTGCTCGGCGCACATGCTGTGGATCGGCGACCGCACCCGCCAGCTCGACGGTGCCCACGTGGAGTTCCTGCGCGGCGTGCACAACCCGATCGGGGTCAAGGTCGGCCCGAGCATGAACCCTGAAGAACTGATCCGCCTGATCGACACCCTCAACCCGAGTAACGACCCCGGCCGCCTCAACCTGATCGTGCGCATGGGCGCCGGCAAGGTGGGCGAGCACCTGCCGGGGCTGATCCGCACCGTCGAGCGCGAGGGGCGCAAGGTACTGTGGAGCTCGGACCCGATGCACGGCAACACCATCAAGGCCAGCAGCGGCTACAAGACGCGCGATTTTGCGCAGATCCTCGATGAAGTGAAGCAGTTCTTCCAGGTGCACCAGGCCGAGGGCAGCCATGCCGGCGGCATCCATATCGAGATGACCGGGCAGAACGTTACCGAATGCATCGGCGGCGCGCGGCCGATTACCGAAGATGCGTTGTCAGACCGCTACCACACCCACTGCGACCCACGCATGAACGCCGACCAGTCACTGGAACTGGCCTTCCTGATTGCCGAAACACTCAAGCAGGTGCGACGCTGAGCAAACCCTGACGCAACGGGCTGCCTTCGCGACGCGGGCAGCTCATGCGCGGGCACTGGCAGGCCTGCATGTAGGTCGGTTACGGCAACTTGCCCGCGCTCTCCACAGAGGCTTCAGGCTCCACCTGATCGTCGCGCAGGTCATCGAAGTCGGTCTTCAGCCCCTCTTCCATGGCATCCAGCTCCACCAGCAGGCTGCGGAAGCTGGTCTCCTCCTTCGGCTCGGCACCCTCCTCTGCGTCACCCAGGCTGGCATCGGCCAATACCTGCAAGTGCGCCGGCACCGGGGCATCGTCCGGGTCGAGCAACGGCTCAGGTTCGGGTTCCATTTCGCGCAGCTCGGCCAACGCCGGGAGCTCGTCGAGGCTCTTGAGATTGAAGTGGTCGAGAAACGCCCGGGTGGTGGCGAACATCGCTGGCCGCCCGGGCACCTCGCGGTAGCCGACCACACGTATCCACTCACGCTCGATGAGGGTCTTGATGATATTGCTGTTGACCGCCACCCCCCGCACATCCTCGATCTCGCCACGGGTAATCGGTTGCCGGTAGGCGATCAACGCCATGGTCTCGAGCAGCGCACGGGAATAGCGCTGCGGGCGTTCTTCCCACAGGCGGCCTACCCACGGGGCATAGTTTTCGCGTATCTGCAGCCGGTAGCCGCTGGCGACTTCCTTGAGTTCGAAGGCACGGCCGGCGCAGGACTTGCCGAGCACTTCCAGGGCCTTCTTGAAAACTTTCGGCTCGGGGCGCTCGGCCTCCTCGAACAACTCGTACAGGCGTTCGAGGGATTGCGGTTTGCCCGAGGCCAGCAGAAAGGCTTCGATCAGCGACGCCAGGTCGCGGGGTTCATTCAGATTCATCAAATTCTTCGACAGGCTCGGCACGCACCCGGACATGGATCGCGGCGAAAGGCTCATTCTGCACCAGTTCGATCAGCGACTCTTTGACCAGCTCCAGAATCGCCATGAACGTCACCACCACACCCAACTTGCCCTCCTCGGCCGCGAACAGCTCGACGAAGGGCACAAAACCACCGCCCTTGAGGCGCTCCAGCACTTCGCTCATGCGCTCGCGGGTGGACAACGTCTCGCGGGTGATCTGGTGGCTTTCGAACAGGTCGTTGCGGCGCATGACCTCGGCCATGGACACCAGCAGCTCTTCCAGGCTGACTTGGGGCAGCAGCTTGCGCACCTTGGCCTGGGGCGCTTCCAGGCGTGGCACGACCACATCGCGGCCAACCCGTGGCAGTTCGTCGATGCCCTCGGCAGCGGCCTTGAAGCGTTCGTACTCCTGCAAGCGGCGGATCAGTTCGGCACGTGGGTCGCCTTCTTCTTCCTCGATTTCGGCAGAGCGCGGCAACAGCATGCGCGACTTGATCTCGGCGAGCATGGCGGCCATCACCAGGTACTCGGCGGCCAGCTCCAGGCGCACGCTTTTCATCAACTCCACATAGCCCATGTACTGGCGGGTAATCTCCGCCACCGGGATGTCGAGGATGTCGATGTTCTGCTTGCGGATCAGGTACAGCAACAGGTCGAGCGGGCCCTCGAACGCTTCGAGGATGACTTCCAGCGCGTCCGGCGGAATGTACAGGTCCACCGGCATTTCGGTCAGGGCTTCGCCGTAGACCAGGGCCAACTGCAACTGTTGCGGCAATTCAGCATCGATGCTCGGTGCCTCAGGGGCATCCACCTGGCTCACGCGCCGACCAGAAACGGTGAAGGGTCGCCGCAGCCTTCGCGGACCAGTACAGGTTCATCGCCGGTCAGGTCGATGATGGTGGACGCCTTGAGGTCGCCGAAGCCGCCATCGATGATCAGGTCGACATGGTGCTCCAGGCGCTGACGGATCTCGTACGGGTCGGTCATGGGTTCTTCGTCGCCCGGCAAGATCAAACTCACACTCATCAACGGCTCGCCCAGCTCTTCGAGCAGCGCCAGCACGATCGGGTTGGAGGGCACGCGCAGGCCGATGGTACGGCGCTTTTCATGCAGAAGCAGCCGCGGCACCTCACGGGTGCCGTTGAGGATGAAGGTGTACGGGCCCGGCACGTGGGCCTTGAGCAGGCGGAACGTGCCGGTATCGACCTTGGCGTACAGCCCCAGTTGCGACATGTCGCAGCACATCAGGGTGAAGTTGTGGGTCTTGTCCAGGCCGCGCAGGCGGCGCACCCGTTCGATGGCCGCCTTGTCACCGATCTGGCAGCCCAGCGCGTAGGCCGAGTCGGTGGGGTACACCACGACGCCGCCCTTGCGAATGATTTCAACGGCCTGTTTGATCAGGCGCGCTTGCGGGTTTTCCGCGTGAATCTGGAAAAATTGGCTCACGAAGTCTTCCTGTTCATATCGCCATAGGCTGTTCATGGCTGAATCGGCGCCACAGAGGTGGCAGATCCTCAGGCAATGGCCGGTAGGCACCGATCTCGCCCCAGGTGCCGGGGCCGTGGAAATCGCTGCCAGCGCTTGCCAGCAGGCCGAACTCACGGGTGAGGATGGACATCGTGCCCACCTGCTCGGCCGGCATCATCCCGTTGACCACTTCAAGCGCCTGCCCGCCTGCCTCAATATAGTTGGCAATCAGCCGTCTGCGCTTGCTGCGGGTCAGATCGTAATGCATCGGATGGGCCAGGCTCACCCAGGCTTTGGACCGCCGGAGCGTGGCGACGGTTTCCTCCAGGGTCGGCCAGTGCAGCTTGACGTCACCGAGCTTGCCGGCACCCAGCCACTTGCGGAAGGCTTCACCACGGTCCTTGACGTGGCCGGCGCGCACCAGGTATTCGGCAAAATGCGGGCGCGCCGGGGCGTTACCGCTGTCGCCAAGTTCCTGTTGCACGGCGCGGGCGCCGTCGAGGGTGCCGGGCATGCCCTTGGCCGCCAGCCGTTTGTCGATTTCCTCGGCGCGCAACCAGCGGCCACGGTGCAGCGACTCGATCGCTTCGAGCAGCGGCGGTGCATCCAGCGGGAAGTCGTAACCCAACACATGGATGGTCGCGCCACCCCAGGTGCACGACAGTTCCACCCCGCTGACCCAGCGCATGCCGCGCTCGGCGCAGGCCTGGCGGGCCTCGGCCAAGCCTTCGAGGGTGTCATGGTCGGTCAGTGCCAAGGTCTGCACCCCGTGCTCATGGGCCCGGGTGACAAGGGCCGTGGGCGACAGGGCGCCGTCGGAGGCCGTACTGTGACAGTGCAGATCAACATTCATGGAGGAGCGCTACCGCTGTAATCGATGTTTGTTATTATGCCGTCACATCCCGTTTTCTGGCTGCCATTGTGAAACAATTCATCGATTTCATCCCGCTGCTGCTGTTCTTCATCACCTACAAGCTCGACCCGCGCCCGGTGGAAGTGGCTGGCCACAGCTTCGAATTCGGCGGCATCTACAGCGCCACGGCAATGCTCATCATCAGTTCGCTGGTGGTGTATGGCGCGCTGTTCCTGCGCCAGCGCAAGCTGGAGAAAGGCCAGTGGCTGACCCTGATCGCCTGCCTGGTGTTCGGCGGCCTGACCCTGACCTTCCACAGCGAAACCTTCCTCAAATGGAAAGCACCCGTGGTGAACTGGCTGTTCGCCCTGGGCTTTGCCGGCAGCCACTTCATTGGCGACCGGGTGCTTATCAAACGCATCATGGGCCACGCCCTGACCCTGCCCGATGCCATCTGGACCCGCCTGAACGTGGCCTGGATCGCGTTCTTCCTGTTCTGCGGCGCGGCCAACCTGTTCGTTGCGTTCACCTTCCAGGCGTTCTGGGTCGACTTCAAAGTGTTCGGCAGCCTGGGCATGACCGTGCTCTTCCTCGTGGCGCAGGGCGTGTACCTGTCGCGTCACCTGCACGACGACCCTTCCACCACCAAGACCAAGGATTGACATGCTTTACGCCATCATTGCCAGCGACGTCGCGAATTCCCTGGAAAACCGCCTGGCCGCACGCCCGGCACACATCGAGCGCCTGCAGCAACTCAAGGCCGAAGGCCGTGTGGTGCTGGCCGGGCCGCACCCGGCCATCGACAGCAACGACCCAGGCGCTGCCGGTTTCAGCGGCAGCCTGATCGTCGCCGAGTTCGATTCGCTGGCCGCTGCCCAGGCCTGGGCCGACGCCGACCCGTACATTGCGGCGGGCGTGTACGACAAGGTGATCGTCAAGCCATTCAAGCAAGTTCTGCCCTGATCGATAAATTCTCGGCGTCTGCGGTATCTTTGCCACTGGCGAGCGCGTCAGACGCCGTCGATTTGAATTGAGTGAGTCATGAGCGAGCTGTTACTGATTGATGATGACCAGGAACTCTGCGAGCTGCTCGGCAGCTGGCTGACCCAGGAAGGTTTCGTTGTACGTGCCTGCCACGATGGCCAGAGCGCGCGCAAGGCGTTGGCCGAACAAGCGCCAGCGGCCGTGGTGCTCGACGTGATGCTGCCCGATGGCAGCGGCCTCGAGCTGCTCAAGCAGTTGCGCAGCGACCATGCCGAATTGCCGGTGCTGATGCTGTCGGCCCGCGGCGAGCCGCTAGACCGCATTCTGGGCCTGGAACTGGGCGCCGACGATTACCTGGCCAAGCCCTGCGACCCGCGCGAACTCACCGCCCGCCTGCGCGCCGTACTGCGCCGCAGCCACCCGACTGCCACCACAACACAAGTCGAGATCGGCGACCTGGCCTTCAGCCCGGTGCGCGGCGTGGTCAGCATCGATGGCCGCGAGATGAGCCTGACCCTCTCGGAAAGCCGCATCCTCGAGGCGCTGCTGCGCCAGCCGGGCGAGCCGCTGGACAAACAGGAACTGGCGCAAATCGGCTTGGGCCGCAAGCTGACCCTTTACGACCGCAGCCTGGACATGCACGTCAGCAACCTGCGCAAGAAGGTC
The DNA here is from genome assembly GCF_039672635.1 of Pseudomonas sp. P39-UII1. Lineage (NCBI taxonomy): Bacteria > Pseudomonadati > Pseudomonadota > Gammaproteobacteria > Pseudomonadales > Pseudomonadaceae > Pseudomonas > Pseudomonas sp. P39-UII1. Next base: position 28,471 of record NZ_JBDFPP010000017.1, read on the forward strand.
GGCCCGCACGCCGATGGCCGCCCGCGCATCGTTGCGCTGCGCAGCCGCGGTTATTACTACAGCCTGTAAGGTTGACGGGGCCGCACTGCGCCGCTTTTTCAGCCCATGGAGTACTTGTGGGGGCTGGCTTGTCGTGGCGACGAACCGCGGCGATGGCGCGCGGTGCGGCCCTGGCCATCTTTACCGAGCCTTTACCCTCCACTGACTGCGCTTGACCTTGATCTCCCTAGACTGAGCTCATCCGGTAACCACCGGCCCATGACAGGAGAGACACCATGCGCAAGACCCTAATCGCCCTGATGTTCGCCGCTGCTCTGCCGACCGTGGCCATGGCCATGCCAGAAGGCGGCCCGCGTCACGACGGCCCGCATCATCGCGGTGACGCGCCTTTCGCCCAACTGGACCTGAGCCGCGATCAGCGCCAACAGATCGGCAAGCTGATGGGCGACCAGATGAAAAACCGCCGCGACATCACCGAACGCTACCTGGCCAAACTGCCAGCCGCCGACCAGAAGGCCATGAAGGACGAGCTCAAGGCCAGCCACGACAAGACCGACAGCCAGGTGCGCGCACTGCTCAAGCCCGAGCAGCAGAAGAAGTTCGACGAACTGCAGAAAGCGCGTGAAGCGCGCAAGGCTGAATGGAAGGAATTCCAGGCCTGGAAAGCTGAAAAAGCCGGCAAGGCCCAGTAAGCTGTCCCCCCAACGCCCGGCCCGCCCACAAGCGGGCCGGGCTTTTCCCGTTTACAGGAGGTGCTCTTGCGTTCTCTGTTCTGGCGCATCCTGGCCAGCTTCTGGCTGGCTATCACCCTGGTCGCAGGCCTGTCGATCCTGCTGGGCCACATGCTCAACCAGGACGCCTGGATTCTCAGCCGCCACCCAGGCCTCAACACCCTGGCCAGCCACTGGGCCAAGCACTATGAGCAGGAAGGCCTGGAGTCGGCGCAGCAGTTCCTCGAACGCCGCAAGCAGCGCTTCAAGATCGACGTGCAGGTGCTCGACGAAAGCGGCGATGCCGTGGTGCCCGGCACCTTCCCGCGCCGCGCCGCCGCCTTCGAGGCGCGCCAGCACAATGACGAACGCCGCCTGCCGTGGCGCCGCCTGACCGAGGAGTACACCAGCCCCGACAGCGGCGAAACCTACCTGTTGATCTACCGTATACCGCACCCTGAACTGGACGCCTGGCACCGCGAGAGCCTGCTCTGGCCGCTGAGTGCGTTAGGCATTGCCTTGGTGGTACTCACTCTGTTCAGCCTGCTGGTGACCCTGTCCATTACCCGCCCGCTCAGCCGCCTGCGCGGTGCGGTGCACGACCTTGGCCAGGCCAGCTACCAGCAGAACAGCCTGGCCCGGCTGGCCGCCCGGCGTGACGAGTTCGGCGTGCTGGCCAAGGACTTCAACAAGATGGGCGCCCGCCTGCAGAGCTTGATCGGCAGCCAACGGCAGTTGCTGCGCGACGTGTCCCACGAACTGCGCTCACCGCTGGCGCGCCTGCGTATCGCCCTGGCCCTGGCCGAACGCGCCGAAGCCGAGCAGCGCCAGGCCCTGTGGCCGCGCCTGACCCGCGAATGCGACCGCCTGGAAGACCTGATCAGCGAAATCCTCACCCTGGCCCGTGTCGATGCCGAGCAGCCCCATGCCGAATCTGTCGACCTCAATGCCCTGCTGGGCAGCGTGCGCAAAGACGCCCAGCTCAGCGCGCCGGAGCAGGACGTACGCCTGGAGGCGCAACCGGGCCTGACCCTGCAAGGCTGGCCGACGCTGATCGAACGCGCGGTGGATAACCTGCTGCGCAATGCCCTGCGCTTCAACCCCGCGGGGCAGCCGATCGAGGTGCGTGCCGAGCGTGAGCAGGAACGGATCATCGTAAGCGTGCGTGACCATGGGCCAGGCGTGTCAACCGAGTACCTGGCGCAACTCGGCGAGCCGTTCTTCCGGGCGCCGGGGCAGGATGCGGCGGGGCATGGCCTGGGCCTGGCAATTGCGCGCAAGGCGGCCGAGCGGCATGGCGGCAGCCTGGAGCTGGGCAATCACCCGCAGGGTGGGTTTGTGGCCCGGCTGGAGTTGCCGCTGGTGGTGGAGATTGGCAGCTGAATTCGAAGGGGGGCTGCGGTGCAGCCCTTGCGTTACTCGCCCCAGGCGCTAACGAACTCGGCAGTTTCCAGAATCGGTGCCGTACGCGGCTCGGCCATCGGCGTGCCCACATACAGGTAACCGATCAACTCCTCGTTATCGCCCAGCCCCAGCCCCTTGTGCACATGCGCATCGAACGCCATGTCCCCGGTCCGCCACACCGCGCCAATCCCCTGGGCATGCGCCGCAATCAGAATGCCGTGCGCCGCACACCCGGCCGCTAGGCGCTGCTCCGACTTGGGTACCTTGAAGTGGTCCTGCAGCTTGGCAATCACCACAATCAGCAGCGGTGCACGCAGCGGCATGGCGCGGGCCTTGTCCAGTGCAGCCTGGCTGGCATCGCCCTTGTGCTGCACCGCTTCGGCAAACAGCTCACCAAGCTTTTCGCGACCCTGGCCCTCGATGGTCAGGAAGCGCCATGGCCGCAGCTGGCCGTGGTCCGGCGCGCGCAGCGCCGCCTGGAACAACGCCTCGCGCTGGGCGTCGTTGGGCGCAGGTTCGGTCAGGCGTGGCACGGAAACACGGTTGAGCAATGCGTCGAGAGCCTCCATCGGCTACCCTCCTGGCAGGTGAATGTGCGGCCATTCTAGCGTTTACATCACCAGACCCATAGGTAGAATGGCGCCCTTCGTTCAGAGTCAGAGCAGATCACATGGCGTTGCCGACCTTACGGATCATTGGTTTCATCATCGGCATCTTCCTGATCACCCTGGCGGTGAGCATGGTCGTGCCCATGGCGACCCTGGTGATCTTCGAACGCACAGGCGACATGCCGTCGTTCCTCTGGGCCAGCCTGATCACCTTCGTCGCCGGCCTGCTGATGGTGGTCCAGGGCCGCCCCGAGCATGTGCACCTGCGCCCGCGCGATATGTATTTGCTGACCGTCAGCAGCTGGCTGGTGGTGTGCGTGTTCGCCGCCCTGCCCTTCCTGCTCACCCAGCACATCAGCTACACCGACGCCTTCTTCGAAAGCATGTCCGGCATCACCGCCACCGGCGCCACGGTGCTCAGCGGGCTGGACAACATGTCACCCGGCATCCTGATGTGGCGCTCGATGCTGCACTGGCTCGGCGGTATCGGCTTCATCGCCATGGCGGTGGCGATTCTGCCGCTGCTGCGCATCGGTGGCATGCGCCTGTTCCAGACAGAATCATCGGACCGTTCGGAAAAGGTCATGCCCCGCTCGCACATGGTCGCCAAGTCGATCGTCGGCGTGTACGTCGGTTTTTCGGTACTCGGCGCACTGGCCTTCTGGTGGGCCGGCATGAGTCCGTTCGATGCCATCAACCACGCCATGTCGGCGATTTCCACCGGGGGCTTCTCGACCTCTGACCAGTCGCTGGCGAAATGGGACATCCCGGCCGTGCACTGGGTCGCCGTGGTGGTGATGATCCTCGGCAGCCTGCCGTTCACCTTGTACGTGGCCACTATGCGCGGCAACCGCAAGGCGCTGATCCGCGACCAGCAGGTGCAGGGGCTGCTCGGCATGCTGGTGGTCACCTGGCTGGTGCTGGGCACCTGGTACTGGGCCACCACCAACCTGCACTGGCTGGATGCCTTGCGCCACGTGGCACTCAACGTGACCTCGGTGGTCACCACCACGGGCTTTGCCCTGGGCGATTACAGCCTGTGGGGTAACTTCTCGCTGATGCTGTTCTTCTACCTGGGCTTCGTCGGTGGCTGTTCCGGTTCCACCGCCGGTGGCATCAAGATCTTCCGCTTCCAGGTGGCCTATATCCTGCTCAAGGCCAGCCTCAATCAGCTGATTCACCCACGCGCGGTGATCAAGCAGAAGTACAACGGCCACCGCCTGGACGAAGAGATCGTGCGCTCGATCCTGACCTTCTCGTTCTTCTTCGCCATCACCATCTGCGTGATGGCCTTGCTGCTGTCGCTGCTGGGCGTGGACTGGATGACTGCATTGACCGGCGCCGCCGGCACCGTCTCGGGTGTCGGCCCGGGCCTTGGCGAAGTGATCGGCCCTTCGGGCAACTACGCCACGCTGCCGGACGCCGCCAAATGGATTCTCGCCGGCGGCATGCTGCTCGGCCGCCTGGAGATCATCACGGTGCTGGTGTTGTGCATGCCGGCGTTCTGGCGTCACTAGCCTCTTCGGGGCCCGTGCCCATACGGGCGCGGTATTCGCTGGGCGTTACGTCAAACCAGCGGCGGAAGGCACGGTAGAAGTTGCTCGGGTCGGCGAAGCCCAGCAAGTAGGCGGTTTCGAGCAGGGTCATGCCGGGCTGGGCCAGGTACTGTTCCGCCAGCTCGCGCCGCGTGTCGTCGAGCAGCGCCTGAAAGCTGGTGCCCTCTTCCTGCAGGCGGCGCTGCAGGGTGCGCTGGGACAGGTGCAGCGCCTGGGCCAGGGTTTCCCTTTTGGGCTCGCCCTGGGGCAGGATGCGGCACAGCACCTGGCGCACGCGGTGGGTCACCCGGCTTTCCGAGAAGCGCGCCAGGTATTCCCCGGCAAAACGGTCGTGCAGGATGGCCATGGCCTCGTTGGCGGTCGGCAGCGGCGCCTCCATGTCGGCGCGCTCGAACACCAGTGCATCGTGCGGCGCATCGAACACCAGCGGTGAATGAAATGCCACTTTGTAGGGTTCGACGTTTTTTGGTTGCGGCCCCTGCACCAGCACCCGTCTTGGCTGGATGGCCCGCCCGCTGAGCCACTTGCACAGCGCCAGCGCACAGGCCAGCGAGGCTTCGGCGCTGTGCCGGGTGGGTGGCAGGTGGTCGCCGTGCACGGTGAGGATCAGCGAATAGCCTTCAGGGCCCAGGCGGAAACTCAGGTCGGAACTTTCGGCAATGATGCGCTGATAACGCACCAGGCGCTCGAAGCCTTCAGCCAGGGTGCGGCTGGACATGAGTGCATAGCCCACCACATGGAAGGACGCCGGCCGCACCACCCGCGCCATGTTGAGGCCGATGGCTTCGTTGCCCGACAGCTCCACGGCCAGTTGCCACAGGCGGGTCATGGCGTCTTGAGGGAAGCGCGCATCCGGGTCGTCGAGGGCGGCGAAATCCAGGCCGAGTTGTTTGAACATGGCCGGGCAGTCCAGCCCCTCCAGCTCGAGCGCCTTCACAATCCCTGATGCCCAGCTGGCTGACGTGGTTCTCTCACTCATGGCAAGCTTCTTATGCTGACCGCTTCATGCGGTGAACTCGAAGGATACTCAATTGGCGCCCATTGTCACTGGCCGGCCCCGCCAATGACTCTAGACTCGTTTCAGGCTCCACGCCGTGTATCCTGTCAAAAAGTGTTAATCCCGGAGCACTGCTCATGAACAGCACAGCGCAGTTTCGCAGTTTTGCCGAGTTCTACCCCTACTACCTCGGGGAGCACAGCAACCCTACCTGCCGGCGCCTGCACTTTGTCGGCACCAGCCTGGTCATCGCCCTGCTGGCGTACACCATCGGCAGTGGCAAATGGTTGCTGCTGTTGGCGGTCCCGGTGTTCGGCTACGGCTTCGCCTGGGTCGGGCATTTCTTTTTCGAGAAGAACCGGCCGGCGACCTTCAAGCATCCGCTGTACAGCCTGATCGGCGATTTCGCCATGTTCCGCGACATCCTGCTGGGAAGGATCAGCCTCTAGCCGCACGGGGCAGGTTCGCGCAGCGCATCGGCGGCGCTGTTGACGGGCAACGATGTGACCGGTGATGGGCTGCGATGAATGCGGCACAATGGTGCCCTGCCCTGCGAGGACGCCCCATGGCCCCCGGCCCGATACTTTCCCTGCGCCACTATCGTGACGACCTGATAGCCCATAGCCACGAACACCCACAGCTGGTGTTCGGCTTGCGCGGGCGCCTGGATTTCGAGGTGCAGGGGCACGGTGCGCGCATCGACCGCCAAGGCCTCATGGTGGTGCCGACCGGGGCGCATCACACCTGCGGCAGTGATGCCGGCAGCCATTGCCTGGTACTCGATGTGCCGGGCCCGCATTGGCTGCATGAACAACTGGGCGAGCATGCCGACGCCAGCCAACGCCTGCTGGACCGCCCGGCCGCCGTGGGCCTGGACAATCGCCAGCAGCAGTTGGTGGACTGGCTGGCGGCAAGCCCGATGGACGACCCGCTGATTGCCCGGCAGGGTGCAGTGCTGCTGCTGGCCAGCCTCAACCCGACGGCGTCGGCCATCATCACACCCAGCCATCGCCTGCCCTATGCGGCGTTCGACAGCCATATCGAGGAGCATGCGGCGTATCCGCTGCAGGTTGCCGACCTGGCGCGGATTGCCGGGCTGTCGGTTGCGCGGTTGCATGCGCGGTTTACCGCTGAATGCGCGATGACGCCGATGGACTACGTCCGCCAGCGACGTTTGCTCATGGCGCGGCGGTTGCTAACCCAGACGTTGTTGCCCATGGGTGAAATTGCGGCACAGGTCGGTTATGCCTCGCAGAGTGCGTTTTCGGCGGCGATGCTGCGGGCTTTCGGGTGTACGCCGGGGGCGCTGCGGCGAGAGTCTGGCGATAAGGCACGCTAGGGTGGCGACAGACTGTGTTTGTCTGGGGCTTTACACTGGCTGTGCTGGCCTCATCGCGGGTAAACCCGCTCCTACACAGATCCAAGGACCACCATGAACCACCGCACTGCCCTGGGCGCCCTGCATATCGGCGCGCTATTCTTCGGCCTGACCGGCGTCTTCGGCAAACTGGCCGCCAGCGCCAGCCCGGCCATCATCGTCTTTGGCCGCGCCGCCTTCGCGGTGCTCGCCTTGGCCCTCTTCGCCAGCCTGGCCGGCCCGGGCTGGCAGCGCCTCAGCGGCCCGGACGTGCGCCGCCTGTCGCTCGGCGGCGTGCTGCTGGCCGGGCACTGGGTCAGCTTCTTCGTCGCGGTGAAAGTCGGCGGTGTGGCCATCGCCACCTTGGGCTTCGCCAGCTTTCCGGCCTTTACCGTGATCCTCGAAGGGCTGCTGTTCCGCGAACGCATCCGCCGCAACGAAGCCATCCTGGTCGTGCTGGTGAGCCTCGGCCTGGTACTGGTGGCGCCTTCCTTCGACCTGGCCAGCGAAGCCACCGGCGGCCTGCTCTGGGCACTGCTTTCGGGCCTGCTGTTCTCGCTGCTGTCGCTGACCAACCGCGCAGGTTCGGGCCGTTTGCCCGCCGTGCAGGCCGCCCTATGGCAAAACCTGGTGGTCGGCCTGTGCCTGCTGCCGGTGGCCGCGCCGGGCTTGAGCGCAGTAGCGCCGATGGACTGGCTATGGATCGGGCTGCTCGGGGTGTTCTGCACCGGCGTTGCCCATAGCCTGTTCGTCGCCAGCCTGGCGGTGATCAAGGCGCGCACCGCCGCAGTCGTATTCGGCATGGAGCCGATCTATGGCATTGCCGTGGCCTGGGCGGTGTTCGCCGAAACGCCGACCCTGCGCATGCTGCTGGGGGGTGCGTTGATCATCTTCGCCATCGTCTTGTCCAGCCGCCTGGCGGCCGAGCAGCCACCCAAGCGACCGGCAGTCGCCGAGGGGGCCTGATCAGCGGTCGTTGTGACCCAGGTCGCGCTGCGGGTCGATCTGGTCACGCACCCGCTGCTTGAGCACCTTGGCCTCGGGGAAACCACCGTCGGCCTTGCGCTCCCAGATTTGCACGCCGTTGCAGGTAATGCGAAAGATGCCGCCGGTGCCCGGCTGTAGCGCCACCTGGGCCAAATCGTCGGAGAACGTACTGAGCAGTTCCTGAGCCAGCCAGGCGGCGCGCAGCAGCCACTGGCACTGGGTGCAATATGTGATGACTATTTCCGGCTTGTTGTCTGCCATGCTGAGCGATCTCCAGGTAAGTGGCCGCTTATACTAGCGGTCTTTCGCCCTCGGTTTGAGACTCACGATGCGCCGCCTGCTGTTCTGCCTTTTGCTGACGCTCACCTCCCTCTCCGTGCTCGCCGCCGAGCAAACCCGGCCCAAGGTCGGCCTGGTGCTCTCTGGCGGCGCCGCCCGTGGCCTGGCCCACATCGGCGTGCTCAAGGCCCTGGAGGAACAGGGCGTGCGCATCGATGCCATCGCCGGCACCAGCATGGGTGCGGTGGTGGGCGGGTTGTATGCGTCCGGCTACAGCGTCGAGGAGCTGGAGCACCTCGCCACCACCCTCGACTGGCAGCAGGCGCTTTCCGACGCGCCGCCGCGCAAGGACGTGCCGTTCAGGCGCAAGCAGGATGACCGCGACTTTTTGGTGAAACAGAAACTGAGCTTTCGCGACGACGGCAGCCTTGGCCTGCCATTGGGCGTAATCCAGGGCCAGAACCTGGCACTGCTGCTGGAAAGCAAACTGGCCCACACCGCCGACACCCGCGACTTCGACAAGCTGCCGATCCCGTTCCGCGCCGTGGCCACCGACATCGCCAGTGGCGAAAAAGTGGTGTTCAGCCGCGGCCACCTGCCCCAGGTGATCCGCGCCAGCATGTCGATCCCTGCGGTGTTCGCCCCAGTCGAACTGGACGGCCGGCTGCTGGTGGATGGCGGCATGGTCGACAACATCCCCGTGGACGTGGCCCGGGAGATGGGCGTTGACCTGGCCATCGTGGTCGACATCGGCACCCCGCTGCGCGACCGCAAGCAACTGGCCACGGTGGTCGACGTGCTGAACCAGTCGATCACCCTGATGACCCGGCGCAACTCCGAAGAACAGCTGGCCAGTCTGCACCGCGACGACATCCTGATCCAGCCTCAGCTGGCCGCCTACGGCGTCACCGATTTCGGCCGCGCCCGCGACATGATCGACGCCGGCTACCGCGCCGCGCGCCTGCTCGACCCGCGCCTGGCCGCATTGCGCCAACCCGAAGGCGATGACGAACTGGCCGTGGCACGCTCCCCGCACCAGCGCACGCCGGTCATCACTGCAATCAGGGTGGAGAATGATTCCAAGGTCAGCGACGACGTGATCCGCTACTACATCCGCCAGCCGATCGGCGAACCGCTGGAGCTCGACCGCCTGCAGACCGACATGGGCACGCTGTATGGCCTGGACTACTTCGACCGCGTGCAGTACCGCGTGGTGCACAAAGGCGACGACAACACCCTGGTGATCAACGCCCGTGGCAAGCGCGGCGGTACCGACTACCTGCGCCTGGGCCTGAACCTGTCGGACGACCTGCGCGGTGACAGCGCTTTCAACCTGGGCGCCAGCTACCGCGTCAATGGCATCAACAAGCTGGGCGCCGAGTGGCTGACACGCGCGCAGATCGGCGACCAGCAAGAGCTTTACAGCGAGTTCTACCAGCCTTTGGACGTGGGCTCGCGCTACTTCATCGCGCCCTACCTGGACATCGGTTCACAGAACATCGCGGCGACGCTGGACAACGACCCCGTTGCCGAATACCGCCTGGAGCGCTACGGCTTCGGCGTCAACGTCGGCCGCCAGATCGGCACCTATGGCGAAGTGCGCCTGGGCGCGGGCAAGGCGTGGGGCGAAGCCGAGGTGCGCATCGGCGATCAGGATTTGCCCAAGGTGAGTTTCAACGAAGGGTTTTACGAGCTGAAGTACTCGTTCGACACCCTCGACAACGTGTACTTCCCGCACAGTGGTGAAGACATCGGCCTGACCCTGCGCAAGTACGACAAATCGCTCGACTCGGACGCCAACTACCGGCAGTGGCTGCTCAACCTGGACAAGGCGATCAGCAGCGGGCCGAACACCTGGGTGTTCGGAGGGCGCTACGGGCGCACGCTGGATCAGACCGAGGTGGTCACGTCGAGCTTCGTGATGGGCGGTGCGCGGGAGCTTTCGGGCTTCCGTCAGGACTCGGTGTCTGGGCAAAACGTGAGCCTGCTGCGTATGGTCTATTACCGGCGCCTGACCCCACGGGGCTACCTGCCGTTGGACCTGCCGTTGTATGTCGGTGGTTCGCTCGAGCGCGGGCGGGCATGGAACAACGACAATGAATTCGACAGCGGGTACATCAATGCGGCGAGCGTGTTCCTGGGGCTGGACACGCCGTTGGGGCCGCTGAACCTGACGTATGGGGCCAACAGTGCGCATGAGCAGGCGGTGTACCTGAACCTGGGGCATACGTTCTAAACCGCAGGGGCCGCTTTGCGCCCCATTCGCGGGGCAAGCCCGTTCCCACAGGTTCAGCGCTGTCCTAGTGGGAGCGGGCTTGCCCCGCGAATGGGCGCGTGAGTTTCAGGATTTTTCGAGGTTGGCCAGAATCTTTGCATGCACCCGCATGCACACCTCAAGATCCGCTTCATCCACCCCGGTGAACAACTCCAGGCGCAGCGCGTTGGCGATGGTTTCGATCTGCTCGATCAAGGGCTTGGCTGGCGGGCACAGCTGGATCTTCTTCGCCCGCCGATCCTCCAGCACCGCCTGGCGCCGCACCAGGCCCTGGGCCTCCAGGCTGTCAAGCAGCCGCGCCAACGTGGGGCCTTCAACGCCAACACTCTGGGCAAGTTCGCGCTGGGTGGGCGCTTCCTCAAAGCGCGCCAGATGCAGCAACACCAGCCAGCGCGCCTGGGACAGATTGAGCCCGGCCAGGCGGCGATCCAACTCGGCGCGCCAGCCGCGGGACATCTGCGCCAGCTGCATGCCGAAGCGGTGTTGATTGTCGGTCAGGGGCATAAGCAACTCATTGACTAGAACTAATTGTTAGTCAGCTAACCATGCCCCGGGCCATCAGGCAAGGCTGCCCTGCTCGCAAATGTCCGATAATCGTCAAAAAGGATGACAACGATCAGTGGATGTCCGAAATGTCCCCGATCAGAGCTCGAACTCTGCCGCCAACGCCGCGCGGATGCAGTAGAGCACGCCCTCGGGAACCCGCGCACCGAACAGCGGCGCGATGGCCGAGACCGGCGGCAGCTCCCCTTCGCCGTCAAGGAAGGCATCCTGCACTTCCATCATCAGCTCTTCGGGCAGGTCCAAAGCCTGGTCCAGGCTCAGTTCCTGGCGGCCAATGGCCTCGGCCAGCAGGCTGTAGACGTTCTTCTCACTGCAATTGAGCTGGCCGGCAATCTGCATCGGGGTCATGCCGGCGCGGGCCAGGCTGACCAGCTCGTGGCGCAGGTCGAGCACCACCTTGGGCGCCTCCTCGGTGCCGCCGGCGCCGTTGAGCACCTCGAGGAAGGCCTGGCCGTAGCGCTCCAGCTTGCGTGCACCCACACCACTGACCTCGGCCATGTCGCTCAGGCTGGTCGGCTGGCTGCGCAGCATTTCCAGCAAGGTCGAGTCGGGGAAGATGACGTAAGGCGGCACGCTGTGCTCTTCGGCCAGTTTGCGCCGCAAGGTACGCAACGCCTCCCACAGCTCGCGCTCCTCGGCACGTACCAGCTGGCTGGCCGGGCTGCCGCCGCCGGAAGACGACTTCGCCACAGTTTGCGGCTTGAGGTCGCGACGCAACTGCAACGTCACTTCACCGCGCAGCAGTGGCCGACAGCTGTCGGACAAGCGCAGGCCACCATAGCCCTCCAGGTCGATGTCCACCAGGCCACGCGCCACCAACTGGCGGAACAGCGAACGCCATTCCACCTCGGCCAGCGCCTTGCCGACGCCAAACACCGACAGCTTCTCGTGACCGAAATTGCGCACTTTTTCGTTGTCCTTGCCCAGCAGCACGTCGACCAGGTGGCCGACCCCGTAGCGCTGCCCGGTGCGGAACACCGCCGACAGGGCCTGGCGTGCAGGCTCGGTGGCATCCCAGGTCTGGATCTGGTCGACACAGTTGTCGCAGTGCCCACACGGCTGTTCGAGCACTTCATCGAAATAGGCCAGCAACGCCTGGCGGCGGCAGCGCGTTTCTTCGCACAGTGCCAGCATGGCGTCGAGCTTGTGCTGCTCGACGCGCTTGTGGCGCTCATCCCCTTCGGAGTTCTGCAGCATCTGCTTGAGCATCACCATGTCCTGCAGGCCGTAGGCCATCCAGGCGTCGGACGGCAGGCCATCACGGCCGGCACGGCCGGTCTCCTGGTAATAGGCTTCCAGCGACTTGGGCAGGTCGAGGTGGGCAACGAAACGTACGTTCGGCTTGTCGATACCCATGCCGAAGGCGATGGTGGCGACCATGATCAGGCCTTCCTCGTTGAGGAAGCGGTGCTGGTTGGCGGAGCGCGTCTCGGCGGCCAGGCCGGCGTGGTACGGCAGCGCCGGAAAGCCTTGCTCGCAGAGGAAGGCCGCGGTTTCATCGACCTTCTTGCGCGACAGGCAGTAAACGATGCCGGCATTGCCGCGGCGCTCGCCGAGGAACGCCATCAGTTGCTTGCGCGGCGACTCCTTGGGCACGATGCGGTAGAAAATGTTCGGCCGGTCGAAGCTCGACAGGAAGCGCTCGGCACCTTGCAGGTGCAGGCGCTGGACGATTTCCTCGCGGGTACGCATGTCGGCGGTGGCGGTCAGGGCGATGCGCGGCACATGCGGGAACAGCTCGGCCAACTGGCCCAACTGCAGGTATTCCGGGCGGAAATCATGGCCCCATTGCGAAACGCAGTGTGCCTCGTCGATGGCGAACAGCGAAACGTCCAGCCCCTGCAGGAAGTCAAGCATGCGGGGCTGTACCAAGCGCTCCGGTGCCAGGTAGAGCATCTTCACTTCGCCGCGGCGCAAGCGCCCGGCCAGCTCGCGCTGCTGCTCCGCGCTCAGGGTGGAGTTCAGGGCTGCGGCCGCGACGCCGAGTTCATCCAGGGTGGCGACCTGGTCGTCCATCAGTGCGATCAACGGCGACACTACCACCGTCAGGCCCGGGCGCAACAGCCCCGGCACCTGGAAGCACAGCGACTTGCCGCCACCGGTTGGCATCAGCACCAGGGCATCGCCACCATTGGCCACGCATTCGATGATCGCTGCCTGGCGCCCACGGAAACTGTCGTAGCCGAAGATATCCTTGAGAACGCGCTGAGCCTGTTCGAGCATGTGCAACTCCGTAAATCGCCGTACCACCCTGCGCACAGGCTGGACGAAAAACCCGCTCCGCACACGCCAAATGCGTAAGCGGCTTTTGCCAGATGGCCGGAAAACCCCGCCCCTGGGTGAAAAATCGCGAAGTATACCGCAGTGCCATCCCTCGCAGGATGCCCCGGTGACAGACGTTCCCTTTGCCCCGCCATCGCCTCAAGGTGCTAGAATTCATTATCGTTTATTCCCCCAAGGTAGCCCTGTAATGTCCTTCGCCGAGCAACTCACCCGCCTGCAAGCCTTCCTCGACGCCGATGAGCTGCACGAAGAAGCGCTGGACTACGTCGCCGCCCACGGCTACCTGACCGCGCTGTCGATCAGCTCGGAAGACGTTCCTGAGCGTGAATGGATCGACGCGCTGTTCGCCGAAGAGCCCCATTACGCCAGCGATGCCCAACGCACCGAAATCGAAGCGACACTGGTGGCACTCAAGGGCCATATCGCCCGCCAGCTGGCCAGCGACGAAGAATTCGACCTGCCATGCGAGCTGGACCTGACCGAAGAGCCGGACGATTCCGACCTGCGCGGCTGGTGCATCGGCTTCATGGAGGGCGTGTTCCTGCGCGAAGAGGCGTGGTTCGAGAACGCCGAAGAGGAAGTCAGCGAGATGCTGCTGCCGATCATGGTCGGTTCGGGCCTGTTCGACGAACAACCCGAGTTCGCCGATATCGCCAGCAATGCCAACCTGCAGGACGACATGATCGTGCAGATCCCGGAGGCGCTGAGCGCATTGTTCCTGCTGCTACACGCCCCAGACGAGAAGCCGGCGCTGCTCAAGCCACGCCACCACTGAGTCGGCCGTGCGCTACCTGCTGCTGGCCATCGGCTGGCTCAGCGTCGCGCTGGGGGTGCTGGGGATCTTCCTGCCGGTATTGCCCACCACCCCTTTTCTGCTGCTGGCGGCCGCGTGCTTCGCACGCAGCTCGCCCCGCTTTCATCACTGGCTGGTCAACCACCCCAGGCTGGGGCCGTGGATCCGCGACTACCTGAGTGGTGAAGGCATCCCGCTGAAGGGCAAGGTCTACGCCATCGGCCTGATGTGGGCGAGCATTGGCCTGTCGTGCTACCTGGTACCGCTGTTCTGGGCGCGGGCATTCATGCTGACCAGTGCGGTGCTGGTCAGCCTGTATATCCTGAAGCAGAAGACATTGCGCAAACCTGGGTGAGTTGCCCATGCTGCCAACTGTTACTTACCTAATCACATTGATGAAAACCATTTAGAGCTACCCAGTAAATGACTGTGGTCGCCAGTACTGGCCTCATCGCGGGCAAGCCCGCTCCTACAGGCCAGCGGCAAACCTGTAGGAGCGGGCTTGCCCGCGATGAGGCCAGCCCGTTCAACGCAAGCCCCGATACCTCACACCGTATCCACCTTCAACGAATGATCATCCAGCATCCCGTTGATGATGGTCGCCGTATCATGCCCCGCCGATACCACTCCCCCTGCCCCTGCCGACACCCCGTAATGCTGGGCCAGGTCCACGCCTGCCAGGTCGATGGTCTGTACCGGCGCGGCCCCCGCCACGCTGCTGACCTCGATGGTCGAGACCACATCGGCCCCGGTGCCGCTGACCTTGAAGTGCAGGTAGTCGTCCAGTGAGGTTGCCGTGCCGTGTTCACCCTGCAGCAGTTGCGACAGGTCGAGCTTGTCGCTCCCCGGGGTGAAATCGGTGACGGTGTCGTGGCCCGTGTCGCCCTTCTGCCAGACAAAGGTGTCGTTGCCGTTGCCGCCGGTCATGATGTCGTTGCCCGGCCCGCCGATCAGGGTGTCGTTGCCATCCCCGCCCTTGAGCACATCGTTGCCCGCGCCGCCGTCGAGCACGTTGTCGGCGCTGTTGCCAATGAGGGTATCGCCGTAGTCCGAGCCGACCAGGTTGTGGATGCCGTTCAAGGTCTCCAAACCGGCGCCACCGGTGTCCTGCGCCCCGTCATGGCTGAGGTCGATTGTCACCGCGGCCTTGGCCTGCGCGTAGTTGGCAGTGTGGCCGTTGTGCTCGTCGCCAGCAGGTGCAGGCGCCTCCAGCGAAGCAATGTCGAGCGGGCTGGAAAGGCCCGCAGCGGCGTGTTCACTGGCGCCATTGATGTGCGGCGCCGCAGCCTGCGCATTGGCATAGTCCACGACCAGGCTCAGCTTGTAGCTTTCACCCGCCTTGCCCGCCCCCGTCGGGTCGCTTGCATGGATGCTGTACACCCCGTCATGGCTGGCCGTGAAGCTCCCCCCGGCGGCAATGGGATGGTAGCTGCCACCGGCGTCTTTCCACTCAAGCGCCAAGTTGCCATCGTGCTGGTCGTGGTTAAGCTGCAGGGTTTCACCTTTGCGCAAGCTAACGTTGATCACCTCTTCGGCATTGCCCTGCGCCGCAGCCGCGCCTGTGGCCCCGAGGTAGCCAAGCACCACCAACGCCGCAGTCATGCTGCTGGCATCGAGGGTGAACGCGCCGCGATCAATCACCCGCTGCTCCTGCGCCCTGCCATAACCGTCACCACATTCGGACATCGAGTTGTCGTGCACATTGATGGTAATGGTCGCGGTGCTCTCGTCGCCGTCGCCATCGCGGATGGTGTAGACGAACGTGTCGATGGCATCCCGCGGCGCCGCAACGTTCGGGTCGGAGTGGTACACCGCATTGCCCTGGGCATCCAGGGTGAGGTAGCCGAACTGGCCTGCCACATGGCTGCCGAGCTGGCCGATGGCCGAGGTGGACGTGTCATGGCCGGCGCGCACGCCCACCACGTAGCCGCAGTCGGCGGGCACATCGGCACCGATGGCGTCGTTGTACAGCACGTTGCCCCGCACCTCATCGCCTTTGCTGACACTCACGGTGTCGCAATGGGCCTGTGGCACATCGTCGACGATGGTGATGTTGACCGTGCTGGTGGTCCAGTTGCCGACCGTGTCCTCGACCCTGTAGGTGAAGGATTCGCTCACGGTGGTGGCGCCATCGTTGGCGTGGGGTTGCGAATTGGCTGGCGAGGTCAGCGTGTAGGTGTAGGAACCGTCTGCGTTCAGATGGATCTGCCCGTACTGGCCGACGGCATTCCCGATCAAGGTGTAGGTCAATGCCCCCACGCCACCGCCCACCTGCCCGACCAGGCTGCCGGAGGCGGTTTCCGCCGTCGAGCCTGGGTCACTGCCGTTGACGCTAGCGGCCGCCAGGTCATGGCCGTCCTTGTTCAGGTCCAAGGCTTTTTCGAACACAGTGACGCCGCCATCGCCGCACGGGTGCAGCGATTGGTCGTGCACGTTGATGGTCACGGTGGCGGTACTTTCATCGCCGTCGCCATCGCGGAGGGTGTAGACGAAGGCGTCGATCGCATCGCGCGGTGCCACGGCATTGGGGTTGGCGTGGTACTCCGCGTTGCCCTGGGCATCGAGGGTCAGGTAGCCGTACTGGCCGTAGACGTGGCTGCCGAGCTGGCCAACCGCCGAACTGGAGGTGTCATGACCGGCGCGCACCCCGACCACGTAGGCGCCGTCGCCCAGCGTGTCGGCCCCGACCACGTCGTTGTACATCACGTTGCCGCGCACGATGTCGCCCTTGGCCACGCTGACGAAGTCGCAATGAGCCTGCGGTACGTCGTCGACGATGGTGATGTTGACCGTGCTGGTGGTCCAGTTGCCCACCGTGTCCTCGACCCTGTAGGTGAAGGATTCGCTGACGGTATTGGCGCCGTCGTTGGCATGGGTCGGCGAATCCGCCGGCGAGGTCAGCGTGTAGGTGTAGGAGCCGTCAGCGTTGAGGTGCAACTGGCCGAACTGGCCGACGGCATTGCCGAGCAGGGTGTAGGTCAACGCCCCCACGCCACCAGCGACCTGCCCGACCAGGCTGCCGGAGGCCGTCTCGCGGGTTGAGCTGGGGTCACTGCCAATAACGCTGCCAGCCGCCAGGTCGTTGCCATCCTTGTGCAGGTCCAGCGCGTTCTCGTACACCCACACGCCACCGTCGCCGCACGGCTGCAGCGCCGGGTTGTGCACATTGATGGTGAGGGTGGTGGTGCTCTCGTCGCCATCGGCATCGCGAATGGTGTAGACGAAGGTGTCGAGCGCATCACGCGGCGCCACGGCATCCGGGTTGGAGTGGTACTGGGCATTGCCCTGGGCATCGATGGTCAGGTAACCATACTGGCCATGCACCTGGCTGTTGAGCTGGCCGATGGCAGACGTGGAAGTATCACTGCCGGCGCGCACGCCGACCACGTACTGGCCATCGCCACGGGTGTCGGCACCGACCACGTCGTTGTACATCACGTTGCCGCTCACCACGTCGCCTTTGTACACACTGACGAAGTCGCTGTTGGCGGTGGGTGCGTCGTCGACGATGGTGATGACGATGGTGCTGGTGGTCGAATGGCCGGCGGAATCCTGCACCTGGTAGGTGAAGCTTTCCGTCACGGTATTCGCGCCATCGTTGGCGTGGGTCGGCGAATTCGCCGGTGAAGTCAGCGTGTAGGTGTAGGAGCCATCTGCGTTCAGGTGGATCTGCCCGTACTGGCCTACCGCGTTGCCGACCAAGGTGTAGGTCAGCGCACCAACGCCGCCGCTGGTCGAACCGGCCAACGTGCCGGCAGCTGTTTCCTGGGTCGAACCGGGGTCGCTACCCGTAACGGTGCCTGCCGCGAGATCGTTGCCGTCCTTGTGCAGGTCCAGGGCCTTCTCGTACACCGTCACATCGCGGTCCTCACAGGTCATCAGCGCACTGTGCACGTTGATGGTGAGGGTAGTGGTGCTTTCGTCGCCGTCGGCATCGCGGAGGGTGTAGACGAAGGTGTCGACGGCATCACGCGGCGAGGCAACGTTGGGGTTGGAGTGGTACTCGGCATTGCCGTAGGCATCGAGGGTCAGGTAGCCGAACTGGCCGTTGACCTGGGTGTTGAGCTGGCCGATGGCAGAGGTCGAGGTATCGCTGCCGGCGCGCACGCCGACCACGTACTGGCCGTCGCCACGGGTGTCGGCACCGACCACGTCGTTGTACATGACGTTGCCGCGTACCACATCGCCTTTGTCAACGCTGACGAAATCGCTGTTGGCGGTGGGTACGTCGTCGACGATGGTGATGACGATGGTATTGATGGCCGAATTGCCCAGCGAATCCTGCACCTGGTAGGTGAAGGTTTCGGTCACGGTATTCGCCCCATCGTTGGCATGGGTGGGCGAATTGGCGGGCGAGGTCAGCGTGTAGGTGTAGGAGCCATCCGCGTTCAGCTGGATCTGGCCGTATTGGCCTACGGCATTGCCCACCAAGGTGAAGGTCAACGCACCCACGCCACCGACCGTCAGCGTGCCGGAGGCGGTTTCGTGGCTCGAGCCAGGGTTGCTGCCGGTGACCGTGCCTGCCGCCAGGTCGTTACCGTCCTTGTGCAAATCCAGCGCATTTTCATACACCGTCACATCACGGTCCGCACAGACGATCAGGCCGTTGTGCACATTGACGGTAATGGTCGTGGTGCTTTCGTCACCGTCGGCGTCACGGATGGTGTAGACGAAGGTGTCGATGGCATCCCGGGGCGAGGCGATAGCGGGGTTGGAGTGGTACTCCGCGTTACCGTAGGCATCGATGGTCAGGTAGCCGTACTGGCCGTTGACCTGCGTATCGAGCTGGCCGATGGCCGAGCTGGAGGTATCGCTGCCAGCACGCACACCCACCACATACTGGCCGTCGCCGCGGGTATCGGCGCCCACCACGTCGTTGTACATCACATTGCCGCGGACCACGTCGCCTTTGAAGACGCTGACGAAATCGCTGTTGGCGGTGGGCACATCGTCGACGATGGTGATGACGATGGTGCTGGTGGTGGCGTTGCCCAGCGAGTCCTGCACCTGGTAGGTAAAGGTTTCGGTCACCGTGTTCGGCCCATCGTTGGCATGGGTCGGCGAATTGGCCGGTGACGTCAGGGTGTAGGTGTAGGAACCATCTGCGTTCAGCTGAATCTGCCCGTATTGGCCTACGGCATTGCCGACCAGCGTGTAGGTAAGTGTACCGACACCGCCACTGGCCGAGCCGACCAACGTGCCGGAGGCCGTTTCCTGCGTCGAGCCCGGCGCGCTGCCATTGACAGTACCGGGCGCCAGGTCATTGCCATCCTGGTGCACGTCCAGCGCTTTTTCGTACACGGTGACGTCACTGTCGGCACAGGCCATCAAGCCGTTGTGCACGTTGATGGTGAGGGTGGTAGTGCTCTCGTCGCCATCGGCATCGCGGATGGTGTAGACGAAGGTTTCCAGGGCATCCCTGGGCGAAGCGATGGTCGGGTCGGAGTGATACTCGGCGTTACCCTGGGCGTCGATGATCAGGTAACCGTACTGGCCATGCACCTGGGTGTTCAGCTGGCCGATGGCCGAGCTGGAGGTGTCGCTGCCGGCGCGCACGCCGACCACATACTGGCCGTCGCCACGGGTGTCGGCGCCCAGCACGTCGTTGTACATCACGTTGCCGCGCACCACGTCGCCCTTGGCCACGCTGGTGTAGTCGTCATGCGCCTGCGGCACATCGTCGACGATGGTTACGCCCAGGCTGCCGGTGGCGGTGCTGCCATCGGCATCTTTGGCGATCACCGTGAACTGCTCGCTGATGCTGTTGCTGCCTTGGCCGCTGGGGTGGTTCTCGTTGTCGACCAGGGTGTAGCTGTAGCTCACCACGCCGGTGCCTGGGTTGTAACCGAGGATGGTCAGGGTGTTGCCTTCGGGCGTGACGACCGACTGCGGGAAGCCCACCGCCACACCGCCACTGACCACACTGATGCCGCCAACGGTAAGGGTTTGCAGGCCGTCGGGCGCGGTAACCTTGAAGCTGCCTTGCTGGGTCAGGGCAGCAGCATCCGGGGCGCTGCCGTCGTGCAGGTTTTTCTCGTAAACCGTCAGCTCGCCGCCTTGCGTGCCGAGGCCATCGAGCGTCACCGGGTCGTCGAGGTTGCTGATGTTCAAGGTCAGCGTCGCGCTGCTGGTGTCGCCATCGGCGTCCTTGATCGTGTAGGCGAAGGTCTCCACCGCTTGGCCGCCACCGCCCAGGTTCTTGAAGTCCGGGTCGTTGGTGTTGAGTGTGTAGGTGTAGGAACCGTCTGCAGCGAGCACCAGTGTGCCGTAGGTGCCGGTGAAGGTGCCGGCGATTACCGGCCCACCCGGCACACGGTCGGCGCCCTGCACGTCGTTGCCGAGCACATTGCCAGTCAGCTCGGTGTGCTGCTCGGTGGCGGTGATGGGGTTGCTGTCATCCACTGCCCTGGGCACGTCGTCACGGATGATCACATCCAGCGAGCCTTGGGCCACATCGCCGTCACTGTCGCTGACCAGCACCGGCAAGTGCTCGCTCAGCGCGTTGGTCCCCGCGCCGTCCGCATGCTGCTCGGCACCCGTCAGGGTGTAGCTGTAGCTGACCTCGCCGGTGGTCGGGTTGTAGGCGGTGATGGTCAGCGTGTTGCCCAAGCCGGTGGTGATCGATTGGCCGACACCGGTGACGACACCTGCGGTCACCACGTTGATACCGCCGACGCTGAGATTGAACACGCCGTCCGGCGCTACCACGGTAAAGCTGCCGTGTTGGGTCAATGCCGGCGGGTTGTTGACCGAGCCCAAGGGCAAACTGGCCTCGTCCAGCACGAGCTCGCCCGGGTTCACATCCAGCCCGCGCAGTTCGACCGGGCGGTCGATGGGGGTGATCGGTGGGTTGGGTTGCTCGGGCGGGTTGGGCTGGTCAGGCGGGTTAGGCTGCCCTGGAGGGTTGGGTTGGCCAGGTGGCAGGCCACCGTTGGTGCCATTGTCACCCCCGCTACCACCGTCGCCTGCTCCCAGCGTGTCGCGCCCCCGCGTGTTGCCCAGGTCGCCTACATAGCGGTTGGCCAGCTCAGGGATGCCATTGAAGCCTGCCGTCGGGAAGCCGATTTGCGGGTCGACACGGTCGGCCACTTCGGTCAGCAAGACAAAGCTGTGGCCACCGCCCAAGGCGCCCGGTGCGCTGCTGCCGTTAGGGCCGGCCGCTGGTGCTTCGGCAGTTGTACTGGGGTCGTCACCGGCGGCAATCGCCCGCTGAATGCGCTCCACATCGCTCAGTTGCGCATCGCTCGGCGCCCCGTCGTGTGCCTGCACAGGGGGCGCCAGGTTGGCCAGCAGGTCCGTGGTCATGGCCAGGCTGCTGTCGCGCCCCAATGTCAGTTCCGCGCCATTCTGCAGGTGCACGGCCACGGCGCCCGCGGCACCGGTTTCCAACTGCTCGCCCGCAAACAGGCGGTCACCTTCGATCAAGGGGCGACGGCTACCGTCACTGCCAACGGCGAAGACCTCACCCACTACCTTGCTGACCACACCGACTAACTTCGCCATGAGCGCACGCCTCCCCTTACCGATTGGTTACTCAACCAACGACATGGCGGTGAGGCAAAGGCTTGGAGTCCGACTGTCTCAGGGGTGAGATTCGTTCTCTCGGAATACCACGTTGGCGATAGTGAGAACCTAAATTGCCATCATCAGATGCCAAAATATTGTCGCCAAATTCCGCTTTCACCTGTCCTTTCCGCGTCCTTAGCTGGAAAAAATCTGGAACTCACCGCGAACCCGGAAACTCGCATGCTGCGGCGGCTTCCGAAATCGCTTGAAGGAAACAATGTCTCGCTTTTGATAGACCGCATAAGTTTTTTTTCGCATAGGGCTTATGAAAAAATCTTCTTAGCTCGCGCGTTAAATGTTCTTAGCTCTGTTGTTACAAACATGAAACGGTTTGAACTATAAAAATCGTCATTTTTTTGGCGAGAAGCAGGACCATTTTGAGACCAGGGAGAAGTACCCCATGCGCGTTTTCAACCCCATCACCAGTGCAATTCTGTTGGCCATGGCGTGCGCCAACGTTCAGGCGATGTCACTTAACGAGGCCGTCCAGAGCGCCGTGGACTATCACCCCGAAATCAGCTCCAACCGCAACAGCAGGTTGTCGGCTGACGAAGACGTGAAATTCGCCCGTGGTGGGTACTACCCGACCGTTGACCTGGTGGCCGGCTACGGGCGGCAGCGTTCGGACAACGTCAACACCCGCGGCCTGAACCCCGACGGCACACGCAACCACAACAAAGAGACGCTCAACTACACCCAGTCGGAATTGCGTCTTCGGCAAATGATCTTCGACGGCTTCAACACCGCCAACGAAGTCGGCCGTACCCAGGCAGTCGCCACCTCCCGCGCCTACTACACCCAGGCGGTCGCCCAGGATGTCGCCTTGCGCGCCATCGAGGTGTACCTCGAAGTGCTCAAGCGCCGTGAGCTGGTGACCCTGGCCAAGAACAACCTGCAGGCCCACCTGCGGGTCAACGACCAGATCGGCCTGCGCAGCGAGCGGGGCGTGGGCAGCACCGCCGACCTCGACCAGTCGCGCGCCCGCCGCGCCCTGGCAGAAAACAACCTGGACACCGCCGAAGTCGACCTGGCCGATGCCGAAGCCAACTTCTACAGCGTGGTCGGCCGCCTGCCCGATGAGCTCGAAGGGCCTCAATCGATCAAGGTGGAAGTGCCCGAAACCCTCGATGCCGCGCGCGAAGGCATGCGTCAGAACAACCCTTACCTGAAGTCGGCCCAAGCCGATGTGAACGCCGCCGAACAGCAATACGAAGTGGCCAAGTCGCCCTTCTACCCGCGCCTGGACGCGGTACTGGCCACCGGCGCCAACAACAACCTGGGCGGCGAGAAAGGCCACAGCAACAACGACTGGCAGGCCGGCGTCGAGCTCAGCTACAACCTGTTCCGCGGCGGCAGCGACAAGGCCCGCCTGCAGTCCGACGCCCACAAGATCAACCAGGCCCTGGACATCCGCAACAATGCCCTGCGCGAGCTGACCGAGAACCTCAGCCTGGCCTGGAACGCCATGAACAACGCGCGCAAGCAGACCCCGACTGCCCGTGAATATGCCGAAACCACCCAACGCGTACGCGCCGCCTACGCCGACCAGTTCGGCCTCGGCCAGCGCACCCTGCTCGACGTGCTCGACAGCGAGAACGAGCTGTACAACGCCAACCGTCGTTACACCGAAGTGCGTTACACCGAGGAGTACTCGATGTACCGCGTGCTGGCGACCATGGGTGAATTGCTGAGCAAGCAGCGCATCTCCCTGCCGCCGGAAGCCATTGCCAACAACGAAGTGCGTACCGAAGCGCGGTTGCCCGACATGCGTTGAGCCAGGTTGGCAACGGGCAGGGAGCGCCAGGCATCACCCCTTCCACCGCGGCGGGAGTAGTCCACTGTGACCAGTATGCAAAGCGCGCAACCGCGCCCCGATGTCGATGACCCGCTGCTCGATGGCCTGCTGATCCTCTGCCGCCTGCACGGCCGGCCGGCCAGCCGTGCCAGCCTGAGCAGCGGCCTGCCCCTGCAGCAGCAGCGCCTGGGTGCCGACCTGCTGCCCCGCGCCGCAGCGCGCGCCGGCTTGCAGGGCCGCGTGCTGCAGCGGGAGCTGGAGGCCATCTCGCCCCTCAACCTGCCGGTGCTGCTGTTGCTGAACGACGGCCGCAGCGCCGTGCTGCAGCGCTGGGGCGACGATGGCCAGGCGCTGATTTTGCCCTGCGAGGCCGAGGGCGGCGAGCAGTGGGTCGAACGCGAAACGCTGGTGCAGGCCTACAGCGGCCACGCGCTGTTCGCACGCCCCCGGCACACCCTGGAGGAAGTACGCTCGCCGCTGCTGCCGCGGGTCGATGCCTGGTTCCGCGACACCCTGCGCCATTCCCGCTGGCTGTACGGCGACGCCTTGCTGGCCAGCTTGCTGATCAACGTGCTGGGCCTGATGGTGCCGTTGTTCGTCATGCAGACCTACGACCGCGTGGTGCCCAACCAGGCGTTGTCGACCTTGTGGGTGCTGGTCGCCGGCCTGTTCATCGGCACGGCCTTCGAACTGGTGCTGCGCATGGTCCGCGCCCACCTGCTGGACCAGGCCGGCAAGAAGACCGACCTGATCCTCTCCGCCACCCTGTTCGAGCGGATCACCGGCATGGCCATGAAGGCCAAGCCCGCCAGCATTGGCGGTTTTGCCCAGAGCATCCACGACTTTCAAGGCCTGCGCGAATTCCTCACGGCAGTCACCCTGACCAGCATCATCGACCTGCCCTTCGTCGCCCTGATGCTGCTGGTGATCGGCCTGCTCGGCGGCTGGCTGGTGCTGATCCCGTTGATCGCCTTCCCGCTGGCGGTGGGTTTTGCGCTGGTGATCCAGGCGCGCCTGCGCGACACCGTGCAAAAAAGCCTCAGCCTCGGTGCGGTGCGCCAGGCGTTGCTGATCGAAACCCTCGGTGGCCTGGAAACCCTCAAGGCCTGTGGCGCCGAGAGCGAGCGCCAATACCAGTGGGAACACACCAACGGCGCCATGGCCCGCCTCGACGCCCACGCCCGCAACCTGTCGTCGCTGGCCAGCAACGGCACGCTGTTCATCCAGCAGTTCTGCGGCATGGCGACCATCGTCGCCGGGGTGTACAGCATCATTGCCGGCAACCTCAGCGTCGGCGCCCTGGTCGCCTGCTACATGCTCGGCAGCCGCGTGCTGGCACCGCTTGGCCAGATCGCCGGGCTGATCACCCGCTACCAGCAGGCGCAGCTGACCATGCGCAGCACCGATGCGCTGATGGCCCTGCCGCAAGAGCGCCAGGCCGAACAGCAAGCGCTGGAGCACACCACGCTCAAGGGCGGCCTGACCCTCAGCCATGTCAGCTTCCGTTACCCGGCGCAGACCAGCCCGGCGCTGCAGGACGTGAGCGTGACCATCAAGCCCGGCGAGCGCATCGGCATCATCGGCCGCAGCGGCTCGGGCAAGAGCACCCTGGGCCGGCTGCTGATGGGCTTTCATCACCCGGACGAAGGCCAGGTGCTGCTGGACAACCTCGACCTGCGCCAGCTGGACATCGCCGACCTGCGCAGCCAGCTGGGTTACGTGGCCCACGACCTGCCCCTGCTGGCCGGCAGCCTGCGCGACAACCTGACCCTCGGCGCCCGCCACATCAGCGATGCGCGCATGCTCGAAGTGGCCGAACTGACCGGCGTCAGCGACCTGGCCCGGCAGCACCCGCACGGGTTTGACCGCCCGGTGGGCGAGCGGGGCCAGCTGCTGTCCGGCGGCCAGCGCCAGGCCGTGCTGCTGGCCCGCGCGCTGTTGCTCGAGCCGCCGATCCTGATCCTCGACGAACCCACCAGCCACATGGACAACAGCAGCGAAGAGCAACTGCGCCAGCGCCTGCTCAACTGGGTGCCAGGCAAGACCCTGCTGCTGGTCACCCACCGCACCTCGATGCTGAGCCTGGTGGACCGGTTGCTGGTACTGGACAACGGCAAAGTCGTTGCCGACGGGCCGAAGGATGCGGTCATCGACGCCCTGCGCAAGGGCCGTATCGGCGCGGCGTTGTAGAACCCCAAGACACTACGATCACTGTAGGAGCGGGCTTGCCCGCGAAGATGACACCGCGGTGCCTGGCACGGGCCATGCCCGTGTTCGCGGGCAAGCCCGCTCCTACAGCGTCACGTCCCGTGAGAGGTAAGCCATGCCCATCGGCCACAGCGTGCGCAGTACCCACAGCGGTTCCGACAAGCGCACCGAGCGCGACTACATGCCGGAGCTGGCCAGCGCCACCTTGCAGGACTCGCCGCGCCTGTCACGCCTGACGGTGTGGCTGGCGGCGGCGTTACTGCTGGTAGCCCTGGCCTGGGCCAGCCTGGCGGTGCTGGACGAAGTGACCGTCGGCGAAGGCAAGGCGATCCCGTCGAGCAAAGTGCAGGTGATCCAGAACCTTGAAGGCGGCATCGTCACCGAAATCTTCGTGCGCGAAGGCCAGATGGTGGAGAAAGGCGCCACCCTGCTGCGCCTGGACGATACGCGGTTCAAGTCCAACAAAGGTGAAAGCGAAGCGGACCGTTATGCCCTGACCGCCCAGGTCGAGCGCCTGTCGGCCGAGGCCGAGGGGCGGCCGTTCGTGCTGTCCGAAGAAGTCCGCGCCAAGGCGCCGCAGGTGGCTAACGACGAGTTGGCGCTGTACGACTCGCGTCAGCGCCGCCTGGCCAGTGAAAAGCAGACCCTAAACGAGCAGTTGCGCCAGAAGACTCAAGAACTGGCCGAATTCCGCTCCAAGGTCGACCAGTACCGCTCGGCCGTCGGCTTGCTGCAGCAAGAGCTGGACATGTCGGCGCCGCTGGTGAGCAAGGGCGCGATTTCGCCGGTGGAAATCCTGCGCCTCAAGCAACGCACGGTCGAAGCCCGCGGCCAGCTCAACGCCACCAGCCTGGCGATCCCCCGCGCCGATGCGGCCGTGGCCGAGATCAGAAGCAAGATCCAGGAGTCCGACGCCAGCTTCCGCTCGGATGCCGCCAAGGAGCTGAATGACAAACGCACCGAGCTTTCCAAGATCACCGCCACCAGCATCGCCATCGACGACCGGGTCAACCGCACCACGGTGGTGTCGCCGGTACGCGGTATCGTCAAGCTGCTGAAGGTCAACACCATCGGCGGCGTGGTGCAGCCGGGCAGCGACCTGGTGGAGATCGTGCCGATCGAGGACAACCTGCTGATCGAGGCCAAGGTGCGCCCGCAGGATGTCGCGTTTCTACACCCGGGGCAGCCGGCGATGGTCAAGTTCAGTGCCTACGACTACACCATCTATGGCGGGCTGAAGGCCAAGCTTGAGTTGATCAGTGCCGATACCGTGACCGATGACAAGGGCAATGCGTTTTACCTGATCCAGGTGCGCACCGAGAAGAACCACTTGGGTGGGGATAACAAACCGCTGCTGATCATCCCGGGGATGGTGGCGACGGTGGATATCATCACTGGGCAGAAGAGTGTGCTGGATTACCTGCTCAAACCGGTGCTGAAAGCGCGGACCGAGGCGTTGCGGGAACGGTGACAGGCCTGCCCCGGCCTCATCGCCGGCAAGCCGGCTCCCACAGGGGTATCACCGGCCTTGAATAGGTGCACAGCCGGTGGGAGCCGGCTTGCCGGCGATGAGGCCGGTACAGGCACAAACGACTCTCAGCCTTCACCGTGATTACGCTCGAATGTCTCAACCCCCATGGCCCTGATCTGCCCCTCGATCAACGCCTCGAACGGGCGCAGCAACGCATCGAAACACGCCGGCGGTTCCAGCACATTCAATGCCTGCACCACCGCCTCGACGGTCGACAGCGCCCCCGGCTCCGGTGCCTTGCGCAAGCGGTAGCGCGAGGGCGCGACCTGCGCCAGCGTCACCCTGGGCAACGCGTCGAGCAGCGGGTTGAGGTACAGCAACTTGCGCGCTTTGCGCCAAGTGCCGTCGGGGACGATCAACAGCAATGACGTGTCGTCTACATCGCCATAGGCCATCAGCACCTGGGCTGCATCGCCCGGGAACAGCAACACCGGCCTGTAGCCTGGCGTGTTGAGCAATTCGCCCAGGTTTTCGAACACCTCGCCAATGCGCAGCTCGGCATTGACCAGACCAAGGGCGGCCAGGCGGGCGGTATTCAGCGCGTGCGAGGTTTCACTGGGGTGCTGCAGCAGCACCACGCGGGTGCGGCTGTCGAGCGAGGGAATCAGGGCGCAAAGGCAGTGATCGAGCGGGCGTTGGCAGCGCTCGCAGCGGGGTCTGGGCATGGGGGTCTCCGTTGGCGGAGGAATTTTGCCACAGGTTGGCCCCCCAGGCCCGCCTCGCGGCAGGCCGGCTCCCCGGAGTACCGCACGCCCCGTGAGGGCAGCGAGGTCTGTGTGGGAGCCGGCTTGCCGGCGATCGGGCTGCAAAGCAGCCCCCTGAACCCTCAGCGGTTAAACCGTTCCGCCAGGCTATGCAGGTACTCGGCCATGCGCTCCAGGTCCTGGCTGATTTCCGCGCCCTGCTTGGCCTGCCCCGCCGTCTGGTCGCACAACTGGGCAATGCGCACAATCTGCTGGTTGATGTCTTCGGCCACGTGGCTCTGCTGTTCCGACGCCGTCGCCATCTGCTGGCTCATGCCGGTAATGCGGCTGACCGCCTGGGCAATCCCGGCCAGCGCCGCCTGCACCGCCTCCACACTGTGCACACTGTCCCGCGAGATCTGCTCGCCGCGGTTGGCCGTGCTCACTGCCCGCTCTGCGCCAGCACGCAGGGAGGCGATGATGTGGTGGATCTCTTCGGTCGAGGAACGCGTGCGCTGGGCCAGCGAGCGCACCTCATCGGCGACCACGGCAAAGCCCCTGCCCTGCTCGCCCGCGCGCGCCGCCTCGATCGCGGCGTTGAGCGCCAGCAGGTTGGTCTGCTCGGCAATCGAGGTGATGGTATCGACCACACTGCCAATCGATTGGGTCTGCTCGGCCAGGGCATTGACCGCCTGGCCGATGTCGCTGACCGCTTCGCTCATGCTGCCCATCGCCCTCAGGCTCTGCTGCGCCAGCTCGCTGCCCTGCTGGGCCAACTGGTCGGCATCGCCAGCAGCATGCGCAGTGCTTTGCACATTGTGCGTCACTTCCTGGATGGTCGCGGCCATCTGCGCGATGGCCGTGGCCGACTGGTCGGTCTCGCTGCGCTGGCGGTCGAGCATCTGTGCCTGGGCATCCGACAGGTCGGCCGACTGCGCGGCCCGCGACTTGACCCCGACCCCGGCGTCCACCAGCCGCGTCAGCGCGGTCTGCAAGCGCGCCTCTTCGCTGATGATCGCCAGGTCCAGCTGGCCATGAAGGCCGGGGTTGTCACTGTAGGTCAGCGCCACCAGCGGGCTGGTGAAAGCCTTGGGGTGTTCTGCCAGGGTGCGGCGGATGGCCCGGTTCTGTTGCTGTTCGATCAAGTACCAGGCCACCAGCAAGCTGGCCATCAACACGCCCAGCGCCGCGTAAGGCGGTAGCCACAGGTAGCCCGCCGCCGACAGCAGGCCGGCACCGATCAGCGGCCAGCCATGGCCCAGGCGATGCCCCAGCTGTGCCGCCACCGGCACGGGCGAGCGGCCGGCACGCAAGCGCGCGTACAGCGCTTCGGCGCGGCGGATCTGCTCGCGGCTGGGCACCGAACGCACCGACTCGTAACCGCTGATGCGGCCGTTCTCGTAAATCGCCGTGACGTACGCGCTCACCCAATAGAAGTCACCGTTCTTGGCGCGGTTCTTCACCACGCCCATCCAGGGCTTGCCTTGCTTGATGGTGTCCCACATGTGGCCGAACACCGCTGGCGGCATGTCGGGGTGGCGGACCAGGTTGTGGGTCTGGCCCACCAGCTCGTCGTAGGTAAAACCGCTGATCGCCACGAAGGCGTCGTTGCAGTAGGTGATGCGGCTGTTGAGGTCCGTGGTGGAGATCAGGCGCTGGTCGCTGGGAAACGTTCTTTCGTGCTCAGTGACGGGCAAATTCATGCGCATCTCGGGCGATCCTTGCTTGTATAGATGAAAGGGAAAATCATCAAAGCAAGTAGAGGTTTAGCAGAGGGCAAAAGGCACAGTGGTCAGGTTTTGTAGGAAATCTGCTGATCCCGACGGAATGACTTGAACGCCCTGTTTATCATCCGACGTTAAGCTGGCTTTTGAGCAAGTCGCGGAAGGTCTGGATCAACGGCTCGCGGCTGCGCCCACGGCGCACGATCAACGAAAATGGCGCCTGATAACCGAATGTCGCCGGGGAAAGCACGCGTAAATCACCCTTGTCGACCCAGGCTTGAGCGTAGTGCTCCGGCAGGTAACCGATATACGCGCCCGACAGGATCAGAATCAGCTGCGCCTCCATGCTCTCCACCGTCGCGGCGCTGTGCTTGAAGCCATGCCGGGCCAGTTCGGCCTGGCTCCAGTACCCGCGCCCGACCATGCGCTGCTGGGTTACCACCGGCTCCGGGATCCGCCGCTCGGCGTACAACGGGTGGCGGCTGCTGCAGTACAGCCAGTGCTGCTCGCGGTACAGCGGCTGGTACACCAGGCCGCTCATGCGCGAGGAGAACGCGCCGATGGCGAGGTCCAGGCGGTTGTCCTGCACGCCGAGTTGCAGCTCGTAGGGGCTGGACACCGACAGGTGCAAGTGCACTGCCGGGTGCTCCTGGCTGTAGGCACCGATCGCCTCGGCCAACGGCAGCGCACGGTCGCCGACGGTGGAGTCGATCACCCCGAGGTTGAGCGTGCCGCGCAACTCGCCCTTGAGCGCGGCCGCGTACTGTTCGAAACCGTCCAGTTCGGCCAGCAGGCGCAAGGTCTCCTGGTGGAACAGCTCACCCTTGCTGGTCAGGCTGAAGCCACCACGCCCCCGGTGGCACAGCACGATGCCCAGGGCGCCTTCGAGCTGGCTCATGTAGGTACTGATGGCCGAGGTCGACAAGTTGAGCTCGCGCTGGGCGTTGGCAAAGCCCTGGTGGCGCACCACGCTGACGAAGATGCGCAGCAGTTTCAGGTCGGGCAAGGTCGAGGCCATGGTGCAACGGTTCCGCTGTGACATTTGCGCGCAGTCTAACCGCTGCGGCGGGCTTTAGTTTAGAAAATCCTGAAGTAAGTATTTGCCGGTAGCGATTTTCCCCGCGCACTACCTTCCAGCAGACTTGGCCGAAATGTCCCTGCCCGCCGGCATAACCACACTCGAAGGCGCGCGGCGGCACAGGTTCGAACAAACAAAACAATCGACCGACTGATGAGGCCCACCGTGGACAAAGTTCTCCATCAACCACTGGGCGGCAACGAAATGCCGCGTTTCGGCGGCATCGCCACCATGCTCCGTCTCCCCCACCTGCAAAGCGCCGAAGGCCTGGACGCCGCGTTCATCGGCGTGCCCCTGGACATCGGCACCTCGCTGCGCTCCGGCACCCGTTTCGGCCCACGCCAGATCCGCGCCGAATCGGTGATGATCCGCCCGTACAACATGGCCACCGGTGCCGCCCCGTTCGACTCGCTGTCGGTCGCCGACATCGGTGACGTGGCGATCAACACCTTCAACCTGCTCGACGCCGTGCGCATCATCGAAGAAGCCTACGACGAGATCGTCGAGCACAACGTCATCCCGATGACGCTGGGCGGCGACCACACCATTACCCTGCCGATCCTGCGGGCCCTGCACAAGAAGCACGGCAAGATCGGCCTGGTGCACATCGATGCCCACGCCGACGTCAACGACCACATGTTCGGCGAGAAGATCGCCCACGGCACCACCTTCCGCCGCGCCGTGGAAGAAGGCCTGCTCGATTGCGACCGCGTGGTGCAGATTGGCCTGCGCGCCCAGGGCTATACCGCCGACGATTTCAACTGGAGCCGCCGCCAGGGCTTCCGTGTAGTGCAGGCCGAAGAGTGCTGGCACAAATCGCTGGAACCGCTGATGGCCGAAGTGCGCGAAAAAGTCGGCGGCGGCCCGGTGTACCTGTCGTTCGACATTGACGGCATCGACCCGGCCTGGGCCCCAGGCACCGGCACCCCTGAGATTGGCGGCTTGACCACGATCCAGGCGATGGAGATCATTCGCGGCTGCCACGGCCTGGACCTGATCGGCTGTGACCTGGTTGAAGTCTCCCCACCTTACGACACCACCGGCAACACCTCGCTGCTCGGTGCCAACCTGCTGTTCGAGATGCTTTGCGTGCTGCCAGGCGTCGTGCGCCGCTGATACGGCTGTTTTACCCCGGCAGGAGCCATGCGGGAGGGCCATAGAGGCCCGCCAACACAAGACTAGACCGCCGGGCGCCGTGAAACGCCCGCGCGGTCGATCTCGCCATAATAAAGATAATCGGGAGAACCCCAATGGCCTTGGACATCATTGTTGTAATGATCTATACCGCCGGCATGCTCGGGCTTGGCTGGTATGGCATGCGGCGCGCGAAAACCCACGAAGACTACCTGGTGGCCGGGCGCAACCTGGGCCCCACGCTGTACATGGGCACCATGGCCACCACCGTGCTGGGCGGTGCGTCCACCGTTGGCACCGTGCGCCTGGGCTATGTCCACGGCATCTCCGGCTTCTGGCTGTGCGCAGCCCTGGGCCTGGGCATCATCGCCCTCAACCTGTTCCTCGCCAAACCGCTGCTGCGCCTGAAGATCTTCACCGTGACCCAGGTGCTGGAGCGCCGCTACAACCCCATGGCACGCCAGGCCAGCGCCGCGATCATGCTGGCGTACGCGCTGATGATCGGCGTTACCTCGACCCTGGCCATGGCCACGGTCCTGCAGGTGCTGCTCGACTTGCCGTTCTGGATGTCGCTGCTGCTGGGCGGCGGCGTGGTAGTGGTCTACTCGACCATCGGCGGCATGTGGTCGCTGACCCTGACCGACATCGTCCAGTTCGTGATCAAGACCGTGGGCCTGATGTTCATCCTGTTGCCGGTGTGCCTGTACAACGCTGGCGGCTGGGACACCCTGGTAGCCAAGCTGCCGGCGGCCAGCTTCAGCTGGACCACCATCGGCTGGGACACCATCATCACCTACTTCCTGATCTACTTCTTCGGCATCCTGATCGGCCAGGACATCTGGCAGCGGGTATTCACCGCCCGTGACGAGAAGGTATGCCAACGCGCCGGCACCACGGCAGGCGTGTACTGCGTGGTGTACGGCCTGGCCTGCGCCCTGATCGGCATGGCCGCGCATGTGCTGATGCCAGATCTGGCCAACCCGAACAACGCGTTCGCCGAGATGATCAAGAGCCAGCTGCCTGACGGTATCCGTGGCCTGCTGATGGCCGCTGCCCTGGCCGCGATGATGTCGACTGCCAGTGCCGGCTTGCTGGCCGCTTCGACCACCATTACCGAAGACCTGCTGCCCAAGCTGCGCGGTGGCAAGCAGTCGAGCCTGGGCGTCAGCCGCCTGTTCACCCTGCTCACCGGCCTGGTGGTGCTGGGCATCGCCCTGGCGGTGAACGATGTGATCAGCGCCCTGACCCTGGCTTACAACCTGCTGGTGGGCGGCATGCTGATCCCGCTGATCGGGGCGATCTTCTGGAAGCGTGCAACCACCGCAGGGGCCATCGCCAGCATGTCGCTGGGCTTTGCCACCGCGCTGTTCTTCATGTTCAAGGATGGGCTCGATGCCAACACGCCGATCTACTACAGCCTGGCAGTGGGGCTGGTGAGCTTTGTGCTGGTCAGCGCCCTGTCGCGCAAACCAGT
Source organism: Pseudomonas sp. P39-UII1 (assembly GCF_039672635.1). Lineage (NCBI taxonomy): Bacteria > Pseudomonadati > Pseudomonadota > Gammaproteobacteria > Pseudomonadales > Pseudomonadaceae > Pseudomonas > Pseudomonas sp. P39-UII1. Next base: position 61,477 of record NZ_JBDFPP010000017.1, read on the forward strand.
CGCCGTGGTAAAACTGGCGTAGAAGCGGGCCGGCCCGCGATAAGGCCAGCCCAGCCTGCAAAACCTGCACAATCAAAAAAGCCGCGGCATCATCACTGATGCGGCGGCCTTTTTGTTTTCAGCGGCGGCGCGGTTGGCGCCGGCGCTGCTCTTCATCAGTCGGGATCGGCACCGGCTGCAAGGGTGGTGGTATCAGCCCCAAGGCAACAGCCAAGTCGTGGAGCCAGTTGAACATTTGGTTTTTCATAGTGCCCCCTTGACGGGTCAGCCTCACGGTCAATCAATCCTGCGATGTTTCATACAGATCATAGTCCGATGTCCTGTATTACGCATGCCCTTGTTCTTACAGATAAGGGTGAGTTTGACGTGAATCAAGCGGAAACGCTGCATTCCGACGGTTGGTTAATCGTTTCGCTTTGTTGCATGTCGACCCACGCCTGCAAATTTGCCCCGCGCATGCCCTGCCGCCACATCAGCCAAGTTACCGCCTGATCGAACGGCGCCTGCAGCCGATGAGCCCGTACGCGGTGACGCCCGGGCAGGCTGTCGAGCATCGATTGGGCCATCAGCGCCACCCCTGCGCCAGCGATGACGCACGCCAGCATGCTCTGGTAGGACTCGATTTCCATCACCCGACCCATAGGCGTATGCGCGTGGGCATACCAGGCCTCCAGGCGCATGCGGTACGAACAACCTTGGCGGAAGGTGAACACCGCCTTGCCCGCCACGTCCCGGGCGCTGTGCACGGGGGGGTGCTCCGGGCTGGTAATCAGCACCAGCTCCTCTTCGCACAACGGCACACCGTCCAACCCGGCCAGGCTTGGCGGGCCATCCACCAACGCAGCATCCAGGCGGTGGCTGAGCAACCCTTCGAGCAGTTCGCCGCTGGGCGCCGCCTGCACCTGCAGGTTCACCGCTGGGTATGCCTGGTGGTAGCGCGCCAGCAATGCGGGCAGGTGGATGGCCGCCGTGCTGTACATGGTACCCAGCACGAAATCGCCGGCCGGCTGGCCACCCTGCACCGCCGCCATGGCTTCATCGCGCAGCGCCGCCAGGCGGTTGGCGTAATCCAGCAGCACCTTGCCGGCTGGCGACAACTGCAGCCGCTGGCGCTCGCGCAGGAACAGCTCGACGCCCAGTTGCTCTTCAAGTTGGCGCAGGCGCGTGGACAGGTTGGAAGGCACACGGTGCAAGCGCTCGGCAGCCCGGGTGATAGAGCCCTCTTCGGCGACGGCCTGAAAGATACGCAGCTGGCTGAATTCCACGACATTCTCCAAAACAGAACAACTTGATCATCATTATTCAATTTTATTGAAAGTTAAAGCGCCCTAACCTGCCTTCCATCGCTTACATCCGTGCAGGAGTGTCCTCATGTCGCCGTTCGTACAACTGCTGGCCAGCGCCGTGGCCCTGATGATGGCCATGGGCATCGGCCGCTTTGCCCTCACCCCGCAACTCCCGCAGCTGATCGCTGAAGGCCAGTTCGACCTGACCGCCGCCGGCCTGGTGGCGGCGGCCAACTACCTGGGTTACTTCCTGGGTGCGGCAGATGCAATGTTCGCCCGCAAGCCGGCCCAGGTCAGGCTGCGCCTGCAGGGCGGCCTGTGGCTTTGTGTGGTGCTGACCTTGGCCTCGTGGGCCGCGCAAGGGTTCTGGAGCCACCTGCTGCTGCGCTTTGGTACCGGTGTGGCCAGTGCCTGGGTGCTGGTGATGATCACCAGCCTCAGCCAACAGGTGGCCAACGCCCACAACCGCCAGCGCCTGGGTGCCCTGGTGTTTGCCGGGCCGGGCCTGGGCATCGCCCTCACCGGCCTGCTGGCACTGGGTGCACACCTGCTGGGCCTGGGCTCGGCAGCGCTATGGCTGGTGTATGCCGTGGCGGCGCTGGTGATGTTGCTGGCGGTACGCCCTTGGCTGCCCCGCGCCATGGAGCCTGCGCTACCCGCGAACGTTGTGCCGGGTGCTACCCGCCGCGTGGGTATCGGCCGCCTTGCCTTGGTGTATGCCTTGTACGGCGTCGGCTACATCCTGCCAGCGACTTTCCTGTCGCAGATGGCCAACCACCAGTTCCAGGGCAACTGGATGGCCGACCTGTTCTGGCCGGGGTTTGGTGTTGCTGCAGCATTGGGCGTGGTGCTGGTGAGCCTGCGGCGCGGCGGCCGGACATCGGCTTGGCTGACCGCAACCTTGTGGCTGCAAGGCCTGGGGGTCTTGGCCTGCCTGATGGGCGGCGGCCTTGGCCTGGCCTTGGGCGTGGTGCTGTGCGGCACGCCGTTTCTGGCCTGCATGCAGCTGGTGATGCAACGCTCGCGGGAGCTGGCGCCGCATGCCACGCAACGTAATGCCGGGCTGCTGACTGCGTGCTTCGCCCTGGGGCAATTGAGCGGGCCATTGCTGGCGGCGCTGAGCAACCATTACAGCGGGAGCCTGCAGCCGGCGCTGATGCTGGCGGCTGCTGGGTTGGGGCTGGCGGGGGTTTTGGTGCTCACCGGCACCCGCACTAGCCAGAGCTGCCGTATTACAGGGCGGGTGGCCTGATCAATCAAGGCTGATCAGAACCGGCCCTATCGCCGGCAAGCCGGCTCCCACATGTGCTGCGCGGGTCTTGAATGCTGTGCTGTGCCTGTGGGTGGAGGCTTGCCGAAGAAGGGCCCGTGACAGTTACGCCTATCCCACAAACCTGCGCAATTGCTGCTTCACCCAAGGCTCGGCACTGACCAGCACCACCCCGAGCAACACCATCACAGCCCCGAGCACAAAATTCACACTCAACGGCTCATCCAGCAACAGCACGCCAAAGGTCACGCCGAACAATGGGGTGATGAACGAAAACACCGCCAGGTTCGAGGCCAGGTACTTACGCAGCAACCAGAACCAGGTCAGGTAGCTGACGAACGAGACCACAATGCCTTGGAACAATACACTGCCGATCGCCAATGGCGTCCACGACACCCTGCCGATCTGCCCGCTTAGCAAGGCAATGCAGAGCAACCCGACAAAGCCGACCGCCAGCTGGTAAAACAGCGTCAATGTCGCCGGCGCCTCCGACAACCGCGAGCCACGCACCACCACCGTGGTCGCGCCCCACGCGAGCCCGGCCAGCACGCCAAAGGCATCGCCCAGCAGCATGCGCCCGTCCATCTCGGCAAACGACATTCCTCCGGCAAACGCCGTGGCAATGCCGCCAAAAGCCAGCAGGATACCCAGCCACTGCAGCAGGCGCAGGCGCTCGCTGGGCAGCATGAAGTGCAGCCCAAGGGCGGTAAACACCGGTGCGGTATAGAGGAAGACAGACATGTGCGCCGCCGAGGTGAGCTTCAGCCCCTCGGCAATAAACAGGAACTCAAGGCCAAACAGCGCGCCAGCCAGCAGCCCGCCACGCCAGGTACTGCCTACCTGGCCCCAGCCACCTCGCCAGCAGATCATCAGCCCCACCAGCACCGCGGCCAGGCCATTACGCAGCGCTGCCTGCATCACCGGGGCAATGTCGACCGCCGCCGTTTTGATCAGTACCTGTTGGCAGCCCCAGATCAGGCACAGCCCTAGCATCACCTGGAAGGCGAAGGCATCGGGGTTCTTGCGGGCCGCGCTCATGGGCGGCCCTCCTGGTAGATCAATAGCATGGGCATGGCTCGGCAGACTTCAAGGAATGCCGATTATCGGTTTTCCATGCCCAACCTTGCCAGCCTCAAAACGACCTCAAGCGATCTGCGCTTTTGCAGAAACGTGCTCGAAAGTGGTTTCGTCCAGCGCATCTTCCTGTTCATCCAGCACCTGACGAGGGTGCTCGAAGCCCGGGATGCTGCTGTCGATCAGGCTCAACAGCCGCGAACCCCGCTCGGTGAGCACGAAGTTCTCGCCGTTGCCGCCCTCCTCAGGCGGGCGGCTTTCGACGAAGCCGCGCTCGAACAGCAGTTTCTCATACTCGCAGGCACGGGTTTTCAGATGGTCGACATCCCCCACCGGCTGGCCCTCGGCGGCCTTGGCCGCGGCATGCTGCTCGGCATAGGGGCGTGGCGTGAAGCTGTGACCGGCACCGTTCTGCACCTCGTGCAGCAAGCGCTCGATCAGGTCCCAGTCGTAGGTGGTGCTCATGGCAGTGGCCTCTTGCTGTGGACGAAAGGAATACACAGCTTGGGACCGGTGGGGGGTCTGCAGCGTTCCAAAAGATCTCAGCGCTGGCGCTGCTGGGCCTGCATGTATTGACGCAGCAGCAGATTGATCCGCGTCTGATAACCCGCACCTTGGTCCTTGAACCATGCAAGCACATCAGAATCCAGGCGGATAGTCACTGCCTGCTTCGCCGGCACACGCAGTTCGGCCTGCTGAAAAAAAGCCTCGTCCAACGCCGGGATATCCGAGGTATCTATATCTTTGTCGTCCATCTGAGCCAGGCGGCTCCAATCAGTTTTCGATGATTTGGTCATAGTATTTGGCCTCCCATCTGGTGGCTTTACGTGCAGATATGATCCGGATGACCTCACCCTGCCTCTCCGTGTACACGACCACGCCAAGCAAGGCCTTGAGCCATCCCAAGCCTATCCAGCGCTCCTCAGCGTAATCTGCGCGATCGTCCCGCAAGGTCAACATAGGATGGTTGAACATGTCGGGGACATCAGCGAAGTCAATACCGTGCTTGCGGATATTGGTTTGATTTTTCGTTGCGTCCCACTCAAATATCATGGGGCGCCTTGTATTTACAGATGTACATACGATACCTCCTCTTTGATTGCGAGACTAGGAGAACCTTGCACACGCATCAATGGGCCAGGAGGCTATTCAGAAAAGGCCTACAGTCGCGAGGGAAATCGGAGACCCTCTCGTCACTAGCGCTGAACTTCCAAGCCCTCAGTTCCTCCATCGATCATGAACACCGCCGGAGGTATAAAGGATGAAACCGCTGCTACGCATCGCCTGTGCAACCGCCCTGTTCTGCGCCCTGCCCGCCTGGGCATGCACGCCGGAAGAGGCCACACAGAAGCGTGAAGAACTGGCCGGGCTGGTGAGCCAGCTGACCGAACAGAACCCGCAGAAGGCCAAGGAGATCAACGATGAGCTCCAGGGGATGGAGCTGGGGACGGCGAGCAAGGACTTGCCCGACAAGTGTCAGCTGATCGACAAGCGAATCAAGGAGCTGAAGGAGGCAGAGAAAAAAGCCGACTAGGGGTCGGCTTTTTCGCGATGGCGCAGGCTGATTACTCAGCCGCAGGCTTGCGCTTCTTCAGCGGCGCCAGGCCATCGGAGCTGGTCAGCGGTGCGTTGGCCTTCGGCTTGGCAGTCGGCTTGCGCTTGGCAGTGGCCTTCTTGTCGCCGCTCTTCTTCTCGGTCTTTTTCTTCTTGGTGCCGGCCGCCTTGCCCGACGCCTTGACCTTCTTCGGCCCGTTGTAGGTGCCTTTCACTTCCTTGATCACCCGGCGTTCGAACTGCTGCTTGAGGTAGCGCTCGATGCTGGACATCAGGTTCCAGTCATTGTGGGTGATCAGCGAGATCGCCAGGCCTTCGCCGCCGGCACGGCCAGTACGGCCGATGCGGTGCACGTACTCGTCGCCGCTGCGCGGCATGTCGAAGTTGATCACCAGGTCCAGGCCGTCGATGTCCAGGCCACGGGCCGCCACGTCGGTGGCGACCAGCACCTTGGAGCTGCCCTGCTTGAAGCGCTCGATGGCCAGCTTGCGGTCCTTCTGGTCCTTTTCACCGTGCAGCACGAAGGCCTTCACATCCTTGGCCACCAGGTGGCCGTAGATGCGATCGGCGAGCAGGCGGGTATTGGTGAAGATGATCGCCTTGTCGAATTTTTCGTTGGCCAGCAGCCACTGCACGATGGCCTCTTTGTGCTGGTCGTGGTCAGCGGTGATGACCTGCTGACGGGTGCCTTCGGCCAGTTGCGAGACACTGTTGAGCATCAGGTGCTCAGGGTCTTTCAGCACCTTGCCGATGATGTCGCGCAGGGCCGCACCGCCCGTGGTGGCAGAGAACAGCAGGGTTTGCTCGCGGTTCTCGCATTCCTTGCACAGGCGCTCCATGTCTTCGGCAAAGCCCATGTCGAGCATGCGGTCGGCTTCGTCGAGGATCAGCACCTGCACATGGGACAGGTCGAGGTTGCCGGCATTGAGCTGTTCGAGCAGGCGGCCCGGGGTGCCGATCAGCACGTCCGGCACCTTGCGCAACATGGCGGCCTGTTCCTTGAAGTCTTCACCGCCAGTGACCAGGCCCGCCTTGATGTAGGTGAACTGCGAGAACAGCTGCACTTGCTTGAGGGTCTGCTGGGCCAGCTCGCGGGTTGGCAGCAGGATCAGCGCACGGATCTCGACGCGCCCGCCTTTCAGGTCGACCAGGCGGTTGAGCAGCGGCAGGACGAAAGCTGCGGTCTTGCCGCTGCCGGTCTGCGCGGTCACGCGCAGGTCGCGCCCTTGCAGGGCCAGGGGGATGGCCGCGGCCTGCACCGGGGTTGGCTCGACGAATTTAAGCTCGGCCACGGCTTTAAGCAGGCGTTCATGCAGGGCGAATTGGGAGAACACGGAGGTAACCTCAGGCAAGTGCGGGGAAATTCAGTTGCATAGGGTAACGTTTTCTGCCGCCGTAGCCGAATTTCTTTTGGCAACTTTGTCGCCATCCGCGCTCTAATGGCGCTTCGTTTCGCAAGCAAAGACCGTTCTAAAGCTCATGGATATGCAAAAAATCTGGCGTGACAGCCTCGACCTGTGGGGCACCCTCGACCAACACCCCATGCTCCACGCCGCCATCGGCCTGGCCGTGCTGCTGCTGATTTCCCTGGTAATGGGCCGCCTGGCGCGGTTTCTGGTTCTGCATGCCACGCGCCTGCTGGCACGCCAGCAAGCGCTCAAGTGGCTCGACGACCTGCGTCACAACAAGGTTTTCCACCGCCTGGCGCAAACCACACCGTCGCTGGTCATCCAGTTCGGCCTGAAGCTGGTGCCGGAGCTGTCCGACACCGCCCAGCACTTCCTCGGCAATGTCGCGCTGGCCTTTACCCTGCTGTTCATGACCCTGGCGCTGTCGTGCCTGCTCGATGGCCTGCTGGACATCTATGCCCGCACCGAACACGCCCGCACCCGCTCGATCAAGGGCTACGTGCAGCTGGCCAAGATGATGCTGTGGATCTTCGCTTCCATTGTCATCGTCGCCACGTTGATCGACCGCTCGCCACTGTTGCTGCTGTCGGGCCTGGGTGCGATGTCGGCGGTGCTGCTGTTGGTGTACAAGGACACCTTGCTGTCGTTCGTGGCCAGCGTGCAGTTGACCAGCAACGACATGCTGCACGTGGGCGACTGGATCGAAATGCCCCAGGTAGGCGCTGACGGCGATGTGGTGGACATCACCTTGCACACGGTGAAGGTGCAGAACTTCGACAAGACCATCGTCTCCATCCCCACCTGGCGCTTGATGAGCGAGTCGTTCCGCAACTACCGCGGCATGCAGCAATCGGGCGGGCGGCGGATCAAGCGCAGCCTGTTCATCGATGCGGCCGGTGTGCGATTTTTGACCCGCGAAGAAGAACAGCGCCTGAGCGGGGTGCGCCTGCTGGGCGACTACCTGGCCGGCAAGCGCCAGGAGCTGCAGACCTGGAACGAGGCGCTGGGGCCGGTGGCGGAACTTGCTGCCAACCGCCGCAAGCTGACCAACATCGGCACCTTCCGCGCCTTTGCCCTGGCTTACCTGAGGAACCACCCCAATGTGCACCAGGGCATGACCTGCATGGTCCGGCAGATGCAGACCGGCGCCGAAGGGGTGCCGCTGGAGATCTACTGCTTCACCACGACCACGGTGTGGGCCGAGTACGAGCGGATTCAGGGGGATATCTTCGATTACCTGCTGGCGGTGTTGCCGGAGTTTGGGCTGAGTTTGTATCAGCAGCCGAGTGGGAATGACATGCGGGTGGGGTTGGCTGGGCGTGTGCCGCAGCGGCTGGAAGAACTGAGCGAGGCTTGAGATTGTCGGGGCCGCTTTGCGGCCCTATCGCCGGCAAGCCAGCTCCTACAGGTACAGCGCAGGCCTGAGACCTGCGCAAAACCTGTAGGAGCGGGCTTGCCCGCGATAGGGCCCTTGACTACCCCGCATACCCCAGCAGGTACAACAACCCGGTCAAGGTCACCAGCGAAGCCACCGTCGACAACAGGATGGTCCGCGAAATCAGCCCCGCCTCCCGGTTGTAGTATTCGGCCAACATGAACGGCCCGGTCCCGGTCGGCAGCGCCGCCAGCAGCACGGCGGACGCCGCCCACATCGTCGGCAGGCTGAACACCTTGAACGCCAGCACCCAGGTCAACGCCGGCTGCCCCACCAGCTTCATCGCCACCAGTGGCCAAGGGCTGGCCTGGGCGCCCGTGCGTTTTTCTGCCAGAAACGCCCCCAGCGACACCAGCGCGCACGGCGTGGTTGCCAAGGCCAGCATGTCCAGAAAGTGCATCACCGGTTCCGCCAGGCCCAAGCCCGACATGGCCCAGGCAGCCCCCAGCACCGGCGAAATCACCAACGGGTTCTTCGCCAGCGCCTTGCACACCACCACCATGGCGCGGCCAATCTGCCGCTCTTCCTGCAGGCCGATCTCGATGAGCGTCAGTGAGATCGCGAACACCAGGCACACCACGATCAGCGACGAGATCAGCGCCGGCTGCAGCCCTGGCTGGCCAAACAGCAGCAGGCACAGCGGGATGCCGATATAGCCGGTGTTGGCATAGCCTGCGCTGAGCCCGTCGATGCTCGCCGCCACCAGGCCATGGCCGCTGTACAGGCGCCAAGCCAGCGTGGCCACGAACATCGCCAGCGCCCCCGCACCAAACGCGACGATAAAGCCCGGGTGCCAGATCTCGCTCCAGGTCGCGGTGGCCGTCACCTTGAACAGCAAGGCCGGCAGGCACAGCCAGACCACCATCTTGTTGATCTCGGCCGCAGCCTTGTCGCCAAGCTTGTTGGTGCGACGGCACAGGTAACCGACCAGGATCAGGGCAAAGATCGGTGCAACGATGACGAAGATGGTGTGCATATCACGCCTTGCCGGGCAGCGCTGCTTCGGTGCGGTTGCCCAGGCGGCTGAGCCACACCGACGCCAGGATGATTGCACCACCGATGAACAGCCGCCCCAGGGGCTCGTGCTGGTTCCAGATCAGCAGGTTGAGCAGCAGCCCTACCGGCACGTGCAAGTTGTTCATCACCGCCAGGGTGCCACCGGAAACCAGGCACGCGCCTTTGTTCCACCAGTACAGCCCCAGTGCCGTCGGGCACAAGCCGAGGAACAGCAGCACCAGCCATTGCACGTCGGTGCTCGGCAGGTGCTGGGCGTTGCCGAACAGCAGGAAGGCCGGCAGCACCACGATCAATGCGCCCAGGTAGAAGTAGCCGAAGCGCTTGTAGTGCGGCAGGTCGCTGGGGTGGCGGGCGACCAGGTGGCGGTACAACACTTGGCCGGCGGCGTAGGTGAAGTTGGCCAGTTGCAGCAACAGGAAGCCGATGAAGAAGTCGCCACTGATGCTGTCGAAGCGAATAACCGCCGCGCCCGCGACCGCTACCAGGGCCGCGAGCAGTGCCCAAGGGTTGAAGCGGCGGTTAAGGGCATCTTCGATCAAGGTCACGTGCAGCGGGGTGAGGATGGTGAACAACAGCACCTCCGGTACCGTCAGCACGCGGAAGCTCAGGTACAGGCAGACATAGGTGATGCCGTATTGCAGCGCGCCGATCAGCAGCATCGAACGCAAGAACCGCGGCTCGACCTGGCGCCAGCGGGTCAGCGGCAGGAACACCAGCCCCGCCAGCAACACCCGCGCGAGCACGGCGAAGTAGCTGTCGACATGCCCAGCCAGGTACTCGCCGATCAGGCTGAAGGAAAACGCCTGGATCAGCGCGACGATTATCAGGTAGCCCATGGTTGCCTCTCGTAAATCAAGGCCGCGACCTTAGCGGGTTGCAGCTGATGTGTTCAACCATGAGGAATGTGGGGGCTGCGCTTATTTTTTGGGGAGCGGCCTTGCCGGGGCGCCGGACCGTGCGGAAAGGGCTGCGTTGCAGCCCATCGCCGGCAAGCCGGCTCCCACAGGCACAGCGGCGCTCTCTGCCTTTCGGGCTGCGCTGTCGCGCAGAGAACAAAGCCCGCGAGCGCGCCGCATACCCTGTGGGAGCCGGCTTGCCGGCGATGGGGCCAGTAAAGGCAAAAAAAAACCCGGCCATCAAGGCCGGGCAGGTACACCCAAGGAGCAAACAAGGTGTCAGGGTTGGGAATGCGTTGAAGCTCAGGCCACCGCGGCCAGCTTGGCCTTGGCCTGGTTGAGGCCTTTCTCGTGGAAGTCGCCGCTCATGTTCAGGCCCTCGGCATGGATGAAGTTCACATCGTGGATGCCGATGAATGCCATCACCTGGCGCAGGTACGGTTCCTGGTGGTCGCTGGTGGCGCCGGCGTGGATGCCGCCACGGGCAGTCAGGACGATGGCGCGCTTGCCAGTCAGCAGGCCTTGCGGGCCGGTTGGGGTGTACTTGAAGGTGATGCCGGCACGCAGCACGTGGTCCAGCCAGGCCTTCAGGGTGCTCGGGATGGTGAAGTTGTACATCGGCGCAGCCAACACCAGTACATCGGCGGCCAGCAACTCATCGGTCAATTCGTTGGAACGCGCCAGCGCGTCCAGCTCGGCAGCGCTGCGCTGCTCTTCAGGCTTCATCCAGCCACCCAGCAGGTTGGCGTCCAGGTGCGGCACCGGGGTGACGGCCAGGTCGCGTACGGTGATTTCGTCAGCCGGGTGCGCCGCTTGCCACTGCTCGATGAAGTCCCGGGTCAGTTGACGGGATACGGAATCCTGCTGGCGGGCGCTGCTTTCGATGATCAGTACGCGGGACATGGGGTGCCTCCATCGGCAAATAGGGTGCGATTCGATGGAGGGAAGATTAAGGCTTGACCTATCGATAAAAAAGCGTAAAAAGTGGGTTCAATCTATCGATTAATCAGTTTTATTGCGCTTTGCAGTCCAGCGCAATGCGCAGCTTGATGATCTGCCGGTTGAATTTGGCCGTCACATCCACGCTTTTGCCGGCCGGTACATTCACCCGGCGCACCCGTGGCGCCTCCGGGCCATTGCGGAACGTCACCTTGCAGGCCGCCGGCACTTGCCCATAGTTGTTCAGGGTAATGGCACCGATGTCGTAGGCGGTGTCGTAGGCGTTGTAGTCCAGCTTGACCCCGGTCAGCTCCTTCTCCACATCAATGGGGTAAGCCATGGCCCCAAGGGGCAGGCACAGCAAAATTGCCACACAACATTTTTTCATGGGGCGCTCTCCTTGTGAGCGCGCAGCTTAGGACAACAGGAGCCAAAGATGAAAGCGCCGCGCGTAACCCTGGATCAGTGGCGGACCCTGCAGGCAGTGGTCGATCACGGCGGGTTTGCCCAGGCCGCCGAAGCCCTGCACCGGTCGCAGTCGTCGGTCAGCTACACGGTGGCGCGCATGCAGGAGCAACTGGGCGTGCCGCTGCTGCGCATCGATGGCCGCAAGGCCGTGCTGACCGAGGCCGGCAACGTGCTGCTGCGCCGCTCGCGGCACCTGGTGAAGCAGGCCAGCCAGCTCGAAGACCTGGCCCACCACATGGAACAAGGCTGGGAAGCTGAAGTGCGCGTGGTGGTCGATGCCGCCTACCCCAGCGCCCGTCTGGTGCGCGCCCTGGCCGCGTTCATGCCGCAAAGCCGCGGTTGCCGGGTGCGCCTGCGTGAGGAAGTGCTGTCGGGGGTCGAGGAAGTGATGCACGAAGGCATCGCCGACCTTGCCATCAGCAGCTACAGCATCGGCGGCTACCTGGGCACGGAACTGAGCGCGGTAGAGTTCGTCGCCGTCGCCCACCCCGAGCACGGCCTGCACCGCCTGGGCCGGGAGATCACCTTCCAGGACCTGGAAAGCCAGCTGCAAGTGGTGATTCGCGACTCGGGCCGCGCCCAGCCGCGCGATGTCGGCTGGCTGGGCGCCGAACAGCGCTGGACCGTCGGCAGCCTGGGCACCGCCACCACCTTCGTCAGCAGCGGCCTGGGTTTTGCCTGGCTGCCTCGGCACATGATCGAACGCGAACTGCGCGATGGCGTGCTCAAGCCGTTGCCGCTCGATCAGGGTGGCAGCCGCCACCCACTGTTCTACCTTTATTCGAGCAAAGAGAAGACCCTGGGCCCGGCCACGCAGATTCTCATCGACCTGCTGCGCAATTTCGACACTGCGCCCCTGGACGTGCCCTTCGCAGCCCCCCCGCAAGCCTGAGAGGACCGCGCCCATGGCCTATTTCGAACATGAAGGATGCTCGCTGCATTATCAGGAATACGGCCAGGGCGAACCCCTGGTGCTGCTGCACGGCCTGGGCTCCAGCAGCCAGGACTGGGAACTGCAAGTACCCGAACTGAGCCGCCAGTACCGGGTGATCCTCATGGACATCCGCGGCCACGGCCGCTCCGACAAGCCCCGTGACGGCTACCAGATCGCCACCTTCAGCGCCGACCTGCTGGCCCTGCTCGAACACCTGCAGACCGGCCCGGTGCACTTCGTCGGGCTGTCCATGGGCGGCATGGTGGGCTTTCAGTTTGCCGTCGACCACCCGCAATGGCTGCGCAGCCTGTGCATCGTCAACAGCGCCCCCGAGGTCAAGCGCCGCACCCGCAGCGACTGGGTGTGGTGGGCCAAGCGCTGGGGCATGGCGCGCATCCTCAGTGTCGAAACCGTGGGCAAGGGCCTGGCCGAGCGGCTGTTCCCCAAGCCCGAACAGGCCGACTTGCGCCAGAAGATGGCCGAGCGCTGGGCGCGCAACGACAAACGCGCCTACCTCAAGAGCTTCGACGCCATCGTCGACTGGGGCGTGCAGGAACGCATCGGGCAGATTCGCTGTCCCACGCTGGTGATCGCCGCCGACCACGATTACACCCCGATACACCTTAAAGAGCGTTACGTGGCCCTGATACCCCAGGCAAAGCTGGTAGTCATCGACGATTCCCGGCACGCTACGCCCCTCGATCAACCCGAGGTCTTCAACCAGACTTTGCTGCAGTTCCTCGCAGCCGCTTCCACCTCTCAAGGATCATTGAGCCCATGCTGAAAAAACTCCTGCTCACCGCCTGCTCGGTCGCCTTCGCCACCAGCGTCATGGCCTCCGACAAGACCCCTCACGTGTTGCTGGACACCAGCTTCGGTCAGGTCGAAATCGAGCTCAATGCCGAGAAGGCGCCGATCAGTACCAAGAACTTCCTCGCGTACGTGGACAGCGGCTTCTACAACAACACCATCTTCCACCGCGTGATCCCGGGCTTCATGGTGCAAGGCGGTGGTTTTACCGAGCAAATGAACCAGAAGCCAACCAATGACCCGATCCGCAACGAAGCCGGCAACGGCCTGCTGAACACCCGCGGCACGCTGTCGATGGCCCGCACCTCCGACCCTAACTCGGCCACCAGCCAGTTCTTCATCAACGTGGCCGACAACGACTTCCTCAACCCCGGCCGTGACCGTGGTTACGCGGTGTTCGGCAAAGTCACCAAGGGCATGGAAGTGGTCGACCAGATCGTCAATTCCCCCACCACCGTGAAGAAAGGCATGCGCGATGTGCCGGCCGACCCGGTGTTCATCAAGTCTGCCAAACGCATCGACTGACCGCAGGCTTCACAAGGACGTGAAACCGCCTGAGGGTCGGGTTGAACAGGAGTGTTGTCACCCATGCTGTACCGCCGTTTCGAGCAACTGATCGACATCTTCCGCGACGCGCCCAGCGAGTCGCCACCCACCCAGGTGTGGCCGTTCTACCTCTATTACCTGCGCCAGGTGTGGCCGAGTTTTCTCGCCCTGCTGGTGGTCGGCCTGGTCGCCTCGCTGATCGAGGTGGCGATGTTCAGCTACCTCAGCCGCATCATCGACCTGGCCCAGGGCACACCCAATGCCAACTTCTTCAGCGAGCACAGCGGCGAGCTGACCTGGATGCTGGTGGTGGTCCTGCTGCTGCGGCCAATTTTCTTCGGCCTGCACGACCTGTTGGTGCACCAGACCATCAACCCCGGCATGACCAGCCTGATCCGCTGGCAAAACCACACCTACGTGCTCAAGCAGAGCCTGAATTTCTTCCAGAGCGACTTCGCCGGGCGCATTGCCCAACGCATCATGCAAACCGGCAACTCGCTGCGTGACTCGGCGGTGCAGGCGGTGGACGCGCTGTGGCACGTGCTGATCTACGCGATCACCTCGCTGGTGCTGTTCGCCGAGGCCGACTGGCGGCTGATGCTGCCGCTGCTGATCTGGATCGCCGGCTACGTCGCCGCGCTGTTCTACTTCGTGCCACGGGTGAAGGAGCGCTCGGTGATTTCGTCCGATGCCCGCTCCAAGCTGATGGGGCGCATCGTCGACGGCTACACCAACATTGCCACCCTAAAGCTGTTCGCCCACACCGACTACGAACAGCAGTACGCCCGTGAGGCGATCCGCGAGCAAACCGAAAAAACCCAGCTGGCCTCACGGGTAATCACCAGCATGGACGTGGTCATCACCACCCTCAACGGCTTGCTGGTAGTCACCACCACAGGCCTGGCCCTGTGGCTGTGGAGCCAGTCGCTGATCACCGTGGGTGCCATTGCCCTGGCCACCGGCCTGGTGATCCGCATCGTCAACATGTCGGGCTGGATCATGTGGGTGGTCAACGGCATCTTCGAAAACATCGGCATGGTCCAGGACGGCCTGCAGACCATCGCCCAGCCGGTCACCGTGACCGACAAGCCCCATGCAGCGCCGCTGAAAGTCACCCGTGGCGCCGTGCGTTTCGATGACGTCGACTTCCATTACGGCAAGGCGCGCAACGTGATCGAAGCGCTGAACCTGGACATTCGCCCCGGGGAGAAAATTGGCCTGATCGGGCCTTCGGGCGCCGGCAAGTCGACCCTGGTCAACCTGCTGCTGCGGCTTTACGACGTGCAGGGCGGGCGCATCCTGATCGACGGCCAGGACATCGCCGAGGTAACCCAGGCCAGCCTGCGCGCGCAGATCGGCATGATCACCCAGGACACCTCGCTGCTGCACCGCTCGATCCGCGACAACCTGCTGTACGGGCGCCCCGACGCCAGCGAGGCGGAGTTGCGCGAGGCCGTGCGCCGGGCGCGTGCCGACGAGTTCATCCCGCAACTGTCGGATGCCCAGGGCCGCACCGGCTTCGATGCGCATGTGGGTGAGCGCGGGGTCAAGCTGTCCGGTGGCCAGCGCCAGCGCATCGCAATTGCCCGGGTACTGCTGAAGAACGCGCCGATCCTGATCATGGACGAGGCCACCTCAGCGCTGGACTCCGAAGTTGAAGCGGCGATCCAGGAAAGCCTGGAAACCCTGATGCAAGGCAAGACGGTGATCGCCATCGCCCACCGCCTGTCGACCATCGCGCGGATGGACCGCCTGGTGGTGCTGGACCAAGGGCACATCGTTGAGAGTGGCAGCCACAGCGAGTTGCTGGAACAGCAAGGGTTGTACGCCCGCTTGTGGCACCACCAGACCGGTGGCTTCGTCGGCGTGGATTGACGCCACGCCTGCCCTTCAGCTTTCAGGACCGGCGCCAGCGTGCTGGAGGAAGGCCTGGGCACGTGAGTCCTGCCCATAGGCGACATTGATGCGCAGCCACTCGGTGGCAGCGCCTTCGAAGTCGAAGGCGCTGCCCGGGGTGAGCAGCACCTCATGCTGCAAGGCCAGCTGCTCAAGGCTGGCGAAGTCGCGCCCCGGCACCCGCGCCCAGACGAACATGCCCCCGTAAGGCTCGCAGAACACCTGCCAACCGTACTGTTCGAGCTGCCCCAGCAGCTTGGCCATGTGCTGGGCCAGGCGCCCCCTCAACCGCTGGGTGCTTTTGCGGTAGCTGCCGCTGGCGAGCATCTGCCCCACCACCTGTTCGGCGAAGCGCGAGGTGCCGATGCCGCTGACCATTTTCAGCTCGGCCAGTTGCGCCAGCAGCGGCGGGTCGGCCACCAGGTAACCGACCCGCAGCGAACTGCTCAGGGTCTTGGAGAAGCTGGCCATGTAGATCACCCGTTGCTCGCTGTCGAGGGTGGCCAGGCGTGTGGCAGGCCCGTCCTGGAAGTCGGCGTAGATATCGTCCTCGACGATGCGCAGGTCATGCTCACGGGCCAGCTCCAGCAGGCGGTAGGCCACTTTGGGCGTCAGGCTGGTGCCGGTCGGGTTCTGGTACAAGCTGTTGACGAACAGGCAGCGGGGCCGGTGCTGCGCCAGCAGGCGCTCAAGCACGTCGATGTCGGGCCCCGCCACCGTGCGCGGCACCGGCAGCATGCGCACCTGGTGCTGGCGCAGCAGGTTGTAGAGGTTGTAGTAGCCGGGGTTTTCTACCAGCACGGTGTCGCCTGGGCGCAGCAGCGTGCGCACCAGCAGGTCGAGGCCATGGCTGGCGCCCTGGGTGGTGAGGATGCGCTCGGGGGCGGCGGCGATGTCCAGCCGCGCCAGGCGCTTGTGCAACTGCAGGCGCAGGCTGGCCAGGCCCAGGGGCGGGCAGTAGTCGAACAGGTCCTGCGGATTGCCGCGGCTGACCTGGCGGATGGCCTGCGCCAGTTCGGCGTCCGCCCGCCAGGCGCTGGGCAGCCAGCCGCAGCCGAGTTTGAGCAATTGCTCATGGCCTTCGCGAAATTGGCGCCAGCTGCCGTTACCGGTTTCGTCCCACACCGGCGCGTCGTCCGCGGCCATGGCGGATTTGCGCTCAGCGACGAAGAAGCCGGTGCCGTGGCGGGCTTCGAGCCAGCCGCTGGCGACCAGGCGATCGTAGGCTTCGATCACGCAAGAGGCGCTGACGGCCTGGTCGCGTGCCAGCGCACGAATCGATGGCAAGCGCGCGCCGGGGCGCAGGCGCTGCTGTTCGATCCAGGCTTGCAGGTGGTCAGTGAGCTGCTTTACCAGGGGGGTTGTGCTTTGGCGGTCCAGGGGGAGGTGCATGGGCTTGGTGTTTGTTGGTTTTGAGCGAACAGTTAAGCATAAATAGGATTGTGGTGTGCCTTGTTGAGGGTTCGGCTTGGCAGCACTGTTGGCAGTACCGGCCCTATCGCCGGCAAGCCGGCTCCCACAATGTGGACTGCCCCCAAGAAGTTGGACACCCATCCAACCCTGGGGGCAGTCCAATGGCCCAGGCGCCTGAGGATTCTGGACTGCCCCCAAGAAGTGGGACACCCATCCAACCCTTGGGGAAGTCCAATGGCCCAGGCGCCTGAGGACTCTGTGGGAGCCGGCTTGCCGGCGATAGGGCCGGTACTCACAACCCCGAAACCAGGACCCTCCCATGCCCTCGCGCTCCAACCCTGCCCTGCTGGCCTTCGCGCTGTGCCTGATCACCCTGGCAGTCAACCTGCAGGCCCCGCTGTACATCACCTACGCCGACCTCTCCGGCCAAGGCGCCGCCGCCACAGCAGTGGCCTTTTCCGCTTATGTGGTAGGTGTGCTCCCCGTGCTGCTGGCCCTGGGCGGCCTGGCCGACCGGGTTGGGCGGCGGCCGCTGATTATCGCCGCACTGTTGCTGTCGATGCTGGCTACTCTGCTCATGCTGGTGGCGCCAGGCCTTCAGACGCTGGCCCTGGCGCGACTGGTGCTGGGCTTGGGTACCGGCCTGGCCACAGCCACTGCAACGGCCTATATGGGCGAATTGATGGGTGGCGCCAGCAGCGCCCGCGCCGCCAACTGGGTAACTGCGAGCACCTCGCTGGGCTTTGGCCTCGGCGCGGCGCTGACCAGCCTGTTCCTGCTGCGCGGGCCCAGCCTCACACCCGGCAGTTTTCATCTGCAACTGCTGCTGGCTGGCATCGCCCTGGTACTGACCTGGCGCCTGCCCGACCCACGCCCGGCACAACGTGGCGCCATGCTGCGCCTGCCCTTCTATCCCCGCGGCAGCGCGGTGTATGGCCTGGCCATTCTGCTGGCCTGGGCCGGCACCGGCCTGGTCATCGCCTTGCTGCCGGGCATACTGCGCCAGCATGGCCTGAGCGCCTGGTCGGGCTTCTCGACGTTCTGCGTCACCAGCTGCGGCCTGTTGTTCCAGCCCCTGGCGCGGCGCATGGCCAGCACCAAGGCCACGTTGCTCGGCCTGGCAATACTGCCGTGCAGCTATGCACTGCTGGCCTGGGGCGCCAACGCAGGGCACTTGGGCGCCGTGCTGCTGGGCGCGGTGGCGGCCAGCAGCGCCTGCTATGGCTTTATCTACCTGGGCGGGCTGGCGGCGGTGAACCAGCTGGCGGGCAGCGAGAAAACCCGGGCCAGTGCCGGGTTCTTCCTGCTCGCCTACCTGGGGTTCAGCGTCCCGGTGATCTTCACTGGGGTACTGAGTGATCGGCTGGGGTCGGGGATGGCGTTGCTGATGTTCGGGGGTGTGCTGTTGCTGGGGTGTGCCGCTGTCGCACTGGCCTTGGTAGTGTCCGCTCGCGACAGCGCCTATAGCGAACCACTCAAATTGCAGTAGCCCCACCATCTACCGTCAGGCTGTGCCCGGTGGTGAAAGCGGCACCATCGCTGCACAGGTACAGCACGGCACTGGCGATTTCCTCGACCTTGCCGATACGCCCGACCGGGTGCATCGCCGCAGCGAACTCGGCCTTGCGCGGGTCGGCCTCGTAGGCCCGGCGGAACATGTCGGTGTCGATCACCGCCGGGCACACCGCGTTTACCCGGATGCCCTTCTTGGCATATTCGATGGCCGCCGACTTGGTCAGGCCGATCACCGCATGCTTGGAGGCGCTGTAGATGCTCATCTTCGGCGCTGCGCCCAAACCGGCCACCGAGGCGGTATTGACGATCGCCCCACCGCCCTGGGCCAGCAGCAGGGGCAGCTGGTACTTCATGCACAGCCAGACGCCCTTCACATTGACGCCCATGATGGCGTCGAACTCCGCCTCGCTGCCCTCGGCCAGGCGGCCCTGCTCGATCTCGATGCCGGCATTGTTGTAGGCGTAGTCCAGGCGGCCGTAGGCGTGGATGACCTGTTCGTGCAAGTGACGCACATCGGCGTCCTTGGTCACGTCGCAGGCCACGAACAGCGCTTGGCCACCGGCTTGTTGAATCAGGGCCACCGTGGCCTCGCCGCCAACAGGATCGAGGTCGGCCACCACCACCTTCAGGCCCTCACGGGCGAACGCCAGTGCCGTCGTCCGGCCGATGCCTGCTGCGCCGCCGGTGACCAGGGCTACCTGGCCGGAAAAGGTCATGCTCATCGTTAGCTCCACAGCGAATGAATGTTCAAAGCGGGCTCACGCCTGTGTGTGGCAGCCGCGGCCCATGGCTGCTCCCACACACAACAGGCCGCGGGTTTGACCAGAGTCTAGTCAGCCACTCATCCAACTGGGCAGCATCATCAGGCCAGCGGTTGGGCTACCATGCTTTCCAGTGATTTTGCAGACCAACCGGCATCACCGCGTTAAATTGCCTACTTAGCCTCTTGCCCTCAAGGACCCTGCCATGACCCAGACCAACCGCCGCTTCCTGCTCGCCAAACGCCCGGTCGGCGCCGTGCGCCGTGACGACTTCACCTTCGAGACCGTACCCGCGCAGGCCCCCGCCGAAGGCCAGATCCAGGTGCGCAACCTGTACCTGTCGCTGGACCCAGCCATGCGCGGCTGGATGAATGAAGGCAAGTCGTACATCCCGCCCGTGGGCCTCGGCCAGGTGATGCGCGCCCTCGGCGTGGGCGAAGTGGTGGCCTCCAACCACCCCGACTTCAAGCCCGGCGACCACGTCAGCGGCGCCCTCGGTGTACAGGACTACTTCACCGGTGAGCCCCAGGGCTTGCACAAAATCGACCCCAAGCTCGCCCCCCTGCCCCGCTACCTGTCGGCCCTGGGCATGACCGGCATGACCGCTTATTTCGCACTGCTCGACGTGGGCCAGCCCAAGGCCGGTGAAACCGTGGTCATCTCCGGCGCTGCGGGCGCGGTCGGCAGCATCGTCGGCCAGATCGCCAAGCTCAAAGGCTGCCGCGTGGTCGGCATCGCCGGCGGCGCGCAGAAATGCCAGTACCTCAAGGACGAACTGGGCTTCGACGGCGTCATCGACTACAAGGCCGAAGACGTGCTGGCCGGCCTCAAGCGCGAGTGCCCGCAAGGCGTTGATGTGTACTTCGACAACGTTGGCGGCGAGATCCTCGATGCCGTGCTCACCCGCATCAACTTCAAGGCCCGCATCGTCATCTGCGGCGCGATCAGCCAGTACAACAACAAGGAAGCAGTCAAAGGCCCGGCCAACTACCTGGCGCTGCTGGTGAACCGTGCGCGCATGGAAGGCTTTGTGGTGATGGACCACGCCAAGGAGTACGGCAAGGCAGCGCAGGAAATCGCCGGCTGGCTAGCCAGCGGCAAGGTCAAGAGCAAGGAGGACGTGGTGGAAGGGCTGGAAACCTTCCCAGAGGCATTGCTCAAGCTGTTCAGCGGGGAGAACTTTGGCAAGTTGGTGCTGAAGGTTTGAGGATGCTGTAAGGCTGTGCCAACGCTTTCCCTATTCAACTTCAGCGGGGGGCCTGTGGGAGCGGGCTTGCCCCGCGAAAGCGTCGGCACAGGCAGCCGAGATCTTGTAAGATTGCCCATCGCCACTGAATCAGTGACAGGGATTTACAGAGAAGACCATGATCAAGATCACCCCAACCATCGAGTGCTCCAACTCCGCCCCGTTCGTCCTTTTCGGCGGTATCAACGTCCTCGAGTCCGAAGACCTTGCCCTGAAGGCCTGTGAAGAATACGTGCGCGTCACTCAGAAGCTGGGCATCCCCTACGTCTTCAAAGCCAGCTTCGACAAGGCCAACCGCTCGTCCATCCACTCCTACCGTGGCCCTGGCATGGAAGAAGGCCTGCGCATCTTCGAGAAGGTGAAGGCCGAATTCGGCGTGCCGATCATCACCGACGTGCATGAAATCTACCAATGCGCCCCGGTCGCCGAAGTGGTCGACGTGCTGCAGCTGCCCGCCTTCCTGGCCCGCCAGACCGACCTGGTGGTCGCCCTGGCCAAGACCGGCAAGCCGGTCAACATCAAGAAGCCGCAGTTCCTCAGCCCTTCGCAGATGCAGAACATCGTGCACAAGTTCAAGGAAGCCGGTAACGACCAGCTGATCCTCTGCGACCGCGGCACCTGCATGGGCTACGACAACCTGGTGGTCGACATGCTGGGCTTTGGCGTGATGAAACGCACCTGCGACAACCTGCCGATCATCTTCGACGTGACCCACGCCCTGCAGAACCGCGACCCGTCGGGCGCTGCCTCCGGCGGCCGCCGCGAACAGGTCGTCGACCTGGCACGCGCGGGCATGGCCGTTGGCCTGGCTGGCCTGTTCCTGGAAGCGCACCCCAACCCGGACCAAGCCAAGTGCGACGGCCCGAGCGCCCTGCCGCTGGACAAGCTGGAGCCGTTCCTGGCGCAGATCAAAGCGCTGGACGACCTGATCAAGGGCTTCCAGCCACTGGTCATTGCCTGATTCAAGGGCAACAAAAAAGGGCCGACATGCGCACTGCATGTCGGCCCTTTTTTCATCCTGCAAGCGCAGCTTTATTGCCCAAAACTTCAGAACCTGTCGCGATCCCTGTAGGAGCGGGCTTGCCCGCGATCACCGGCAAAGCCGGTGCCATCCACCGCCCCCGCTTCGCTCGCGGGCTTTGTTCTCTGCGCGACAGCGCTGCCAGAAGGGCTGGCTAATCCCCCACAGATAATGGGTCAGCCTCTATCAGCCGCGAATTTCCGCCACCACCGCCGCCAGCGCCTGCGCAGGGTCTGCTGCCTGGCTGATCGGGCGACCGATTACCAGGTAGTCGGAACCGGCATCCAGTGCCTGGCGCGGGGTCAGGATGCGGCGCTGGTCATCCTGCGCGCTGCCAGCCGGGCGGATACCCGGTGTCACCAATTGCAGCGACGGGTGTGCCGCCTTCAAGGCCGTGGCTTCCAGCGCCGAGCACACCAGCCCGTCCATGCCAGCCTTCTCGGCCAGTGCAGCCAGGCGCAGCACTTGCTCCTGCGGGTCGATATCCAGGCCGATGCCGGCCAAGTCTTCACGCTCCATGCTGGTAAGCACCGTCACGCCGATCAGCAACGGCTGCGGGCCGCTGCGCTGGGCCAGCACTTCACGGCAGGCCGACATCATGCGCAGGCCGCCCGAGCAATGCACGTTTACCATCCACACGCCCATTTCGGCCGCCGCCTTCACCGCCATGGCGGTGGTGTTTGGGATGTCGTGGAACTTGAGGTCGAGGAACACTTCGAAGCCTTTCGCACACAACGTCTCGACAATGCCCGAAGCACTGCTGGTGAACAGTTCCTTGCCCACCTTGACCCGGCACAGGGCAGGGTCGAGCTGGTCGGCCAGCTTCAGGGCGGCTTCACGGGTTGGGAAATCCAGGGCGACGATCAGGGGCGTCTGGCAGGCGGACATGGTCGGGTCTCTTGGCAAGTCGAAAACGGCGCGCATTGTAAACGAAGTGACGGTGCCTTTGGGGGCCGTGGGTCACTAGAATTGGCCCGGCTGGGTCTCGGCCCTATAATTGAACCAACGGTCAAGGTATTTGCTCAAAATTTCAGATACGCAATGCCCCCGATGCTCATAGGAGAACGACAATGCCCTGGTATGCCTGGCTGATACTCATCATAGCCCTCGGCTCGATCGTCGGTGGGCTGATGATGCTGCGCGACACAGCGAAAAAGCTGCCCCTGACCGATGAGCAATTGCGCAAGGTGCATGAGCGCAATGCCGAGGCGGATGCCAAGGATGCGCAGGATAGGTAGGAGCTAAGTTGCGGCTGTGCCCGTGGTTAACTCGGGTGTTTGCCGGCAGATTTACGGGGGATTCGGGTGTACGCCGCGGGCTGTACAGCGATGTTGAGATCGAGCGCCGCCCGCGCGGCGCTTCGCGGGGCAAGCCCGCTCCCACATTTGTTGCAACGCGCCGTTCCAGACAGGCCATGGTTGTTCGCCTTGGCGCACGGCTGAAGACAGGTGGGGCGCCGGCAGCGCCAGCCAAAAAAATCGCGTCGTGCTAACAAGGCTGGCAACTATGGCCTATCAGGCCATGGCACGTTGCAACAAATGTGGGAGCGGGCTTGCCCCGCGAAGCGCCGCGCGGGCGGCGCTCGATCTCATGGGCGCTATAGCATTTACGCCTGGCCCGGCGCTCAATCTCCAGGGCCCTACAGCACCGGTGCCTGACGCTCTAACGCCTTACTCCACCATCACCTTGTCCCGATTCCGCTCCAGCAATGCAGTGCCAATCCCCCTGATCTCCATCAGCTCATCCACCGAAGCAAACGGCCCATGGGCATCCCTATAAGCGACGATGGCTTCCGCCTTGGCCTTGCCGATGCCGTTCAGCTCCTTCTGCAGCGTCAATGCATCCGCCGTATTTAGGTTTACCTTGCCCGCCGCCGCATCCATCTGGCTCACCACCGGCACCGGCTCTTTGGGCATCGTCGCGGCCCCCGGCGCGGCAGCAACAGAGAACGACAAACCAGCGAACAGCGGCAACAGCAGGTAATTGAGGACAATATTGCGCATGAGGTCACTCCTGTGAGTTGAGTTTGCGTGCAGCAGTTTCCTTGGCTGCCCCTTCAAACTAGCGGCTCACAGGCACTAAACCCACTGGGGAATGGTTACCAAATCAGACGTCACGGCATGTTGCACGCTTACCGGTAAAACTTCCCACGGCAAGCGTGCACAAGGCCTTCAACCCTGCAGGATAGGGTCGCGCAACAAGCGCAGCAGGTACTGCCCATAACCATTCTTGCTCAACGGCGCAGCCAGGGCTTGCAGCTGTTCTGCATCGATCCAGTTCTGGCGGAAGGCCATTTCTTCCGGGCAAGCGACCTTGAGGCCCTGGCGGCGTTCGAGTGTGGCAATGTAACCACTGGCTTCAAGCAGTGAGTCGTGGGTGCCGGTGTCGAGCCAGGCATAGCCGCGCCCCATCACTTCCACCGACAGCTGCTCACGCTCGAGATAAATCCGGTTAAGGTCGGTGATTTCCAGTTCACCGCGCGCCGAGGGTTTTAGCCCCTTGGCCATTTCGATTACATCCTGATCGTAGAAGTACAGCCCGGTTACCGCATAGTTGGATTTGGGCTGCAGCGGTTTCTCTTCCAGGCTGATGGCCTTGCCGTGCGCGTCGAACTCGACCACCCCATACCGCTCGGGGTCGTTCACGTGGTAAGCGAACACACTCGCCCCCTCGCCCCGCGCCATGGCGCCGTCCAGCAGCTTGTGGAAGTCGTGGCCGTAATAGATGTTGTCACCCAGCACCAAGGCCGACAGGTCGTTGCCGATGAACTGCTCGCCAATGATGAACGCTTGCGCCAGGCCATCTGGCGAGGCCTGTACCGCGTAGGTGATATTGATACCCCACTGGTGGCCATCGCCCAGCAACTGCTCGAAACGCGGCGTG
The DNA here is from genome assembly GCF_039672635.1 of Pseudomonas sp. P39-UII1. Taxonomy (NCBI): domain Bacteria; kingdom Pseudomonadati; phylum Pseudomonadota; class Gammaproteobacteria; order Pseudomonadales; family Pseudomonadaceae; genus Pseudomonas; species Pseudomonas sp. P39-UII1. The sequence continues at coordinate 85,850 of NZ_JBDFPP010000017.1, forward strand.
TCCTGCGGGGTGGAGATGATCAGAATGTCGCGGATGCCCGCCAGCATCAAAGTGGTCAGCGGGTAGTAGATCATCGGTTTGTCGTACACCGGCAGCAACTGCTTGGAAATGGCCAGTGTCGCCGGGTGCAGGCGGGTGCCCGAACCGCCTGCCAGAATGATGCCTTTACGCTGTGAGATCGTGGTCATTTTTCGTACTTCCCTGAACGCCCGGTGTAATTCGTTTCAACCCACTCGCGGTAACTGCCCGACTGCACGCCCTCGACCCACGCTGCGTTGTCCAGGTACCACTGCACCGTCTTGCGGATGCCGGTGTCGAAGGTTTCCGCCGGCTTCCAGCCCAGTTCGCGTTCGAGCTTGCGCGCATCGATGGCGTAGCGGCGGTCGTGCCCGGGGCGGTCGGTAACGTAGGTAATCTGCTGCGCGTAGGGCTTGCCGTCGGCACGCGGTTGCAACTCGTCCAGCAGCGCACACACGCGGTTGACGATGTCCAGGTTGGGTTGCTCGTTCCAGCCGCCCACGTTGTACACCTCGCCCACCGTGCCAGCGTCCAGCACACGGCGGATGGCGCTGCAGTGGTCCTTCACGTACAACCAGTCACGTATCTGCTGGCCGTCGCCATACACCGGCAGCGCCTTGCCCGCCAGCGCGTTGACGATCATCAGCGGGATGAGTTTTTCAGGGAAGTGCAGCGGCCCGTAGTTGTTCGAGCAGTTGGTGGTCAGCACCGGCAGCCCGTAGGTGTGGTGGTAAGAGCGCACCAGGTGGTCGCTGGCCGCCTTGCTCGCCGAGTAAGGGCTGTTGGGCTGGTACTGGTGCGTTTCGGTAAACGCCGGCTCATCGGCCTTCAGCGAGCCATACACCTCGTCGGTGGACACATGCAGGAAGCGAAACGCCCCCCGCTCCGCTTCGCCCAGGCCCTGCCAGTAAGCGCGCACCGCTTCGAGCAGCTGGAAGGTGCCGACCACATTGGTTTCGACGAACGCCTGCGGCCCATGAATGGAGCGGTCGACATGCGATTCGGCAGCAAAATTGAGCACCGCCCGCGGCTGGTATTCAGCCAGCAGCCGCTGCACCAACGGCCCATCGCCAATGTCGCCCTGCACGAACACATGCTGCGGGTTGCCTTCCAGGCTGGCCAGGCTCTGCAGGTTGCCGGCGTAGGTGAGCTTGTCCAGGTTGATGATGGTCTCGCCCGATTGGCTCACCCAATCCAGCACGAAGTTCGCACCGATGAAGCCGGCGCCGCCGGTTACCAGGATTGTCATAGGGTCAGGTCATTCCCGAGCTGGTGGTAAGAAGTGACGTAAGTGTAAACGCGATTGATGAAAGCGTTATCGGCAGCGCACACCATCGCAGGATGGTTGGGTGGGTAATTTTGCGCGGGTGATGAAGAAGCCCTACCGACCACCCGGATACCACCGGTCGCCAGATTCATTAAAACGACACACGGTAGTTGCCAGGCAAAACGCCATCATGTGTGTCTCATGAAACACGATTAACGGCAGAAATAGCCGAATAATCGGTAGGAACTTTCCGATAAAGACGTGGTACGACCTTGACGCTTATACCCTCTCGCGCTTAACCTCGCGGCCCTTAGAACATGGAAGTCTCCGGAACATACGCCGGCACAACGCCGACGGGCTCGGTCCTTTCCTGAAGATGAATCCCGGCGTGCCTTTGGCGCGCTGCTTTGCTTTGCGGTTACCATCTTGAAGCCTCGTTCCTCCCTCCAGATTCAGAAGTCGGTCATCTTCGCCCTTGTGCTGCGTGAAGCGCGCTCCCGTCTCGGCGACCGCCGCCTGGGCGCTGTGTGGCTGCTGCTTGAACCGATCGTGCACCTGCTGATTTTCTCCCTGCTGCTTGGCATGTTGCGCGGCCGCACGGTTTCCGGTGTGGAATACCCCGTGTTCATCCTGGTAGGCATGGCCCCCTTCCTGCTCTACCGCAACACCGCCCTGCGGCTGATGGACAGCCTGCGCGAAAACCGCTCGCTATTCGGCTACAAACAGATCAAACCGCTGGACACCTATATAGCCCGGGTGATCGTGGAAACCTGCATCGCCGCCACGGTGTACGCCATTCTGGTGTTCGGCTTTGCCTGGTACGGCTTCGACATGTCGGTGCACAGCCCGCTGCAATGGGTAGCCAGCCTGCTGCTGGGCCTGCTGTTCGCCTTTGGCCTGGGCATGCTGCTGGCCTTGATTACCCACGCCCTGCCCAGCTTGAAGATCGTCATCCGCATGGCTTTCTTCCCGCTGTACTTCATTTCTGGCGTGCTGATCCCCGCGTCCTACCTGCCCCCTGCGATGATGCCGGTGCTGCTGCTCAACCCCTTCCTGCACATCCTCGAGCTGATCCGCGCCGAGGTGCTGCCGCACTACACCCCGGTCGATGGCGTGTCCGAAACCTATGTCATCGCCTTCACCATGGTTCTGCTGTTCCTGTCCCTTGGGGCCTACCGCGCCCGCAGGATGCACCTGATTTCCACCAAGAACGGTTAAGTACAGGCCACCCGTGTTCGAGCTCAGAAACGTCACCAAGTCCTACCTGACGCCCAATGGTCGCCGGTACGTCTTCCGCAACCTGTCGCTGGCCATCCCGCCCGGCAAGAACATCGGCCTGATCGGCCGCAACGGCGCCGGCAAATCGACCCTGATGCGCCTGCTGGGCGGTGCCGATGTGCCCGACTCCGGCACCATCGTCACCGACCGCAGCATCTCGTGGCCGGTAGGTTTGACCGGGGGCTTCCAAGGCAGCATGACCGGCCGCGACAACATCAAGTTCGTCTGCCGTGTATACGGCGCCACGGGCGATGCGATGCGCGAAAAGATCCGTTACGTGCAGGAGTTCGCCGAAATCGGCGACTGGATCGACGAACCGATCAAGACCTACTCCTCCGGCATGCGCTCGCGCGTGGCATTCGGCCTGAGCATGGCCTTCGACTTCGACTACTACCTGATCGATGAAGTGATGTCGGTGGGCGATGCGCAGTTCAAGCGCAAGTGCGCCGACGTATTCAAAGAAAAGCTGCAAAAAGCCAACGTGGTGCTGGTTTCCCACTCCATGCCCGAGATCGAAAAGCTGTGCGACATCGTGCTGCTGGTGCGTGACGGCGGCATCCAGGTGTACGAAGACGTCGCCGAAGGCATCAAGGCTTACAACAGCTGAGCAAACCCTCTTCCAATTCAGCAGCACCGTTCCATATCAAGGATGCATCCAACTATGAGCAGTACGGGTAACAAGAAGGGCTGGCGCCTGGCGTTGGCCATGGTGGTTCTGCCAATGATCCTGGCGGCCGTGTACTACGGCGTGTTCGCTGTCGACCGTTTCGTCAGCTCCGCCCAGGTGGTGGTACGCCAGGACGGCAACAACCAGGGCGCCCAGGTGCCTGGCCTGGCCACCCTGCTGACCGGCGCCAACCCGGCTTCGCGCGAAGAAACCCTGTACCTGCGCGAATACATCACTTCGATGGACATGATGCTGCTGCTGGAAAACAAACTGCACTGGATCGAGCAGTACGCCACCCAGCGCGGTGACGTGTTCTTCTGGCTCGACAAGGACGCCGCGCGCGAAGACTTGCTTGAGTACTACCAGCGCATGGTGTCGGCCCACTACGACGAAACCACCGGCCTGCTGCGTGTAGAAGTGCAAGCGTTCACCCCGGAGCTTTCCGAGCAGATGCTGCGCGAGATCCTTCAGGCCAGTGAGCACTTCGTCAACGAAGTGAGCCACAACATTGCCCGCGAGCAGATGAAGTTCGCCCAGGGCGAGCTGGAAAACGCACGCCTGAACTACGCCAAGCGCAAAACCCAGCTGCTGACCTTCCAGAACGACAACAAGGTACTGGACGGTGGCAACACCGCGCAGAGCCGCGCGACCATCATTGCCGACCTTGAAGGCCAGTACACCAAAGAGCAGGCATCGCTCACCGAGATGAACTTCAAGCTGCGCGCCAACGCCCCCCAGGTACGCCAGCAGAAGCAGAAGGTCGAGGCCATCACCCAACAGCTGGCCAAAGAAAAGCGCCTGCTGGTGTCGTCGCCGCAAGGCTCGCAGCTGAACGTGGTTGCTTCGCGCTACCAGCAGCTGATGCTTGACGCCGGCATTGCCGAAGAAACCTACAAGACTGCCGTCGCCGCGCTGGACAATGCCCGCATTGAAGCGAGCAAGAAAATCCGCACCCTGGTGACCGTAGTCAGCCCGAACACTCCGCAGCTCGCCCTGTACCCAGAGCGCCTGTACAACCTGGCCACCATTCTGCTTGGCCTGCTGATGGTATTCGGCATCACCCGCTTCATTCTGGCTTCGATCGAGGATCATCGTGATTAAATCCCTGGCTGTCTCCAAACGCGTCAACCTGAAACTGGCAGCACTGGCCCTGGCGACCCTGGGCCTGGCGGGCTGCGGCGGCACCTTGTCTGGCGCCGGCCCGTACAAGGGCACGATCGAAACCAAGAACGAGGCTTACAACCTCGTCGACATCAACGCCAGCACCATCGCGCCGTTCATGTTCGGCGCCCCGCGCCCTGCCCTGGCCTCGGTCACCAAGCCGGTCTCGGCCGAAGTGCGCCTGGCCGCCGGCGACGTGCTGAACGTGCTGATCGCCGATACCGCGCCGGAAGGCTCTGCTCTGTTCGCCCCCCTGGCAACTGGCGGCACCCAGCTGAAAACGCGCATCGACTCGCAGGGCATGCTGTCGCTGCCCTACGTTGGCCGCCAGTTCGTTGCGGGCATGACCCTCAACGAAGTCGAGAACATGATCCGCCGCCAGCTGAAAGGCATTACCACCGACGTGCAAACACACGTTGAGCTGGTCGGTGACCTTTCCGGCTCGGTGCTGGTTGCCGGTGCAGTGAAGACCCCGGGGCGCTTCAGCACCCTGCAAGGTCCGCTGACCCTGCTGGATGCGGTCAACCAGGCCGGTGGCCCGGTGCTGGAACCGCACCTGGTCAACGTGACTGTGCGTAACGGCAAGCAGGTGCAGCAGTTCAACTACGAAGACATTCTGGCGGGCAACAATATGGTGCTGCGCCCGAACTCTGAAGTGGTGCTGGACCGTGCGCGTCAGCGGTTTGTGGCGATGGGTGCGGTGGGTGAGCCAGGGTTGAAGGACCTGCCTAGCCAGAACACCAGCCTGCTGGATGCACTGGGTAGCGTAGGTGGGCTGCGCGAGCAGAATGCGAACCCGGAAGGTGTGTTTGTGTTCCGCATGGCTGATGCAGCCAATGGCAAGCCGACCGTGCTGCGGTTGGACATGCGTGATCCGGCGGCGATTTTCTATGCGCGGCAGATTGCGGTTAAGCCGGATGACACGATTTATGTCACTAACGCAGCTGTCTATGAATGGCAGAAAGTTATTTCGCCTATCGTTCAGACGATGTTGCTGGGACGCGCCACGGGCGCAGTTAACTGAGTTCAGGCACCAAATCTAACAGACCGGTAACTCAAATAACTCGCCGACGATTGGCGGTGGTTACCGGTCTTTGAAAATCAACCAATTTTCAAACTCGCCATTCAGACATGCGGAAGGAATATGCATGAGCTACTCTCATAATGACATCACTCTAGTTTTTGGCATCAGGGCGCGCGACTACAACCCATGGGTTCTTGAACGCTTAGCCTTAGTTGGAAGTTACTACAACCCGCTCCCAAAGGTTGTAATTGTAGACTTCGGCTCACCAGAAGAGCAAAGCACCCAAATCAAAGAGATTTGCAGCCAACACGGCTTTGACTATCAGTTCGTTGAAGATTACGAAACATTCTCTCCCGCAATCGCAAGAAACGCTGCTGTCAACCACGTAAAAACTCCGTTGATTTTCTTCAACGACATTGACTGCTTCTGGACTTCTGACTTCTTCTCAAAGTTAGCGCACGCCGCCAACATTGAGCAACTGGATCAGTACTGGGACCGCATGCTTAACATGCCGGTTTACCACCTGACGGAAGATGCCACAAAAGAAATTGTTCAGGACTATACATCTGAGCCTGAAGCAAACTCGCAGATGTCACTTCGAATGGAGCAGACAGCGCACAAATCGCTGGCGTCCTGGAGACGTCAGCACGTAGATTTCGTTGCGCCGTACAGTAATGTATTCCTGATCAGGAAGGACTATTTCGAACATCTCGGTGGCTATAACGAAACCTTCCGAGGCCATGGGTCCGAGGACTTCGAATTCCTCATTAGATATGCACTGATCAGTAAGTACCTGCCGACTCCTGCACATATGGACAAGGACTTCTACGGCCCACTACGTGACGCGTACTACACCGACCTGAAAGAATACAAAGGGTATCGGAGGCTTTTTGAAGTCCTTTCCGCACCCGCAGAACTTCTTGGCTTGAAAGTACTACACCTCCACCATGACAAGCCGGTAGTTAGTGACTGGGTCTCCAAAAACGACTGGAAGCGCAGCAACTTTAACATCGAACTTGAAAAGGTAATGAAGACTCCGTGGAGAATTCTTGAACAGAATTGGTTGCCACGGGATAAAAAAATTCTTGTGCTACTAAAGCACAAGGACCAATATGAATATTTCCTGCCATTCAGATCTGCAGGCTATTCCATTGAAGTCTTGCTACCAGGCGAACATGTGCCCGAGCGAGTAGTGGACAAAATTGAAAGTGGCTATTACGACGCCGTATCCATTTTCAACCCTTACATGAAGTCCCACGAATCCATCCGCCCCTATCACGAGCTAGCGAAAAAGTGCGGAATTAAGACGATTGTAGTCGAACGAGGCGCACTGCCAGGCAGCTGGTATTACGCCCCCGAAGTAGCCTACAACGATTCCGATTACAAGAATCAAGTCTACCTCAACTGGACGCCTTCCAGCTCTGAGGCGGAAGCTACCGCTGCGCTTATTGAGGAGCTGCAAGGTGGCGGTAAGACTCTGGAGAAGCTGTCAGACTATCAGTCTACATATGACAAGCACTCCCTCGTATCGGCCCTCGCAAAAAAAACAATCTTCATCCCATTGCAACTCCATGACGACATGGCTGTTACTCGATACACCGAGGGACACATAAGCTATAGCGCGCATTATGACTCTGTACTTTCAATTTGCGAAAAAATTGATCAAGACACAGTCGTTTTCATTAAGCCCCACCCACTGTCCGCTAGCAAACTTGATTTCCCGCAAAACAACGTAATCGTTTGCGACCATTCAGATAACGTGCATGCGCTTATCGACCTTAGTGACGCAGTAATTTGCTACAACAGCGGCGTCGGGTTGCTGAGCTTAATCCATGGCAAAGAAACCTACACCGTTGGTAATTCCTTCTACAGCCACTCTGCCGGCCTAGCTAAAAAGGTACCGGACCTAGAGCACGCGCTGAACGCGATCCAAGATGACAGCTCAGACACGGTCGTGGCTAGCACAGTATTCAATTTTGTAGGATGGCTGGCTCATAAAAAATACTCGTACTTCTTGGCCGACTCCGTAGTGCGAGATTTTGGGGATAGAAAATCACATGCCTACAGAAATATTCTACCTAAGCGCCTGAATATCGATGACTACCACATCGACGTCAAACCCTCCAGACAAGATCGCACTTACTTCAAGAGCTCATATCTTGCAGCAAAATATAACATCTACCACAAGGCTCCAGCTGTTCCTGTAGCACCTGCTGCCGCACCGAAAGCTGCAGCTAAGCCTGCGGCGCGTGCTCCAGAGCCTGTGAAAACGGCACCAAAAAAAGCTGCGAACGAACTTGCGCTAACCAATAGCAAGGAATATAAGCAATATAAGCTAAATAAAAAGCTTCGCAGCTCCCCCTACTTGTACTTCAAAGACGCGAAGAAACCGATGGTGAGAAGCCTCCGATTCTTCTTCATTGAAAAGTATCACGGCCCACTATTCCGAATGGGCCTGAAGCTATTTGTAAGACCAATGAAGGAACCACAAACTGTAGCGGCTAAATAGATAGAGTATTGAGAAAATTCGGGCATCAAATTGATGCCCGAACCTTTCAAATAGATCATCTATAGCCAAACCAGTTGACGCTTTCATCATCGATTCGCATTTATCACCTGCGATCTTGATCTTTCCGAGTGAATCTCTTGAATATAACCCCAACCATCGAGTGCTCTAACAACGCGCCCTTCGTCCTTTTCGGCGGCATCAACGTCCTCGAGTCCGAAGACCTTGCCCTGAAGGCCTGTGAAGAATACGTGCGCGTCACTCAGAAGCTGGGTATCCCCTACGTCTTCAAAGCCAGCTTCGACAAGGCCAACCGCTCGTCCATCCACTCCTACCGTGGCCCTGGCATGGAAGAAGGCCTGCGCATCTTCGAAAAGGTGAAGGCCGAATTCGGCGTGCCGATCATCACCGACGTGCATGAAATCTACCAATGCGCCCCGGTCGCCGAAGTGGTCGACGTGCTCCAGCTGCCCGCCTTCCTGGCTCGCCAGACCGACCTGGTGGTCGCCCTGGCCAAGACCGGCAAGCCGGTCAACATCAAGAAGCCGCAGTTCCTCAGCCCTTCGCAGATGCAGAACATCGTGCACAAGTTCAAGGAAGCCGGTAACGATCAGCTGATCCTCTGCGACCGCGGCACCTGCATGGGCTACGACAACCTGGTGGTCGACATGCTGGGCTTTGGCGTGATGAAGCGCACCTGTGACAACCTGCCGATCATCTTCGACGTGACCCACGCCCTGCAGAACCGCGACCCGTCGGGCGCAGCCTCCGGCGGCCGCCGCGAACAGGTCGTCGACCTGGCACGCGCGGGCATGGCCGTTGGCCTGGCTGGCCTGTTCCTGGAAGCGCACCCCAACCCGGACCAAGCCAAGTGCGACGGCCCGAGCGCCCTGCCGCTGGACAAGCTGGAGCCGTTCCTGGCGCAGATCAAAGCGTTGGACGACCTGATCAAGGGCTTCCCGCCCCTGGCCATTTCGTAAGCCTCGGCAACAAGGATTGTGAGCATGGCAACTTCTGAACAACGGGTCGCGATCGTCATCCCGGCCCGCTACGGCTCCACCCGCTTGCCGGGCAAGCCGCTGGCCGATATCGCCGGCAAACCGATGGTGCAGCACGTTTACGAACGCGCGCTGCAGGTTGCCAACGCACAAGTGGTGGTCATTGCCACTGACGACGAGCGCGTTGCCCAGGCCGTACGCGGTTTTGGTGGCGTGTGCGTGATGACGTCCCCGGATCACCCGTCCGGCACCGATCGCCTTGCCGAAGTCATGGCCCAGGTTGATGCAGATATCTACATCAACCTGCAAGGCGACGAGCCACTGGTGCGCCCGTCAGATATCGAAGCCCTGGCGGCCGGCATGCTGGCGGATGCCAGCGTCAATGTCGGCACCCTGTGCCACCCGATCGATGCGCATGAAGCGGGCAACCCCAACACCGTCAAAGTGGTGCTGGCAAGTAATGGCAACGCGCTGTACTTCAGCCGCTCGCCTATCCCCTACCCGCGCGACAGCGAAGTCGCCACCTACCTCAAGCACGTCGGTGTTTACGCCTATCGCCGCGACGTGCTGGCCGAATACGCCAGCCTGCCGCAGCCGATGATGGAGCACGCGGAAAAGCTGGAGCAGTTGCGCTTGATGGCGGCCGGCTACTGCATTCGTGCGTACGTGGTAGAGCCAACCGGCCCGGGCGTGGATACGCCTGAATGCCTGGAGCAGGTGCGCGCGTTGATGACCGGCCAAGCCCCGGTGGCAAAGCCAACGCTGGCCGACATCCGCCTGGTGATCACCGACGTCGATGGCGTGCTGACCGATGGCGGCATCTACTATGACGCCACCGGCGAATGCCTCAAGCGCTTCCATGTGCGTGATGGCATGGGCATGCGCTTGCTGGAAGAGAACGGCGTACGGGTGGCGGTGCTGTCCGGGCGGGATTCGGCAACACTGCGCAAGCGTGTGGCCGACCTGGGCGTGACCCTTTGCCAGTTTGGCGTGAAGGACAAGCTTGCAGCCTGCAATCAGCTGATGGCCGAGGCTGGGGTGACGCTTGAGCAGACCGCTTGCATCGGTGATGACTGCATCGACCTGCCCGCGTTCGCGGCCTGTGGGATGTCGTTTGCGGTGGCGGATGCGCCGGTCTATGTAAAGGCCGCCGCTACGCAGACCCTGACTTCGGCCGGTGGTACCGGGGCGTTCCGTGAAGTCGCCGATGCCATTCTCTTTGCTCAAGGCAATGAGGCGGTGCTGGGTAGTGCTGCAGGGTATGCCAAGGTGATGGCGAAGATGGCGCAGTAACAAGCGTCATCGGCAAGCCCTGCGGGGGCTTGCACCCAACAATGAAAAGGGCCGATACAACCAAGTTGTATCGGCCCTTTTTTGTTATGCAGTGCGTCAGTCGAAGATTTCAACCACGCCGACCACTGCGCCCTGTGCATCGGTCACTGCCAACGCCCGAATCTTGTTATCCAGCATGTAGGCCTCAGCTTCGGAAAGCTGGGAATCTTCCTGGATAGTGTGCGGATTGGCAGTCATGAACTTCGCCACGTTTTCGTGAATCGTGCCTTCGTTATCCAGCAACGCGCGGCGCAGGTCGCCGTCTGTCACGATGCCGACCAGCTTGTCGTTATCCATTACGACAGTAAGGCCTAGGCGACTGCGGGTCATCACCAGCAAGCAATCATGGAAGCTGGTAGCAGGCGTAACCACCGGTGCTGGCGAGTGCATCACGTCGCAAACGCGGGTCAGCAGTTTGCGGCCCAGGCTGCCGCCGGGGTGGTAGCGGGCGAAGTCCATTGGCTTGAACTGGATGGCTTCGATCAGCGCTACTGCCAGTGCATCGCCCATGGCCATGGTTGCCAGGGTGGAGGTGGTCGGTGCCAGGTTGTTCGGGCAGACCTCGCGCTCGACCGAGATGTCCAGCCAGATATCGGCGTGCTTGGCCAGGGTGGACTTGCCGTTGCCGGTCATGGCGATGATTTTGTTGCCGAACGACTTCAGGCTTGGGATCAGCTTGATCAGCTCTTCGGTTTCGCCGCTGTAGCTGATAAGGATGAGCACGTCGATCGGCTTGAGCATGCCCAGGTCGCCGTGGAAGGCTTCGGCGGGGTGCAGGAAGAAGCTTGGGGTGCCGGTGGAGGCGAAGGTGGCAACCATCTTCTGGCCGATCAGGCCGGACTTGCCCATGCCGCAGACCACGGTACGGCCTTGGCAGCCGAGGATCAGCTCGACGGCGCTCTGAAACTCGCCGTTGAGGCGGTCGGCCAGCTGGGTGACAGCCTGGGCCTGGGCAATTAAAGCTTCTTTGGCGATGCTGAGATGATTCATGTTCGTCCCTGACGACTGCAGTTATTGCGAAGCGGCGCATGGTAAGGTTTTTGTCACATTAATCAAAGCGCGATAGGCGGGGGATTGGGGGCTATCTGACTGATGGGTCGCGGTTTTTTTGATTTGAGGCAACTGTACCGCGCTCTGCGGGGCAATCTGCTCCGATGGAGCTGGATTATTGAATGGCCCTACTGCGGATTCAGATTCTTCCTACAGGAATGGGCTGGAGGTATCAGACCCAGGGAAATACCCTACAAAGTCTGTCGACAGGCGTCTGATTGTTACTGGAAAGCTAGCCCTCTAGGCTTTCGGGGTCGCTGAGGGTTCAGCGATCGGGTGTGGAAACCTGGCAGTAACATATGGCTCCTGTCGTTATGACAGCTTTGCGCGGGAGGCCCTTGGGCCTACCGGGTTCGCCATATGCCTGGTTTTCCACCCCGCGTACAGCTGTCACCCCAATGTGTGGAAACTGAGGGGCGGCACATGATCAATATGGTGCCAATTATGAAAAAGATCGTCCCCGACCCACCCCATACTTTCGAACTGCCGCCCGGCAAATCCCTCTCCCGCGCCATCGGTGAAAACATGGTGCCGATGGAATTCGTGTTGATGAATGTCACCCATTACCTGATGTTTGCCTACAGCGACAGCCGGCGTGCCCTTGAGCGAATCGAGGATGAAGAAACGCGGCAGTTGCTGGAGCATGGGTTGCGGGCGATGCAGATTGCCTGGGGGCAGGCGGATGCGTTGGCGCTGGCGATGGAGCGGTCGTCGGGGGTGCATTGATCGAGCGCCGCCCGCGAAGCGCTTGCCTTGGTATCTTCAGCGCCTTTGAGATCGAGCGCCGCCCGCGCGGCGCATCGCGGGCAAGCCCGCTCCTACATTTGTTGCAACGTGCCATGGCCTGTGAGGCCATAGTTGCCAGCCTTGTTGGCATGACCCAATTTTTCGGCTGGCGCTGCCGGCGCCTCACCTGTCTTCAGTCATGCGCCAAGGCGGACAACCACGGCCTGACTGGAACGGCGCGTTGCAACAAATGTAGATACCGTCTTGACCCTCACCCTGCAAGAGCGATTTTGGGGTCAAACGGTATCCCCGACTTCACCACCCCGTAAACCAGGTGCAGCAGCTTGCGCATCGCCGCG